>NZ_JBSFFY010000002.1:0-489336 GCF_053596315.1 Streptomyces sp. NPDC001732
GGTGCCGACCATGAGGGCGGTGGGGGTGGCCAGGCCCAGGGCGCAGGGGCAGGCGATGATCAGTACGGCGACGGCCGCGGTGAACGCCGCGGTCAGGCCGCCGCCGTTGCCGAGCCAGAAGCCGAGCGTGCCGAGGGCGAGCGCGATGACGACGGGTACGAAGACGGCGGAGATCCGGTCGGCGAGGCGCTGGGCGGCGGCCTTGCCGTTCTGGGCCTCCTCGACGAGCTTCGCCATCCGGGCCAGCTGGGTGTCGGCACCGACCCGGGTCGCCTCGACGACGAGCCGACCGCCCGCGTTGAGGGTCGCCCCGGTCACAGAGTCGCCGACGCCGACCTCCACGGGCACGGACTCGCCGGTCAGCATCGACGCGTCCACGGCCGAGGCGCCCTCGACGACGGTGCCGTCGGTGGCGATCTTCTCGCCGGGGCGGACCAGGAACCGGTCGCCGACCTGGAGTTCGGCCGTCGGAACGGTCACCTCGCGGTCACCGCGCAGCACGGTGACCTCCTTGGCGCCGAGTTCGAGGAGCGCCTTGAGGGCCGCGCCCGCCTTCCGCTTCGACCGGGCCTCGAAGTAGCGGCCGGCCAGGATGAAGGCGGTGACGCCCGCGGCGGCCTCCAGGTAGATGTTGCCCGCGCCGTCGCTCCGGCCGATGGTCAGCTCGAAGGGGTGCGTCATGCCGACCATGCCCGCCGTGCCGAAGAACAGCGCCCACAGCGACCAGAGGAACGCGGCCGTGGTGCCGACCGAGATCAGCGTGTCCATCGTCGCCGCGCCGTGCCGGGCGTTGGTGAACGCGGCCTTGTGGAACGGCCACGCGGCGTACGTGACGACGGGGGCCGTCAGGGTCAGCGAGAGCCACTGCCAGTAGTCGAACTGGAGCGCCGGGACCATTGACAGCGCGATCACCGGCACGGCGAGCGCGACGGCGGTGAACAGCCGCTGCCGCAGCGGTCGCAGCTCCTCGGCCCCGTCGTCCTCGGCGGCGCCGCCCGGGGCGTCGCCCTCGGCGCGGGCCGGCGGCGCGGGCTCGTGCGCGGTGTAACCGGTCTTCTCGACGGTGGCGATCAGGTCCTGCACCGAGACGTCCTCGCCCCGGTAGCTGACCTTCGCCTTCTCGGTGGCGTAATTGACGGTGGCCTCGACCCCGTCCATCCGGTTGAGCTTCTTCTCGATGCGAGCCGCGCAGGAGGCGCACGTCATGCCGCCGATCGCGAGCTCGACCTCTGCGGTGGTGCCGGTGGCTGTCCCGGTGCCGGTACCGGGGCCGGGTGTGGCGGTGTGCGCGGACACGATGTCCTCCCTGGCGGAGACCTTGATACCCCTAGGGGGTATGCATTGCTGATTCATGTATACCCCCCACCCCTATGAATTGCAAGGGTGGAAATATCGCGGGAGCCCGGAGTGTGCGCGTCCGGTCGCCCGGCACGCGTCCGACCTCGCGTATCTTCGCCTGGCGTTGAGCTGCGCACTCGACGTACCGGCCCGTAGGCTGGTCATTGGACTAGACCTATTGCTGCTTCCTGGAGGATTGGGACCCATGAGCAACCGTGCAGTCCTGGAGGTGATCGCTCTCGACGCGGAGGACGCGGTCGCCGCCCAGGCGGGTGGTGCGGACCGGCTTGAGCTGGTCACCGACATGGCGGCGGACGGCCTGACCCCGTCCTGTGCGACCTTCGCGGAGATCCGGGCGGCGGTGGACATCCCGCTGCGGGTGATGCTCAGGCTGGCGGACGGCTTCGCGGCGGGCGACATCGAGGAGCTCGTGGCCAGGGCGCGCGAGCTGCGGGCGGCGGGTGCCGAGGAGTTCGTGTTCGGCTTCCTCGACGAGGAGGGGAACCCGGACCTGGTCGCCGTCGAGCGCCTCGTCGCCGAACTGGACGGCTGCCGGTGGACCTTCCACCGGGCGATCGACCGGGCCGCCGACCGGGACGCCCTGCGCAAGCAGCTGGCCGACCTGCCCGGCCTGGACACCTATCTGACCGCCGGTTCGGCGAAGGGCGTCGACGAGGGCATCCCGACGCTGCTGGTCGAGGCGGCGCGCAAGGGCGAGGCCGGGTACGAGCCGCAGATCCTGGTGGGCGGCGGCCTGCGCCTGGAGCACCTGCCGGAGCTGCTGGCCGCGGGCATCGACGCCGTGCACATCGGCGGCGCGGCCCGCCCGCACGGATGGTCCGGCCCGGTGGACGCGGCGGCGGTACGGGAGTGGCGCACGGTGCTGGACGCGTAGGGGGTGGGCTTCGGGGGCCGGGGCCGAGGGGCCGCCGGTACGGGCGGGCCGGAGGTACGGAGGCCGGGGCCGGGAGGCGTGGGCCCCGGCCCCGTACCCCTCAGACCTCCGGTGCCGCCAGCTCGTCCGGCAGCTCCGCCGAGTGCACCACCGTCAGCCCCGACACCGCACGCGTCAGCGCCACGTACAGCCGGCGCAGCCCCGTGCGTTCGTCCGGCTCCCCGTCCACCACCGCGGCCGGCTCGTCCAGTACCACGTAGTCGTACTCCAGGCCCTTCGCGAGCGAGGCCGGAACCAGCGTCAGCCGGGACTCGGCGCTGGTCTCCTCGCCGGGGGAGAGGTACGGCTGCCCCGCCGCGGTCAGGGCCTCGGCCAGTACCGGGATCCGGGCGTCGGCCGCGATCAGGCCGATCGACCCCTCCCGGGTCAGCGATGCCGCGCACTCCGCGAGCACCGCCGCGTCCAGCTCCGCCGGGCCGGCCACCCGCCGCACCTCCAGCGAACCCGGCGACTCGCGCACCGACTCCACCGCCGCCAGGCCCGGCGAGATCACCGGCAGCAGCCGCGACGCGTACGCGATCACCTCGCGCGGCACGCGGAAGCCCGCCGTCAGCTCCTCCACCACCGCGTCCGGCTTGCCGAGGTGGTGCAGCGCCTGCGCCCAGCTCTCCGTCGACCACGGCGTCGTGCCCTGCGCGAGATCGCCGAGCACCGTCGCCGAACCGGTCGTGCAGCGGCGGCCCACCGCCCGGTACTGCATGGGCGACAGGTCCTGCGCCTCGTCGAGCACGACGTGGCCGAGCGAGTGCGTGCGCGCCACCAGATCGCTCGCCTCGTCGATCAGCACTGCGTCCGCCGCCGACCACTTCGCCGACTTCACGCTCCGGGCGGGCTTCGCCCACAGGATCGTCTTCTGCTCGTCCTCGTCGAGCAGTCCCTCGGCGTGGGCGGCCAGGAACTCCGCGTCCGACAGCAGCCGCAGTACCAGCTTGGCGGGGTCGACGGCCGGCCAGATCGCCTTCACGGCCGCCTTCACCGCGGGGTTGCGGGCCACCGCGTTCTGCACCCGGTCGTCGGGGGCCTCGCCCGCCTCCTCCATCCGGACCAGGACGGCGTGCGCGATGCGCTGCGGAAGCGCCTCGTGGGCGGCCCCGTAACGCATCTCACGGGCCAGGAGCTCGTTCACGATCTCCTCCAGCTCGTACGCCGGAATCCGCCAGCGCCGCGAACCGCGCACGACCACGACCGGCTCCGTCGGCGGCGTCACGTGCGAACGGATCGCCCGCCGCAGCACCTCGGCCATCCTGGCGTCGCCCTTGACGACGGCGGCGTCCGCCGCGTCCGTGCCGCGCACCTCGACGCCCGCCGTCGCCACCAGGTCGTCGACGGTCGCCTGCTTCACCTCCAGCTCGCCGAGCGCGGGCAGCACCTGCTCGATGTAGTGCAGGAACGACCGGTTCGGCCCGATGACCAGCGTGCCGGTACGGGCCAGCCGCTCGCGGTGCGCGTACAGCAGGTACGCGACCCGGTGCAGGCCGACGGCCGTCTTCCCGGTGCCGGGCCCGCCCTGCACGCACACCGTCCCGCCGAGCCCGCTGCGGACGATCTCGTCCTGCTCGGGCTGGATCGTCGCGACGATGTCCCGCATCGGGCCGACGCGCGGTCGCTCGATCTCCGCCTGGAGGAGCTTGCTGACCTGCTCGGCCTCCGCGGGATCGGTGAGGTGCTCGTCCTCGTACGCGGTCAGCTCGCCGCCGGTGTAGCCGAAGCGGCGGCGCTGCCCGACGTCCTGCGGGTCCTTCCGGGAGGCCCGGTAGAACGGCTGCGAGACCGGCGCGCGCCAGTCGATGACCATCGGGTCGCCGTCGGCGTCGTGGACGTGGCGCCGCCCGATATAGAACTGGCCCTCCCGTCGCCCACCACCGCCCTTGTCCGAGGCGCTGCGCGCCGCCCCTTCGGATGCACCCTCGGCCAGATCGCCCCCGACCCGGTGCAGATAGTCCAGGCGCCCGAAGAAGAGGGGGGTGTGGGAGAGGTCGGCGAGCGACTTGATGCGCTCGTCGATCTGGGCCTGCAGGACGGCCGCGTTGACCCAGTTCGCGGTGACGTCGCGGATGTCGAGGGCCTGGGCGTCCTCGCGCATGGCGCGCAGCGCGGAGCGGGACGCGGCGAGATGGGCGCGTTCGCGAGCCAGGGGATCGGTGGTGTCGCTTTCGAGTTCGTGCGCGGGCACGGTGTTGCCTCCGGCTTTTCGACGCAGGACGGCGAACCGCACCCCGCCCCCGGGCGACACCCGGGAACGATGTGATGCGGTCCGCTCGGGAATCGATCACGGGTGCGCACAGCGGGTGTGCACACGGCTGCCGGCCGGTTTCCGTCCGGTCGGCGGCGCTCCCCCGGCTGCCGGCACGGACCCTCACGGGCCGCCGGTACCACGGTGCGGGAGGCGGGCAGACCGGCGATTGTATCCACCGGGCCGGATTCGGGCCAACGCGTATCACCCGGGGCGGCACCGCGCCCACCCCGGGCGGGGGCCGTGTCGGCCGGGACGCGCGCGGCGTAGGGTGACCGAACCGCCGCCCGATCGGTCCCGTCGTGCGTGGAGCCGGTGCCACCTGGGCGCCGGCCCTCCGTCACGGACGGCACGATCCCCGGTCGTCGCGGCTCGGACCGGGTGAGGGGGAGCGAAGGTGCTGATCACTGTCGCAGAGGTGGAAGCCGCAGCCGAGCGGATCGCGGGGCATGTCGTATGGACCCCGACGGTGCCGAGTCCCGGGCTTTCCGACTTCCTGGGCGCACAGGTCACCGTGAAACTGGAACTCCTCCAGCGCACCGGCTCCTTCAAGGCCCGTGGCGCGACGGCGAAGCTGCTCACGCTCGGCGAAGCCGAGCGCGCCGCCGGTGTCGTGGCGGTGAGCGGCGGCAACCACGGCATCGCGACCGCGGTCATGGCCGGCGCGCTGGGCATCGGGGCGACCGTCGTCATGCCGCGGTCCGCCCCGGGCCGTGCCGTGGCCGTCGCCGAGGCCGCCGGGGCGAGTGTCGTCCTCGTCGACACCATGGACGAGGCGTTCGCCCTCGTGGACGAGTTCCGGGCCAAGGGCCTCGCCCTCGTCCATCCCTTCGACGACCCGGTCGTCATCGCCGCCCAGGGCACCGTCGGCCTGGAGTTCGCGCAGGACGCCGGGGAGCTGACCGACGTACTCGTCAGCATCGGCGGCGGGGGACTGATCTCCGGCGTCGCCGCCGCGCTGCACGCGCTCCGTCCCGGGGTACGGATCTGGGGCGTGGAGACCGAGGGCGCGCGGGCGATGTCGCAGGCCCTGGCCTCCGGCGGGCCGGTGCCGGTCGAACTGTCCTCGATCGTCTCGACGCTGAGCGCCCCCAGCGCCTCACGGCTCACCTACGAGCACGTCTCGTCGCTGGTCACCGACGTGCTCACGGTGAGCGACGCGGAGGCCGTGCGGGGCACCCTCGATCTGGCCGACCACGCGAAGGTCTGGGCCGAGCCGGCCGCCGGATGCCTGCTGCCCGCGGCGCGCCGGGTGCTGGAGCGCGTCGGCGGGGACGCGAGGCTGGGCCTGGTGGTCTGCGGCGGCAACGCGACGACCGCCGACATGACCGCCTGGGCCGACCGCTTCGGACTGCGCCGACCCCTCCCCGAGCACCCCTGACCTCTCCCTGAGTACCCCCGACCTCTCCCCGGCTGCCCCACGGGCCCCGCGTTTCCTGGCACTCCCCGGCACTTTCCGGTGTTCCCCGGCATCCCGCCCGATCCACCGGTCCACCCAGCCGTCCACCTGCGGGTCCATCCCGTAGGGGACGGGATGCGACCGGAGGTCTACACGGGTCGTGCGCCGGTTCAATCCACGGGCCGATGCCCGCGGGGGCCCGGCGCAGGACCATGGAACACATGAGCACCGTCACCCTGAACCCCCGCAGGACCGACCCCGCGCACGGCGCGACCGCGGCCACCGGTCACCACCACACCCACCGCATCGGCGACGCGGCGCGTGCCGTCAAGGTCTTCGTCCGCGCCGCGTTCGGCGTGGTCGTGCTCGGCGAGTACGCCGAGGAAGCGGGCATACGCCGCCGCTCCCGCTGAGCACGCGGACCGTTTCCCCGTGCGCCGGTCGCTGCCTCAGCTCCCGGACAGCAGCTCGTCCGCGTCGACGATCCGGTACGCGTACCCCTGCTCGGCCAGGAACCGCTGGCGGTGCGCCGCGAAGTCCTGGTCGATCGTGTCGCGGGCGACCACCGAGTAGAACCGCGCCTCGTGCCCGTCGGCCTTCGGACGCAGCACCCGGCCGAGCCGCTGCGCCTCCTCCTGGCGCGAGCCGAACGTCCCCGACACCTGGATGGCGACGGTGGCCTCCGGCAGGTCGATGGAGAAGTTCGCGACCTTCGACACCACCAGGACGTTGAGCTCGCCCCGCCGGAAGGCGTCGAAGAGCTTCTCGCGCTGGGCATTGCTCGTCTCGCCCTTGATCACCGGGGCGTCCAGATGCTCGCCCAGCTCGTCGAGCTGGTCGATGTACTGCCCGATGACCAGGGTCTGTTCGCCGCGGTGCCTGCGCACCAGGGCCTCCGTGACCTTCCGCTTCGTCGCGGTCGTCGCACAGAACCGGTACTTCTCCTCGGCCTCGGCGGTCGCGTACGCGAGGCGCTCCGAGTCCGTCAGATTGACCCGCACCTCGACGCAGTCGGCGGGCGCGATGTAGCCCTGCGCCTCGATCTCCTTCCACGGGGCGTCGAACCGCTTGGGCCCGATCAGGGAGAAGACGTCCGACTCCCGGCCGTCCTCGCGCACCAGCGTCGCGGTGAGGCCGAGGCGCCGCCGCGCCTGGAGATCGGCGGTGAACTTGAAGACGGGCGCGGGCAGCAGGTGCACCTCGTCGTAGATCACCAGTCCCCAGTCGCGCGAGTCGAACAGCTCCAGGTGCGGGTAGACGCCCTTGCGACGCGTCGTCAGCACCTGGTACGTGGCGATGGTGACCGGCCGGATCTCCTTGCGCGTACCGCTGTACTCGCCGATCTCGTCCTCGGTCAGCGAGGTCCGCTTCACCAGCTCGTGCTTCCACTGCCGGGCCGAGACGGTGTTGGTCACCAGGATCAGCGTGGTCGCCTTGGCCCGGTCCATCGCCCCGGCCCCGACCAGCGTCTTCCCCGCACCGCAGGGCAGCACGACCACACCCGAACCGCCGTGCCAGAACCCCTCGACGGCCTGCTTCTGGTACGGGCGCAGCGTCCAGCCGTCCTCGACGAGCTCGATGCGGTGCGCCTCGCCGTCCACGTAACCGGCGAGGTCCTCGGCGGGCCAGCCCAGCTTCAGCAGGGTCTGCTTGATCTGCCCGCGCTCGGACGGGTGCACGGCCACGGTGTCCGCGTCGATGCGCGCCCCGACCAGCGGCTGCACCTTCTTCGAGCGCAGGACCTCCTCCAGCACGGGCCGGTCGGTGGAGGTCAGCACCAGCCCGTGCACCGGATGCTTGGAGAGCGTGAGGCGGCCGTACCTGGCCATCGTCTCGGCGATGTCGACGAGCAGCGCGTGCGGAACGGGGTACCGCGAGTACTGCACGAGGGCGTCGACCACCTGCTCGGCGTCGTGCCCCGCGGCCCGCGCGTTCCACAGCCCGAGCGGGGTCAGCCGGTAGGTGTGGATGTGCTCGGGCGCGCGCTCCAGTTCGGCGAAGGGCGCGATGGCACGACGGCAGGCGTCGGCCTGGTCGTGATCGACTTCGAGAAGCAGTGTCTTGTCGCTCTGGACGATGAGGGGTCCGGTCACGTACGGCCCTTTCTGTTGCGGAGACGGCCGGGAACAGCCGGGACGACCGGCAACGGCCAAACGTCCAGTGTGCCGCATGAAGGGGACATGGCGCGTGTGTCGTCGCGCACGGACCCGCCCCGAGCGCCGGCCCGGTCCCGGGGCTCGGGACGGTATCGGGGCCGGTGCTCGTACCGGTGCTCAGGCCGTGGTGTCGTCGGCGAGTTCGGCGACGCCGGTGATGCGGTGCAGGGGGTAGGTGCGGATCTCGTCCGCCGTGTGGTCGTACGCCGTGACGAAGCCGCCCTCGACCCGGACCGGGGCGATGACGCGTTGGCTGGCCGCGCCGTCCGCGTTGACGTAGCCGATCCAGAGCGCCGAGCCGGTCAGGACGGCGGCCTGGACGGTGGCGAGGGTCTCGGCGGAGGTCGTGCGGGGCAGGGTGCCGGGCGTGGCCGCGGGGGACTCCGGGGTGTCCTTGCGGGCCACCGTGGCGGCGGTGTCCCCGGCACGGATCGCCCGTACCGCCGCGCCGAGCAGGGTGTCGTCGGGTACCGGCGGGCCCTCGGGGACGGGGGCGGGGGGTGTGCGGGGCGGGGTGCGGCGGGCGCCCGCGCGGGTGATCAGGACGTCGCCCTCGGCGGACTCGGCAGCCGGGGCGTAGCCCATCTCGCGCAGCCCGTCGAGCAGGGACGCGGGATCGACCTGGGCGGCCAGGGCCGTCGGCGCGAGGCGGCGCAGGCGCAGGGTGACCGAACGCCGGTCGGCGAGGATCTCGTTCAGCACGGCCTCGTCGTCGCAGCGCACGTACGAGGAGGCGGCGCCGATCCGCAGATGGCCGTGGCGGCGGGCGACGTCGTCGATGAGGTAGCTGAGCGGCTGCGGGACCGGCGTGCGGCTGTGGGCGGCGAGGAACGCGTGCAGGTCGGCCGCGGACTGCCCGGCGTCCAGGGCACGGCGCACAGACCCGGGGGTGAACCGGTAGACCGTCGCGCCGCCCTTCGACTCGATGTCCGCGAGGGCGGAGAGCATGTCGGCCAGGGGGCGTTCCAGTGGGCCGGGGGCGACGGCCGTGAGGTCGGCCTGGAGCAGGACGTGGTCCAGCGGCTCCGGGATCAGGGGCGCGAGCAGCGCGGCGGCCTCGGCGGGCCCGGAGTCGAGCAGGGCGCGGGTGTGCGCGGCGAGCGCCCCGCGGCCGGTGATGCCGAGGAGTTCCGATTCGTTGAGCGTCCACAGCGCGATCCGCGACCGCAGGTCCGCGCCCCCTCCCGAAGCGCCGGACGCGGAAGCACCGGATGCCGAAGCAGTGGACGCGGTGGAGGGTGCGGCGCCGCGCAGGGGGCGTTCCCAGCGGAGCCGGGCGAGCACGGTCTCCGGGTCGGGGGCGGTGCCCGGGTCGAGGGCGGCGAGGAGCGCGAGGACCCGGTGGCGCACCTCCGGGGCGGCGGAGCGGTCGAGTTCGGGGCCGAGCGCGGACAGGGCCCGGCCCTTGGCGTCCTGGCCGCCGACCAGCCCCGGGGTGCGGGTGGCGGCGAGCCAGGCGGTGGCGAGGGCCACCCACCGTTCCTGGGCGGGGAGTTCGACCCAGTCGTCGTACGCGGGCGTCGGGGCGTACCGTTCGTCGGCCTCCCCGTCGGAGGCCAGCAGCCCGGCCGCGTAGGCGGTCTCGGCCCAGAACGCGGCGACCGGTTCGGGGACTTCGAGGGCGGCGGCCGTCCTCTTCAGGTCGCGGACGCTGAGCCCGCCGGAGCGCAGTATCGGGGGGCCGCCGCCGTTCCAGCTCTTCAGCAGTTCCTCGACGGTGCTCACCGCCAGGAACGCCTGACCGGCCGCGGCGCTGTCCACAGCCTGTGGATCGCGTTGGGCGACCGCCTCCACGGCCGGCGGTCGCGGTTCCGGTACGCGGTGGGCGCGGCCGGCCCGCAGGTGCAGGGCGGCCTCGCGGGGCAGCACCACGGTGCGGGTGGCCA
Organism: Streptomyces sp. NPDC001732; assembly: GCF_053596315.1. Classification (NCBI taxonomy): domain Bacteria; kingdom Bacillati; phylum Actinomycetota; class Actinomycetes; order Kitasatosporales; family Streptomycetaceae; genus Streptomyces; species Streptomyces sp. NPDC001732. Next base: position 9,968 of record NZ_JBSFFY010000002.1, read on the forward strand.
CGGGCAGCAGCAGCCCCCGGTCGCGCAGCCACTTCACGGGCGGGGTGGGGTTCGGGGTGATCTCCCCGTACGGCGGCCCCCACACCAGCCGGTCCAGCACGGACAGGGCCTCGGCGGGGGCGGTGTCCAGCAGCTCGCCCATCCGCGCCCGGTCGGTGAACAGCCCGGTCAGGGACGCCACGGCGGAGACCGGGTCGTGGGTGGCGGGCAGCCCGGCGGCGGCCAGGATCTCCTGGAGGCGGCCGGGGGACATCCCGGAGGTCGCCTCGGCGACGGTCGGCCCGAGACCGGTGGGGGAGGGGTGCTGCGGGGACGGGGCGAGGAGTTCGCGCGCGGTGCGCACCAGACGCAGCCGCTCGTCGTCCCCCCAGACGAGGGCCTGTTCGCGCAGGGTGGCCAGGGCGCCGGGCAGCGCGTCCGCGATTGCCTTGTTCGCGATCACCGTGTCCGCGGGCACCGCGTCCGCGCCGCCGCCCTGGTCGGGGCCGTCGTGCCCGTCGCCGGTGAGCAGGCCGAGCAGCGTTCCGTACGGGGCGGGGTCGGGCGCCACCGCGAGTGCTTCGGCGGTCTGCAGGGCGAACTTGTCGAGGTGCTCCAGCGCGCGTACGACGGAGGCGCGGGTGCCGGCTCTCGTCGCGAGCTGGGTGATGTCGCCCGGCACGGGGTTGAGGAGATCGGGGCGGGCGCGCAGCAGTCCGGCCAACGACTCGTCGTCCCGGGCGCGGAGGGCTTCGGCGAGCGTCCGCGGTGGTGTGGTCATCCCCATCCGCCCCACGGTAGTCCCCATCCGCCCCCGGGAGGTCGCCATCCGCTCCGGGGCGGGCGGCTGTCCGGCACCGCCCGCGTCGCGGCAGTCGTCACGACAGTCGCCGTGGCAGTTGTCACGGCAGTCGTTCGGGACGGGGCCGGGACGCTACCGTCGGTGCAGGGCGGTAGAGGGGAATCGACGCGTGGGGATCGAGAGCGACCAGCTGGTCTACGACTACCTGAGCCGGGTCGGGGACCTGGCCCAGCAGCAACAGCTGTCCTCGGGCACCCGGATGAGGCTCGTCGCCGAGCTCCGGGGCGAGATCGACCGGCAGCGCGGAAAGCAGTCCGCGGACTCTCCGGCGGCGGTCCGCCGCATCATCGGGAAACTCGGCACGCCGGACGAACTGGTCGCCGCGGCGGCCGCGTCGGCGGACGGGACGGTCGAGCTTCCGGACCGGACCGGGCGAACCGGGCGAACCGAACAGCCGGGACGGTCGGCGAGTACGTCGACAAGCACGCCGACGAGCACACCGGCGGACGCGGGAAGTACGGGAAGCGCGGGAAGTACGGCGAGTGCGGGCCGGGTCGGGGAAGCGGCGGGGAAGCCGGGGGCGGGGCCGGACGTTCCCCGCCCGCGCACGTCGTTCGACCCGCGCACATCGCTCAAGGGGGTGCTCCGGAAGGCCGGTCCCGGCAAGGACGCGCCGCGCCCCCGGGCGGAGAAGCCCGGCCCCGAACCGGGGGCCGACGCCGAATCGGGCCCCGACTCGGGTGCGCCCGGCACGGCGGCCGGGCAGGTGCCTTCGCCGCCGCACCGGGCCGGTACGGACGAGCTGGGGCCGTCCGGGAGCGAACCCGACTGGTGGCGGATCGAGCCGGGGCCGTTCGGTGACGGCGTCGACGTGCCGGGGTTCGTCGGCGGGGTCGAGATCCCGGCCATGCTGAAGCCGCCCGCGCCGAAGGACGCGGTACCGGCCCAGCGCGCGGGCACGGACGAGGCACTGGACGACGAGGGGGCGGCGGCCGAGGACGACGCGCCCGAGGCTGACGAGGCACCCCCCAAACGCCGCCGCCCACCCGGGCTCCGCCGTCGCGCCCCTCGCGCCCCCCGCGAGGAAGGGGCGAGTGGCCGCGGCTTCTCCCACCCCCTGCTGCTGCTCGCCGCCGCATTGCTGGTCGTCGGCGCGGCCCTGGGCAACTGGCTGGGCCTGGCCGGCGGCTGGCTGCTCGCGTACAGCTCGCGCACCCTGTCCCGCACGGAGGCGAAGTGGGCGGCGATGGGGCTGCCGGGCGTGGTCGCGGCGGGCGCCGTCGTCTGGCTCTGGGGTCGCACCGAGGGCCGCTGGGGCGAGCCCGTCCCGCGGGGCGGGATGGACGACGTGCTGAGCGGGATGTGGCCGGTGGTGGTCCGTACGGCCGCGCTGGCCTCGGCGGCGTTCCTGGTGTGGCGGGCGCGCAAGCGCACGGAATAGACGGACGGAGCGGAGCGGGGGAGAGGACGGGGTCGGGCGGCACAGCCGTACCCGTACCCGGCCGTAGGCGCCCCGGGCCTCGTCCGTCCCCCGCTTCCTACTTCGGCAGGTCCGCTTCCTGCTTCGTCAGGTCCGCCTGGAGCTCGTCGAGGATCTTGCCCGCGGCCGTGTAGCCGATGCCCGCGATCCACAGCCGGTCGTCGACCTTGAAGACCTTGCCGTTCCTGGACGCCCTCAGCCCCTTCCACAGGCCGCTGTTCATCGTCCTGGTCGTCCCCGCCTTGCCCGGGTCGCCGTAGGTGGACGTGAAGACGACGTCCGCGTCCGCGAGGTCGATCTTCTCGGGGGACACGTCGTACGAGAAGCCGTCCTTGGCCTTGTCGGTGATCGCGGGGCGGCCCAGGCCCAGGTCGGCGAGGATCGAGCCGATGTAGTTCTGCTTGCCGTAGATGCGGATGTCGGCGCCCTCGACGAAGCGGACGAAGTTGACCTCCGTTCCGGCCGCCTTCTCCTTCCCGCCGATCGCCCCGGTCACCTTCGCGACGTGGGCGTCGTACTCGGCGACGACCTTCTTCGCCTCGGCCTGCTTGCCGAGCGCCTCCGCGTGCACCTGGAAGTTCTCCTTCCAGGCCGTTCCGGTGGACTCCGTCATCACGGTGGGGGCGATCTTGCTGAGCTGTTCGTAGCGGTCGCCGTCCCGGACCTTGCTGGTGAGGATCAGGTCCGGCTTCAGCGAGGCGACGGTCTCCAGGTTGGGGTTGGCGATCTCGCCGACCTCCTTGATGTCCTTCGTCCGGCTCTCCGGCAGGTAGGAGGGGAAGCCGTCCTCCGTCGCCGAGTGCGTCGCGCCGACGGGCCGCACGCCGAGGCTGAGCGCGGAGTCCAGCTCGCCGGTGTCGAGGACCACGACGCGCTTCGGGGCCATGGGGACCTCGACGTCGCCCATGGCCGTCTTGACGGTGTGCGTCCGGGCCGCCCCGCCGTCACCGCCGCCGGAGTCCGAGGAACCGCAGGCACCGAGCGTGAGCGCGCCGGTCAGGGTGAGGGCGCCGAGGACGGGGCCGCGGCGGCGGATGGAGGTGGGCATGGGCTGCCTTTCGTCGGGGTCGGAGTGCCGGTCACGGATGCGCGGGCGGCCGGCCGGTCACCGCGGACGGCCGGAGAAGGAACGACGGCGCGCCGGGCCACGGGAGGAAGGGCGCGGGTTCACGGCGTCGGCGTCGGCGCGGCCTGCCAGGGCGCCCCCGGCACCACCAGCGGCGAACCCGTCACCGGGTCCGGGACGATCACCGCCTCCAGGCCGAAGACCTCGTGCACGAGGCCGGCCGTGACGATGTCCTCCGGGCGGCCCTCGGCGACGATCCGGCCCGCCTTCATGGCGACCAGGTGGTCCGCGTAACGGGCGGCCTGGTTGAGGTCGTGGAGCACGGTGACGACGGTCCGGCCGCGGGTGCCGTCCACCGCCGGGGCGGTGAGCCGGCGCACCAGGTCCAGGACCTCCACCTGGTGCGCGATGTCGAGGTACGTGGTCGGCTCGTCGAGCAGCAGCAGGTCGGTCTCCTGGGCGAGTGCCATCGCGATCCAGACCCGCTGGCGCTGCCCGCCGGACAGCTCGTCCACCGACCGGTCGCCGAGCGCGGCGACGTCCGTGCGCTCCATCGCGTCCGTCACCGCCCGCTCGTCCTCGTCCGACCACTGCTGCCACCAGTGCTGGTGCGGCTGCCGGCCGCGGGCGACGAGGTCGGAGACGGTGATCGCCTCCGGGGCCACCGGGGTCTGCGGCAGCAGTCCGATCGACTGGGCGATCTTCCGCGTGGGGATCTTCGACAGCTCGGTGCCGTCGAGGAGCACCGAACCGCCGCGCGGCTTGAGCAGCCGGCCGAGCGCGCGCAGGGTGGTCGACTTGCCGCAGGCGTTCGGGCCGACGATGACCGTCACCCGGCCGTCCGGCACGGTGAGGTCCAGCTCGTGGACGACGGTGCGGTCCTCGTACGAGAGCGTCAGCCCCCGCGCGGCGAGCCGACCGGTCGCGGGCGCTTCCGCCCCCGTCCCGGTCCCGGTCTCGGACGTACGGGTCGAACTCATGCGGTGCCTCCATTGCGGCCGCGACCGCCGTCCCGTCCGCGGACGATCAGCCAGATCAGGTACGGGGCGCCGACCGCCGCCGTCAGGACGCCCACCGGCAGTTCGGTGGGCGAGAAGAGCTTGCGCGCGAGCAGGTCCGCGAACACCACGATCACCGCGCCGAGCAGTGCCGAGCAGAGCAGCGGGATCTGCGCGGTGCGGGTCGTCCGGCGGGCGATCTGCGGGGCGAGCAGCGCCACGAAGTCGACCGGCCCGGCCGTGCCGGTCGCCACGGACGCCAGGACCACCCCGAGGGCGACGAGCCCCAGCCGCACCCGCCCGAGCCGCACCCCGAGCGCGGTCGCGGTGTCGTCGTCCAGCGAGACGGTGCGCTGCGCGCGGGCGGCCCACAGGAGGGCCGGGGCGAGGAGCAGCAGTGTCCAGCCGAGCGGCGCGGCCTGGTCCCAGCCGCGGCCGTTGAGCGAGCCGGTCATCCAGACCTTGGCCTGCTGGGCGACCAGGTAGTCGCCCTTCGTCATGAACAGCGTGGTGACCGACCGCAGCGCGATGGCGAAGCCGATGCCGATGAGGACGAAACGGGCCGCGTGCAGACCGCCGCGCCACGCGAAGACGTACACGAGCGCCGCCGCGGCCACCCCGCCGATGACGGACAGGTACGGCAGGACGGTGTACGAGGTGACGCCGAAGGTCATCGCGCCGACCGTGAGCGCGCTCGCGCCCTGGCTGATGCCGATGATGTCGGGGCTTGCGAGGGGGTTGCGGGCGACGGTCTGGATCAGTGCGCCGGCGATCCCGAACGCCGCGCCGACCAGCAGCCCCACGACCATCCGCGGCAGCCGCAGGGTGCCGACCACCAGCTCGTCCGGGGACGGCTGCCCCAGGACCACCTTCACGACCTCGCCGGGCGCCACGAAGCTCTCGCCGACGCAGAGGTACGCGACACAGACCGCGGCCAGCAGGACCACGAGGGCGACGGCGACGAGGGCCGCCCGGCGGTGCAGCAGGAACCGGCCCCGCGCCCCGATCCGTACGACGCCGTACCCGGCGGGCCGCACCCGCACCTCCGTCTTCGTCCCGGTGCTCATGCGGGCACCGCCTTCCGGCGTACCAGGGTGACCAGGAACGGAACGCCGATCAGTGCCGTCATCACGCCCGCCGGGACCTCGCTCGGCGGGAACAGGACCCGGCCGACGACGTCGGAGACGAGCAGCATCACGGGCCCGAGCAGTGCGGCCATCGGCAGCACCCAGCGGTGGTCGGAGCCGACGATCGCGCGGGCGAGGTGCGGGACGGCGAGTCCGATGAACGCGATCGGCCCGGCCGCCGCGACCCCGGCACCGGTCAGCACCGTGGCCCCGACGCCGCCGACGATCCGTACCGTCGCGACCTTCTGCCCGAGGCCCTTCGCCAGGTCCTCGCCGAGCGCCAGCGCGTCGAGACCGCGTGCCACGGACAGCACGAGGACCGTTCCGAGCAGCATGAACGGCCAGATCTGCTGGGCGATGTCGGCCTCGCGCCCGCCGAGCGAGCCGACCTGCCAGAAGCGGAACTCGTCCAGCGCGGACGCCTTGGTCGTCAGCACCGCCGAGGTCACGGACACCAGCAGCGCGTTGATCGCGGCGCCGCCCAGGGCGAGCTTCACGGGGGTGGCGCCCCCGCGCCCGCTCGACGCGACGGCGTACACGGCGACGGAGGCGATCGCCGCCCCCGTGAACCCGAACCACACGTACCCCGTCAGGGTGTGGACACCGGCGTACGCGATGGCCAGCACCACGCCCACCGACGCGCCCTGGCTGATGCCGAGGATGCCGGGGTCGGCGATGGGGTTGCGGGTGATGCCCTGGAGCACCGTGCCCGCGAGGGCCAGTCCGGCGCCGACCATCAGCCCGATCAGGGTGCGCGGCACGCGCAGGTTCCGGACGACCTCGGCGTTGTCGGAGTGCCCGCCGTTCAGCAGGGCGTCGAACACCTCGGACGGGGGTATGGAACGGGCCCCCACGGCGAGGCTGAGAAGTACCGCCGCCAGCAGCGCCACGACGGCCGCCGCCGTCGCGAGTGCGCGTCTGGAGCGGCGTGGAGCGACGGCTGACATCGGACCCAATCGAGAGCGAAGCAAAGTTAGGCTTGGCTAAGTCTAAGCACCGCCGATTTCGGACCACAGAGCCCCACCGGGTCGACCCGACGCCCCACCCACCACACCCGCCCCGCTTCCGCACCCACCCCCGCTTCCGCACCCGGCTTCGCGCCCGCCCTCGTACCCCGCGTCCCGCGCACAATGGATGCCATGCCTTCGCATCCCTTGACGGTCGGCTTCGACCTCGACATGACGCTCATCGACACCCGCCCCGGAATCAAGGCCGCCTACCAGGCGCTTTCCGCCGAGACGGGGACGCCGATCGACGCGGACCTGGTGGTGAGCAGGCTCGGCCCGCCGGTCGACGAGGAACTGCGGAACTGGTTCCCGGCCGACGCGGTGGCCGCCACCGCCGACCGTTACCGGGAGATCTACCCCGCACACGCCATCCTCCCGAGCCCCGCGCTGCCCGGCGCCCGGGAGTCGGTCGCGGCGATCCGCGCACGGGGCGGCCGGACGATCGTCGTCACCGCCAAGCACCGGCCGAGCGCGGAACTCCACCTGGCCCACCTCGGCATCGAGCCCGACGCGGTCATGGGCGGCCTGTGGGCGGAGGCCAAGGGGCGCGCGCTGCGCGAGCACGCGGCGGACGTCTACGTGGGCGACCACACCGGCGACGTACGCGGCGCCCGCGCGGCCGGCGCCCTGTCGGTCGCGGTCACCACGGGCCCGTGCGACGCGGACGAACTCCGGGAGGCGGGAGCGGACGTGATCCTGTCGTCCCTGGCGGAGTTCCCGGACTGGCTGGAGAAGTACACGGCGTAACCCATCGGTGGGAGCCGGGGCCGCGCGGCCCCGGTCACCCCGTCCCGATGCCGCGGGGCGCCGAGACGACGCTCACGCGCGGCCGGTGTGCGCCTCGACGGCGTCGTTGATCACGGGCCAGAGCTCACGGGGGCGGTCGTGCCCCATGTCGGGGATCAGCAGCAGCTTCGCTCCGGGTACGAGAGCCGCGGTGCGCTCCCCGCCGCTGGGGTCGATCAACGTGTCGTCCAGCCCGTGGATCACCAGGGTCGGGACCCGGAGCTCCCGGAGGGCGTGGGCGCGTGAACCGCTGAGGAGCATCGCTCCGAGCTGACGCCCGACCCCGGCCGGGTAATGCGCGCGGTCGTAGCCGGCGGCGGCCAGCTCACGGAGGGCCGCGGGGTCGCCGTAGCGCTTGGAGGCCCAGACCAGGTCCCGCTCCGCCGCCGCGATGTACCCCTCCCGGTCCGTCGGCTTCGGACCGGAGATCACCGCCTGGGCCTCGGGGCTGGACCGGCCGTATTCGGGTTCGCCGGTCGTGGACATCATCGACGTCAGGGTCAGCACCCGGTCCGGCCGGGCGATGGCCATCAGCTGCGCGAGCACGCCGCCCATCGAGGACCCGACCACGTGGGCCCGTTCGATCCCGAGCGCCGTGAGCAGGCCGAGACCGTCGTCGGCCATGTCCTGAAGCGTGTAGGGAACCATCGCGAGGGCGGCCGGAACGTCCCCCGAACTCACGGCGGCGATGAGCCGGCCCGTGTCGACGGGACGGTCGTCGAACTTGGTGGACAGCCCGCAGTCGCGGTTGTCGTACCGGATCACATAGCGGCCACGGCCGGCGAGTTCGCGGCAGAAGTCCTCGTGCCAGGCGATCATCTGCGCGCCGAAACCCCCCACGAGCAGGACGGGCGGGTCGACGGGGTCACCGAAGGTCTCGTACGCGAGGGACACTCCGGGAGAGACTTCAACAATCGGCATGTCGGCAGTTTCCCCGTACACACTGCCTGGACACACCTGGATTACCGGCCGCGCCCGGCCTCTGCGTTCCCTGCCGCCGGGCGGCGCGCTCCGCGCCAACGCTTCGCCGAACCCGCCCGCGCTAACGCTTCGCCGAACCCGCCCGCGCTAACGCTTCGCCGAACCCGCCCGCGCGGACCGGATCACGCCCGCGGCGGCGATCAGGAAGCCGACGCCCATCAGCATGCACAGCGACCAGGCGATGGACGGCAGCGGGCGGGTGCCGAGGAACAGCGGGGCCACCGTGACCAGTGTGGACAGCGCGCCGACGAAGAAGACGATCGCGCCGATCCGGACCAGCCGGTCGCCCGCGCCAGAAGGTGTAGTACTCACCCCGCCAGGGTAGTTCCCGGGGGCGGCGAACCACCCCGGGGCCATCGACGCGCGCAACAGGCGCCGTTTCCGGACAGCAGTCCGGATGACCAGGCTTGACGAGGGGTACTCCTCCTGTGGAGGCTGCTGCCAGCAGGGGAGCACCACCACTGGATAGCCTGACCTGCTGAGGCTTGTTCCGGCACACGGGTTGAGATGGGGTGCGTGCTTTGCCGACTGGCAAGGTCAAGTGGTTCAACAGCGAGAAGGGCTTCGGCTTCCTCTCCCGCGACGACGGCGGCGACGTCTTCGTGCACTCCTCCGTGCTGCCCGACGGCGTCGACGCCCTCAAGCCGGGCCAGCGCGTCGAATTCGGAGTCGTCGCAGGTCAGCGGGGAGATCAGGCGCTCTCGGTGGCGATCTTGGACCCGACCCCCTCCGTCGCGGCCGCGCAGCGCCGCAAGCCGGACGAGCTCGCGTCCATCGTGCAGGACCTGACCACCCTGCTGGAGAACATCACGCCGATGCTGGAGCGCGGCCGTTACCCCGACAAGGCGGCCGGCAAGAAGATCGGCGGCCTGCTGCGCGCGGTAGCCGACCAGCTCGACGTCTGAGCCCCGGTTCCGTACGGGCTCCGGTTCCGTACGGGCTCCGGTTCCGCGCGAGCCCTTGCTCTGCACGGGCCCGGCTTCGTACGGGCCCCGGTTCCGTACGGTCACGGCCCCGGTGGCCGGTTCAGCCCCGGTGGCCGTTTCAGACGAACGACAGCGCGTCCGGGCCGAGGGGCGGTACCAGTCCCTCGGCCGCCGCGCGGGTCAACAGGCCGCGGATCGCCGCGTAGCCCTCTTGGCCGAGATCGGACGTGAACTCGTTGACGTACAGCCCGATGTGCTGGTCCGCCACGGCCGGGTCCATTTCCTGGGCGTGCTCCAGCACATAGGGCCGGGACGCCTCCGGCTCGTCCCAGGCCGCCCGCACCGAGGCGCGCACGGAGTCGGCGAGCAGTTTCAGGGTGTCGGCGCCCAGCGACCGCTTGGCGATGATCGCGCCGAGCGGGATCGGCAGTCCGGTCGTGTCCTCCCAGTGCCGGCCCATGTCGGCCAGGTTGTGCAGCCCGTAGTTCCGGTACGTGAAGCGGGCCTCGTGGATGACGAGACCGGCGTCCACCTTCCCGTCGCGCACGGCGGGCATGATCTCGTCGAACGGCATCACGACGATCTTGCCGACGCCTCCCGGCACCTTCTCCGCGGCCCAGAGCCGGAACAGCAGGTACGCGGTGGAGCGCTCGCTCGGCACGGCGACGGTCCTGCCCGTCAGGTCCCCGTCCGCGCCCTCCCGCGTGAGGACGAGCGGCCCGCAGCCCCGCCCGAGCGCCCCGCCGCACGGCAGCAGCGCGTACTCGTCGAGGACCCAGGGCAGCACCGCGTACGAGACCTTGAGGACGTCGAGTTCGCCGCGCTCGGCCATTTTGTTGGTGAGGTCGATGTCCGCGAAGGTGACGTCGAGGGCGGGCGCGCCGGGGACCCTGCCGTGTGCCCAGGCGTCGAAGACGAAGGTGTCGTTGGGGCAGGGCGAGAAGGCGATCCGCAGCGGGTCAGGAGTCGTTTCGGTCACGGTGGATCCAACTTTCCAGTACGGGGGCGAGCTTCCCGAACGCGTCGGTGAGCGCGGCCAGCGCGTCGCCGATGCGCCAGGCGTCCCGGTCGCGCGGGCCGACGGCGTTCGAGACGGCCCTGATCTCCAGGACGGGCACGCCGATGCACTCGGCCGCCTCCGCGACCCCGAAGCCCTCCATGGCCTCGGCGGCGGCCCGCGGGTGCGCGGCGAGCAGGGCGGCGGCGCGCCCGGCGCTGCCGGTCACGGTGGAGACGGTGAGGACGTCGCCGGTGACCGCGCCGGTGGCGGCGGCCACGTCCCGTACCAGCGACCGGGGCGGGAAATGCAGGACCCGGCCGAAGCCGAGCCCGGTGACGGGCACGAAGCCCTCCGGGGTCTCGGCGCCCAGGTCCGCCACGCCGATGCGATCGGCCACCACGAGGGAGCCGACCGGTGCGACACCGGCGAACCCGCCGCCGATGCCGGCCGAGATCACCAGGTCGTAGCGGTCCGATGCCGGACCGAACGCGGCCAGACCGAACGCGGCCGAGGCCGCCGCGGCGCCCGGCCCCACGCCGCCCGCGAGGACGTCGAAGGGGCCCGCGCGGTGGATCTCCGCCCCCGGGGCATGGCACACCGACACCTCGGCCCGGTCCTCGAACGCGCGCGTGACCGCGTCCCGTTCTGCCGGGACAGCGGTCACGACGAGCACATGCACGGAGCGGTCCTCCGAGGTTCAGGAGGGGTTTTCGGGGTTCGCGGGGCCTGCCGGGCGGTCGGGAGGGCCGTGCCGGGCACGGCCCGGGGTCAGGAGGTCTTCTTCAGCTCGAAGTGCCAGATGCCCGTGAGCTTCTTGCCCTGGGTCTCCACGATGCTGACCTGCGTCTTGTTCGTGGTCTCGCCGGTCTGGCTGGAGAAGAAGGCGCTGCCCGGGATGGACCGGTAGGTCTTCTTGTACGGCTCCTGCTCGGCCTGCTGGCCGTTGATGAACAGGGTCCAGCCGTTCTCGGCGATCTCGGGGTCGACGCCGAAGCGGACCTTGTCGTCCATCGCGACCTCGACGGACTTCTCCGCCTTCTTGTTGAGGCAGCGCTTGATGTCGGCCTGCTTGAGGGCCTTGCCGTCGTTGTAGCAGGAGGCCTCGGAGCTCACCGAGTTGCCGCCGACCGTTACGGTCGCGAGCGGCGTCGGCTTGTCGCAGGCGGAGAGGACGAGGAGTCCCGCGGACACGGCACCAAGAGCGACGCCGATTCGACGGCCCTTACCGGAGAAGAACGCAACGGTCATGAGCCGAAGGCTATCGGTCGCTCCGGCTCACGCCACGCGGGGGTGCGGCGAGCCGCGTCGTGCGGCGCCCAGCAGGCCCCGTACGGAGGTGGCGGCGCCGAGGGCGAGAATGCCCGCGGCGACCGACATGCCCAGTACGCCGTTGAGGGGGAGGGCGATGCCGATGCCGCCACCGACCACCCAGGCCATCTGGAGCGCGGTCTCGGAGCGTGCGAACGCGGAGGCGCGCACCTCCTCCGGCACGTCGCGCTGGATCATCGCGTCCAGCGACAGTTTCGACAGGGCCAGGGTGAAGCCCGCGGTGGCGCTGAGCGCGGCGACCAGCACCGTGCCGAACAACAGCGTGGCGAGCACGGCGACCCCCAGGGCCAGGGCCAGCATCGCCACGACGATCACTTCGGGGCCGCGGGCCCGGAGCCAGGAGCCGACCGCCGTACCCGCCGCGTTGCCGGCGCCGGCCGCGACGCCGGCGATGCCGAGCGAGACGGCGGCGCTCTGCCCGGCGAGCGGGTGCTCGCGCAGCAGGAACGCCAGGAAGAAGATCAGGAAGCCGGAGAGCGCGCGGTGCGCGGCATTGGCCTGGAGGCCGTTCAGCACGGACGGCCCCACGGACCGCAGCCCCGGCCGCCTCTCGCCGTTCCGCCCCGGTGGCCTCTCCCCGTTCCGTTCCCCGCGCCGTGCCCGACGGAGCCACTTCCCGCCGGTCCGCTTTCCACCGGCCCACTTCCCGCCGGTCCGCTTCCCGTCGCCTTGCCCCGGGCCGGCCCCTCCCGGACCGCTCGGGGAGACCGCCACCCCGTGCGGCGGCACCAGCCGGGCCTTCCGCTCGCCCTTCGCGGAGTCGACCTTGGGCGGCAGCGTGAAGGCGAGGACGGCCCCGCCGACGAAGATCGCGCACGCCCCGTACAGCGGCCAGGCGGGCCCGGCCATCTGGAGCGCCGCCCCGATCGGGGCGGCGACACCGGTCGCCAGCAGCCCGGCCAGGGTGACCCGGGAATTGGCCTTCACGAGGGAGAAGCGCTGCGGCAGCAGGCGCGGCACGACGGCGCTGCGCACCACCCCGTACGCCTTCGAGCAGACCAGGACGCCCAGCGCGGCCGGGTACAGCTCCAGGCCGCCGGTGGCGACCGCGCCCGACATGGCGAGCGCGAGCACCGCGCGGGTCAGCATCGCGGCCGCCATCGCGGCGCGGCGGCCGTGCGGCAGCCGGTCCAGGAGCGGGCCGATCACGGGGGCGAGGAGGGCGAAGGGCGCCATGGTGATGGCGAGGTAGAGGGCGACCCGGCCGCGGGCCTCGTCCGTCGGCACCGCGAAGAACACCGTCGAGGCGAGCGCGACCGTGATCATCACGTCGCCCGCGCCGTTCACGGCGTGCAGCTCGATCAGTTTGCCGAGCCCGGACTCGCCGGCGCCGTGGGCGTGGGTCGCCTTCCGGATGCCCTTCGCGGCGCCGGTGAACGGCGTGTGGAGGGCACGACCGACCGCCCGGCCCGTCCTGCGGAGCGGACCGGGCTCCTCGTGCGACCTGGCGGAAGCCACCCCGTCATAGTGCCCCAGTCGCGACGGCGGCGAACCGGTATCGGCGCGGGGCGCGGCGCACTCCGTCCTGCCGGGCCGGTGGTTCGCGCCGGTCGGGCGCGCCCGGCGCGACCCGGATCCACCGGCGGTTCACAAGCCCTCCGAAGCGGCCCGCACCCGGGACGTGGCGTCGGACACGACCTCGGATACGACCTTGTTTGGGACGGGCAGGTGGGCGGGGGGCGAGAGAGGGGGTAGCGTGCGTAGCGCGCCACCGGCGGTTGACCTCGGCCGCGCGCCTCTCGGCGATCCCGCAGAATGGATGGCAGAAGGTGCGCCCGAGACAGGCAGCAACGGGTGTGGACGTCGACGCGGCCCCCAGGTCCGCTCCGCCCGCATCCGTCATGGCCGGGACCGATGGATGTGCAGGCGCGCTCGTGAGACTGGCGTAGGAGAGAAGCGAGACCTGTGAGTGCTGCGACGACGCGAAGCCGTACGGCCCGTACCCCCGTTCCCGACCGTCTGTGCGCCGAGGCGGTAGACCTCGCCCGCGCGGCGGCCGAGGAGGCAGCCGCGCCGGGGGTCGTCGGTGAGCATGTGGGCGTGGTCTCCGAGGGGGACCGGGTCGTCACTCACTTCTTCGAGTGCCAGGAACCCGGCTACCGGGGCTGGCGCTGGGCGGTGACCGTCGCCCGCGCCTCCCGCGCGAAGAAGGTCACCCTCGACGAAACGGTGCTGCTGCCCGGCAGTGACGCGCTGCTCGCCCCGGAGTGGGTGCCGTGGAGCGAGCGGCTGCGCCCCGGCGACATGGGGCCCGGCGACCTGCTGCCCACCGAGGCGGACGACCTCCGCCTGGAGCCCGGCTACACCGGTGAGGACGAGCCGCCGCCGAACTCCGCGGTCTCCGAGGTGTCGCAGGAGATGGCCGACCTCGTCGACGCGGAGGACGCGGAGCTGACGACGCGCCCCGCGACGACGAGCCGGGGTTCGATCGCCGCGGTCGCGGAGGAGCTCGGCATGCGGCGGGCGCGGGTGCTGTCCCGGTACGGGCTGCACACGGCGGCCGACCGCTGGGACGAGGGGTTCGGGGCGAAGACGCCGATGGCACAGGCGGCCCCGGCCTCGTGCGTCACCTGCGCGTTCCTGGTGCCGCTGGCCGGTTCGCTGAAGCAGGCGTTCGGGGTGTGCGCGAACGAGTTCGGTCCGGCGGACGGCCACGTGGTGTCGCTGTCGTACGGCTGCGGCGGGCACTCGGAGGCGGCGGTCATGCCGAAGCCGCCGAAGCCGGCGCCGCACGCGCTGGACACGATGCAGGTGGACGAGTACCCGCTGCGGCCGGCCCGGGACTCCGGCTCGGTCCCGGCGGAGCCGGACGAGCCGACGGAGGACCTCGGCCACTCGTAGGCGGCGGCCGGGGACGGTGGGGTTTCCCGCGGCTGCGGGGTGCGGGCTGTTCCGGCGGACCGGCCTCCGTCCTCAGACGCCGGACGGGCTTGAGCGGGATGCCGCTCGGCCGGGGCTTCCCGGGGCCGCCGTGACACGAGGGGCATCGGGTCCGGCGGGGCACCGGTTCCGTCCTCGATCGCCGGACGGGCCTGATCGTGCCGCTCGTCCGGGGACTCTTCGCTCGGCCGGGAGATTTTCCGCCTGCCCGGCAACCTCCTGCCCGGAGGCGGAGCCGGGTGCGCAGCCCGAGGCCCCGAACCGGCCGATGCGCTGTTCGGCGGCCCCCGCCCGACGAGAGGACCCGGTACCTTCGGGCGCACACTTGGCGGCACGGGCAACGCGTAACCGAAGAAGAGCGGAGTCAGAGCGTGAGCATGAATGCGACCGAAGGGGCCGATCCGTTCGGGACCGCACGGCTGCGCCGCGGGGTGCTCGACGCCTGGGGCGCCGGCCCCGCCAGGTTCCGCGAGGACGCCAACGCCGAGGAGGACCTCGCGCTCGGCGGCTACCGTGACCGCCTCGTCGTCGAGCTGGCCCAGAACGCCGCCGACGCCGCCGCCCGTGCCCGGGTCCCCGGCCGGCTCCGCCTCACCCTGCACCCGGCGACCGGGGGCACCCCCGCGGTCCTCGCCGCCGCCAACACCGGTGCGCCCCTCGACGCCACCGGCGTGGAGTCCCTCTCCACCCTGCGCGCCTCCGCCAAGCGCGAGGGCCACGAGGGGGCCGTCGGCCGGTTCGGCGTCGGGTTCGCCGCCGTGCTCGCGGTGAGCGACGAGCCCGCCGTGGTCGGCCGGCACGGCGGCGTCCGCTGGTCGCTCGCCGAGGCCCGTGACCTCGCCGCACGCACGGCCGCCGCCAGCCCCGGCCTCGGCGACGAACTCCGCCGCCGCGACGGCCACGTACCCCTGCTGCGGCTCCCGCTGCCCGCCGAGGGCACCGCACCCGACGGCTACGACACCGTCGTGGTCCTCCCGCTGCGCGACGGCGGCGCCGAGGACCTCGTCGTCAGACTGCTCGACGCGGTCGACGACGCACTGCTCCTCACCCTGCGCGGCCTCGACGAGGTCGTGATCGAGACCCCGGCGGCCGTACGGACGCTGCGCCGCTCGCAGCGCGGCCCGTACGTCCACGTCGAGGACTCCGCGCACGGCACGACCCGCTGGCGCGCCGTCACCCACCACGGCGCCGTCGAACCGGCCCTCCTCGCCGACCGGCCCCGCGAGGAACGGCTGCGCCCGCACTGGTCGGTCACCTGGGCGGTCCCGGTGGACGCGGAGGGCGCCCCGGCACGCCCCCGCACCGCTCCCGTCGTCCACGCCCCGACCCCCACCGACGAGCCCCTCGGCATCCCCGCCCTGTTCATCGCGTCGCTGCCGCTCGACACCAGCCGCCGCCACTTCGCGCCGGGGCCGCTCACCGACTTCCTGGTGCAGCGCGCCGCCGACGCGTACGCCGAACTGCTCGCGGGCTGGCAGCCGCTGTCCCCCGACACCATCGACCTCGTACCGGGCCCGCTCGGCAAGGGCGAACTGGACGGCGCCCTGCGCGGCGCGATCCTGGAACGGCTGCCGCGCGTCGCGTTCCTGGCCCCCGCCGTCCCGCGCGACACCACCGTCGACGCGGGCCGCTGGGACGGCTGGGAGGAGCGGACGGAGGACATCGGCGACCCCACGGCCACCACCGCCCTGCGGCCCATCGAGGCCGAGGTCCTGGAAGGGGCCGGCGCCGAAACCGTACGGGTGCTCGCCGAGGTCCTGCCGTGCCTGCTGCCCGCCGGGCTGGAACGCCGCAGCGAACTGCGCACGCTCTCCATCGCCCGGGTCCCGCTGACCGAGGCGATCGACCGGCTGGCCGGCCTGGAGCGCGAACCCCGCTGGTGGCGGCGGCTCTACGACAGCCTGTCCGGCATCGATCCGGACCGCCTCTCCGGCTTGCCCGTACCGCTGGCCGGAACCCCAGGAGCGGCCGGGGCGACGGACTTCGAAGCGGTGGAGGCTGCAGAGGCGGCCGGGGCGGCGGAGAGCGGTGTGCCCGGCGCGGCGGAGGCCGGGCCCTCGCCCGTGCCCCGCACCACGATCGGCCCCCGCCAGGTCCTCCTCCCGCTCCCGGACGCGCTCACGGGCCCCGTCCTGGACCGCCTCGCCCGGCTCGGGCTGAAGGTCGCCCACCCGGACGCCGCCCACCCGCTGCTGGAGAAGCTGGGCGCCCTGCCCGCCACCCCGCGCGCCGTGCTGACGACCCCGCAGGTGCGGGCCGCCGTCGCCGGATCGCTGGACGCGGGCGAGATCTGGGACGAGGACGCGCTGGACGTCGACGAACTCGCCGAGACCGTCCTCACCCTCGTACGGGACGCCGAACTGGCCCCCGGCGACGAACCCTGGCTCGGCGCGCTCGCCCTCCCCGACGAGGACGGCGAACCGGCCCCGGCCGGTGAACTCGTACTGCCGGACAGCCCCTTCGCGACCGTCATGCGGGAGGGCGAACTGGCCCTGGTCGACCGGGAACTGGCCGACCGCTGGGGCGAACAGCCGCTCACCGCCTGCGGCGTGCTGGCCGGCTTCGCCCTCGTACGGGCCACCGACGTCGTCCTGGACCCGGACGAACTGGAGCCGCGCGACGGCGACTTCGCCGAACCCGACGACGCCGGTCTGCTCGACGCCGTCGACGTGTGGTGCGAGGACGTCCTCGACCAGCTGCCCGACACCCCGGTGCCGCCGGTCGCCACCGAACTCGTCGCCGTCCGCGACCTCGACCTCGTCGACGACGACGCCTGGCCGCAGGTGCTCGCCATGCTCGCGCAGCCGCCGCTGCGCGACGCCCTGACCCAGCCGGTGCGGGTGCTGCTCCCCGACGGCACCACCCGGTCCGTGCGCCCGTACACCGCCTGGTGGCTGCGCGGCCACCCGGTGCTCGACGGCCGCCGCCCCGCCGGGCTGCGAGCCGCGGGCGGCGACCCGCGGCTCGCCGGGCTGTACGACTCCGCCGACGCGACCGGCTTCGACGACGCCCAGGTGCTGCGCGCCCTCGGCGTGCGGACGTCCGTGGCCGCCCTGCTCGACGAGCCGGGCGGCGCCGCCGAACTCCTCGGCCGGCTCGCGGACGAGGAACGCCCGGTCGACCCCGTACAACTGCACTCCCTGTACACGGCCCTGGCCGACCTCGACCCCGAACAGGTCACGCTGCCCGACGAGTTGCGGGCCGTGGTGGACGGCGAGGTGCGGGTCGTGGACGCGGCGGACGCCGTGATCGCGGACGCCCCCGACCTGCTGCCGCTCGCCGCCGGACTCCCGCTGCTGCCGGTCGCCCCGACGCGCGCGGCCGAACTCGCCGAGCTGTTCCAGGTGCGGCGGCTCGGTGACAGCGTCGAGGCGGAGGTGACGACGGAGGGCGAGGAGCACCGCGTACCGGAATCGGTGCGGGTGCTGCTCGGCGCGGGCACGCCGGAGGTGTACGTCGAGCACGGCGAACTGCGCGCGGGCGGCGTCGAACTGGACTGGCGCCGCACCCCCGACGGGACCGTGCACGCCGCCACGCTGGAGGGCGTCGCGGCGGGGCTGGCCTGGGCGGCGGGGCAGTGGCCGCGCCGCTTCGAGGTGGCGGCGCTGCTGGAGGACCCGTCCCGCACGGAGGAACTGGCCCGGGACCGCTGGTTCGACTGACGACCGGTGCACCGACGGGCCGACGCCCACGGACCGGCACCCACGGACCGACGCCCACGGACCGGCCCGGTGCGGCCGATGCGCCCACGGACCGGCCCGGTGCGGCCGATGCGCCCACGGGCCGGCCCGATGCGGTCAACACGGACCGCCGCCGAGGGGCGATCGGCCCGGCCGACGGCCGTCACGGGCACCCAGAATGGATCTTCGCAAGAAATTCAATGCTGCGTACAACCCTTCACATGTGTCACTGGTCTGGTCTGTCGAGTCAGCAGGCTCTACAGACCGAACCAGCTCCGCCCGGAGCACATCACGTGCCCGCGGAGCTCTTTCTCCACTGGGGAAGCACATGCGTATTCGCGCCACTGTCGCTGCCGTTTCCGGCGCGCTGGCCCTGTCTGCTCTGGCTGTTCCGGTCGCCCAGGCGGGCGACCACTCCGCATCGAACCTGAACAAGCCGACGTCGGGTGCCGAGGCGTTCGGCATCACCGCCCGGAGCGCCGCGAAGGCGTCCGTGGCCGCCGCCGACGTGTCGGAACCCGTCATCTCCAAGGTCGTCGTCAACGGCGGCAAGAACATCGTCCTGGGCACCACCGCCACGAAGACGATCTCCATCTCGGTCACGGCCTCGCACCCGTCCGGTGTCGTCGACGCCTACGCCGACCTGTGGCACGGCACGAACCCGACGTCGCCGGACACCATCGACGGCGCGATCCTGCCGAACGAGGACGTGTCGAAGTGCACCAAGATCAACGCGACGACCTCGACCTGCAAGCTGACGTTCACGATCGACCCGCGCTACGACCTGTACAAGAACTCCCTGGCCGGCACCTGGCACGTCTCCGCAGGCGCGCTCGCCGGTAACCAGACCGACATCGCCTACACCGACTTCTACAGCACGGCGAAGGTCCAGCGGCTGTCGCGGCTGACGGTCAACGCCGCGCCGGAGCCGGTGAAGAAGGGCGGGACGATCACGGTCACCGGGAAGCTCTCGCGGGCCAACTGGGAGGACTACAAGTACCACGGCTACACCGGCCAGGCGGTGAAGCTGCAGTTCCGCAAGAAGACCAGCTCGACGTACACCACGATCAAGACGGTCAAGACGAACAGCACCGGGAACCTGAAGACCACGGTCACGGCCTCGGTCGACGGCTACTGGCGCTACAGCTTCGCCGGTACGTCCACCACCTCGGCCATCACCACCGCGGGCGACTTCGTCGACGTGAGGTGACACCGAGACGTGAAGTGACGTCGAAGTGACGCGGGGCGGGGACGGCGCCGAAGCCGTCCCCGCCCCGCTGCCTCGTCGCCCCGCCCCGCCCCGTGCCGTGCTGGGGACGGCGGGTGTCGGCTTCGGCGTCGGCGTTACGACGGGAAGCGTCGGCCGATCAGCCGCCAGGCGTACTCCAGGACGACCGCCGCCACCACCGAGATGCCCACCGCGGTCCACGGCATCGTCGTCCCCACCAGCTTCAGCGCGAAGAATTCCTGCAGCCACGGCACGGCCAGCACGATCAGGAACGCCAGCCCCATCGCCGCCACCAGGCAGATCCGCCACCAGGTGTACGGGCGGGCGATGATGGCCAGGACCCACATCGAGACCAGGAACAGCGTGAGCGTGGCCGCGCTGGTCTCCGCCTCCAGGGAGCCCGGTCCGGTGTAGTGGTGCCGGGCGAGCAGATACGTCACGAAGGTGGCGGCCGCCGCGACGACGCCCGAGGGGATCGCGTACCGCATGACCCGGCGCACGAAGTGCGGATGCGCCCGTTCCTTGTTGGGGGCGAGGGCCAGGAAGAACGCCGGGACACCGATCGTCAGCGTCGACAGCAGGGTCAGGTGGCGCGGCAGGAACGGGTAGTCGACCTGCGTGCAGACCACCAGGATCGCCAGCAGCACCGAGTAGACGGTCTTGGTCAGGAACAGGGTGGCGACCCGGGTGATGTTGCCGATCACCCGGCGGCCCTCGGCGACGACGGACGGCAGCGTCGCGAAGCTGTTGTTCAGCAGCACGATCTGGGCGACGGCCCGGGTCGCCTCGGAGCCCGACCCCATGGAGACGCCGATGTCGGCGTCCTTCAGCGCCAGGACGTCGTTGACGCCGTCGCCGGTCATGGCGACGGTGTGGCCGCGGGACTGGAGGGCGGCGACCATGTCCCGCTTCTGCTGCGGGGTGACCCGGCCGAAGACCGCGTTCTCCTCCATGGCCGTGGCCATCTCGTCGGGGTCGGTGGGCATCCGGCGCGCGTCCAGGGTGTGCTCGGCGCCCGGCAGGCCCAGCTTCCCGGCGACCGCGCCGACCGAGACCGCGTTGTCGCCGGAGATGACCTTCGTGGCGACCCGCTGGTCCGCGAAGTAGGCCAGGGTCTCCCCGGCGTCGGGCCGCAGCCGCTGCTCCAGGACGACCAGCGCGCTCGGCACGGCCCCCTCGGTGGCGCCGCTCCCTTCGAGTCCGCCCTGCGCGCGGGCCAGCAGCAGCACCCGCAGGCCCTGCTCGTTGAGCTGCTCGATCTCGGCGAGCGCCGGGTCCTGCTCGGGCAGCAGCACGTCGGGGGCGCCGAGCAGCCAGGACGACTCCCGGCCGTCGCCCTCGTCGAACGCGGCGCCGCTGTACTTGCGGGCCGAGGAGAACGGCAGCGTCTGCGTGCACCGCCACCCCGCGCCGTCCGGGTAGGCGTCGGCGATGGCCTGCAGGCTGGCGTTGGGCCGGGGATCGGACGAGCCGAGGGCGCCCAGGACGCGTTCCAGCTGGGCCCGGTCCGCTTCGCCGAGCGCGCGGACCTCGGTGACGTCCATGCCGCCCTCGGTGAGGGTGCCGGTCTTGTCCAGGCAGACCACGTCGACCCGGGCCAGCCCCTCGATGGCGGGCAGCTCCTGCACCAGGCACTGCTTGCGGCCGAGCCGTACGACCCCGATCGCGAAGGCGACCGAGGTGAGCAGCACGAGCCCCTCCGGGATCATCGGCACGATGCCGCCGACGGTCCGGGCGATCGACCCCTTGAAGTCGTTGTTCTTGACGACGAGCTGGCTGATCACCAGGCCGATCGCGGTCGGCACCATCATCCAGGTGACGTACTTCAGGATCGTGGAGATGCCACTGCGCAGCTCGGACTGGACGAGGGTGAAGCGGGACGCCTCCTCGGCCAGCTGCGCGGCGTAGGCCTCGCGGCCGACCTTGGTGGCGGTGAAGGCGCCGCCGCCCGCGACGACGAAGCTGCCGGACATCACCGGATCGCCGGGGTGCTTCAGCACCGGGTCGGCCTCGCCGGTCAGCAGCGACTCGTCGACCTCCAGGCCGTCGGCCTCGGCGACCGTGCCGTCCACCACGACCTTGTCGCCGGGGCCCAGCTCGACGAGGTCGCCGAGGACGATCTCGGAGGTGGAGATCTCGGCGGCGACCCCGTCGCGCCGCACCGTGGGTTTGGCCTCGCCGATGACCGCGAGACTGTCCAGGGTCTTCTTGGCCCGCCACTCCTGGATGATGCCGATGCCGGTGTTGGCGACGATCACGAAGCCGAAGAGGCTGTCCTGGATCGGCGCGACGAACAGCATGATCGCCCAGAGCACGCCGATGATCAGGTTGAACCGGGTGAAGACGTTGGCGCGGACGATCTCGCGCAGCGAGCGGGACGAGCGGACCGGTACGTCGTTGACCTCGCCGCGGGCGATCCGCTCGGCCACCTCGGCGGCCGTCAGACCGCGGGTGTTCACGGCCGGGCCGGGAAGGTCCATCGGGTGGACCGGGTCGAGCTCGGCCCCGGCGTCGATCATCGCCGGACTGGTGGAGCCGGTGGAACCGGAGGGGCCGGGGGGTCCGGCGGAGCCGGCCGAGCCGGTCGTCTCGGGAGGCTGCTCGCCGAAGGAATTGGGTGCCCGGTGCGTCATGGTTCCGACGGTACGGGGGGATGGTCTGGTTCACCCACCGAGGGGTACGAAGATCAGACCGGGGGAGGAGGGGGATGGTCCCGTGGGTGGACGAAGAACCTGGCGGCAGCCGTCCGGCAACGGGCCCGTGTGCGCCGCGGGTCCCGGGAGGCGACGCGGCTCCCGGGCGACCCCGCGGGTCTCAGGAGGTGGCGTGGTCGGCGGCGTCGTCCCGGTCGGCGGTGGCCGCGGCGGCGGCCCGCTTGATCGCCGCGTCGCGCCCCCGCACGTACCAGATGCCGATCAGCCCGAGTCCCGCACCGGCCAGGCAGGTCCACAGCCACCACAGGTGGCCGTGGTCGTCGAACCAGTTGTAGAACGGAAGCTGGACCAGGAAGAGGACGAACCAGAGGATCGTGCCGCCGGTGATGGTGGCGACGACGGGCCCCTCCAGGGGCTCGGGTGCCTCGTGCTTCGGTGTCCACTTCGCCATGGGCTCAGTGTATGGGGCCCTCCCGGACCTCCGGCCGGTCCCTCCCAGCCCTCCGGCCGGTCCCTCCCGGACCTCCGGGCGGCCCGGTGGCCCAAGGGTCTACGCGCGGAGATAGCGATCTTTGTCTTATGTATTCATACTGAATCCGCTTAAGACTGTCTCGATTTATTCATGCGAAAGTCCAAAGCTGACCATATTTAACCCCCCTCTCTGTACGTCTGAGGTCATACATGTCCCCCTCGGCCACCGCTCCGGTCGACTCCAAGCAGCCTTCGGCCCAACAGCCGCACGGTGGGCTGGATCGTTTCTTCAAGATCTCCGAGCGGGGGTCGTCGGTCGCGCGCGAGATCCGCGGAGGATTCGCCACGTTCTTCGCGATGGCGTACATCATCGTGCTGAACCCGATCATCCTCGGCAGCGCGAAGGACATGTACGGGCACCAGCTCGACGGTGGCCAGCTGGTCACCGCCACCGTGCTGACCGCCGCGTTCTCCACGCTCCTGATGGGCGTCATCGGCAATGTGCCGATCGCGCTGGCCGCGGGCCTCGGCGTCAACACCGTCGTGGCGCTCCAGCTCGCCCCCCGGATGAGCTGGCCGGACGCGATGGGCATGGTCGTCCTCGCGGGCTTCGTGGTGATGCTGCTGGTCGCGACCGGTCTGCGGGAACGCGTCATGCACGCCGTGCCGACCTCGCTCCGCAAGGGCATCGCGATCGGCATCGGCCTGTTCATCCTGCTGATCGGTCTGGTCGACTCGGGCTTCGTCTCCCGCATGCCGGACGCCGCGCACACCACCGTGCCGCTCCAGCTCGGCGGCAACGGACACCTCCACGGCTGGCCGGTCCTCGTCTTCATCATCGGCACGCTGCTCACCCTCGCGCTGCTCACCCGCAAGGTGCCGGGCGCGATCCTGATCTCCATCGTCGCGATGACGGTCCTCGCGCTGATCATCGACGCCGTCGCCGGCCTGCCGTCCGAGGCGTGGGGTCTGACCGTCCCGAAGTGGCCGGGCAACCCGCTCGCCACCCCGGACTTCGGGCTGGTCGGTCAGGTCAGTGTGTTCGGCGGCTTCAGCAAGGTCGGCGTGCTCACGGGCGTCCTGTTCGTCTTCACCGTGCTGCTGTCCTGCTTCTTCGACGCGATGGGCACCATCCTCGGCGTGGGCGACGAGGCGAAGCTGACCGACCCGGAGGGCAACTTCCCCGGCATCAACAAGGTGCTGTTCGTGGACGGCATCGCGGTCGCCGCGGGCGGTGCGAGCTCCTCCTCCGCCACGACCTGCTTCGTGGAGTCCACGGCGGGGGTCGGCGAGGGCGCCCGCACCGGCCTCGCGAGCATCGTGACGGGTGCGCTGTTCACGGTGGCGCTGTTCCTGACGCCCCTGGCGACCATGGTCCCGTCGCAGGCGGCCACCCCCGCGCTGCTGGCGGTGGGCTTCCTGATCATCTCGGGCTCGGTGCGGGACATCGACTGGAGCGACTACACGCTCGCCATCCCGGCCTTCCTCGCCATGCTGATGATGCCGTTCACGTACTCGATCACCAACGGCATCGGCATCGGCTTCATCGCCTTCTGCGTGCTGCGGGTGGCGGCCGGGCGCTGGCGCGAGGTGCCGGTGCCCATGTACGTGGTCTCGGCGGTCTTCGTCTTCTACTACGCGATGCCGGCCCTCGGCCTCACGTGACCTCTTCGGCCCTGACCTCCGCGGTACCGGCCACCGGGGTTCCCTCCGACCCGTAGAACTTCTCCGTCTCGTCGACGGCCGCCTTGAAGCGCTCGTCGAAGTCATCGCGAATGAGCGTCCGGACGACATAGTCCTGGACGCTCATTCCGCGTTTCGCGGCATGCTGCCGGAGCCGGTCGAGCAGCTCACCGTCTATCCGCAGGCTGAGCACAGTCGATCCCATGGCAAGCAGGGTTACGGCCCGAGGCGTCGTTTCACGTCACTTTCCGGATCCGACTCACTCGTTCGGGTGAGCAATTGGGCGAAGTGCCCCGCGCGCGTGTAACACGAATGGTCTTTAGGTTGGGTAATGAGTTACGCTAATAAACATGCCTGACCTGATCCACGACGGCGAAAACGCCGCCGCCGTGAGCTCCCTCCGCTCCGCCGTGATGCTGCTCAGTCGGCGCCTCAAGCACCAGCGCGTCGACGAGTCGCTGAGCCCCACCGAGATGTCGGTGCTCGGCACACTCGCGCGGTGCGGCTCCGCCACACCCGGCGAGCTGGCCCGCAAGGAGCACGTGCAGCCTCCGTCGATGACCCGAATCGTCGCGCTGCTGGAGGCGAAGGGGCTGGTCAGACTGGAACCGCACCCCGACGACCGTCGCCAGAAGGTGGTCAGCCAGACCGAGCAGGCGGAAGCCATGCTCGAAGAGAGCCGTTCCAAACGGAACGCCTGGCTGACCTCCCTGGCCGAGGGTCTGGACGAGGACGAGTGGGAGACGCTGCGCAAGGCGGCGCCCGTGCTGGAGAAGCTCGCCCACCTGTAGCGGGGCGGGGCGGACCGCGCCGGCCCCGGGCCGGCGCACCGCCCGCACCGCCGCACCTCGTCAGTCGGCGAAACGTATACGTCCGAGGAGGCGAACCCTTTTGAGTACGGGATCCGGAGCAGACTCCGCCCCCGCACCGACTTCCACCCACGAGAGCAAGCCCGGCGGGACCTTCTCGTCGCTGAAGATACGCAACTACCGCCTGTTCGCCACGGGCGCCGTGATCTCCAACACCGGTACCTGGATGTCCCGCATCACGCAGGACTGGCTCGTCCTGAGCCTCACCGGGTCCGCCGCCGCCGTCGGTATCACCACGGCCCTCCAGTTCCTCCCGATGCTCCTCTTCGGTCTGTACGGCGGTGTCATCGCGGACCGCTTCCCGAAGCGGAAGCTCCTTCTGTTCAGCCAGGCGGCGCTCGGCCTGTGCGGGATCGCCCTGGCGGTCCTCACCCTCTCCGGCGTCGTCCAGGTGTGGCACGTCTACCTCATCGCCTTCCTGCTCGGCATGGTGACGGTGGTCGACAACCCGGCCCGCCAGTCCTTCGTGTCCGAGATGGTCGGCCCCGCCCAGCTGCGGAACGCGGTCAGCCTCAACTCGGCCAACTTCCAGTCCGCCCGGCTCATCGGCCCCGCCGTCGCGGGTGTCCTGATCACCACGGTCGGCAGCGGCTGGGCCTTCATGTTCAACGGCCTGTCCTTCGCGGCCCCGCTCGTCGGCCTGCTGATGATGCGTACGAACGAGCTGCACAAGACCACCGTCGTGCCCCGCGCCAAGGGGCAGCTGCGCGAGGGCCTGCGCTACGTCTCCGGGCGCCCCGAGCTGATCTGGCCGATCGTCCTGGTCGGCTTCGTCGGCACGTTCGGCTTCAACTTCCCGATCTGGCTCACCGCCTTCGCGGACGAGATCTTCCACGGCGGCGCCGGGATGTACTCGCTGTTCAACATCCTCATGGCGGCCGGCTCCCTGGCCGGTGCCCTGCTCGCCGCCCGCCGCCGCTCCTCGCGGCTGCGGATGCTGGTGGCCGCGGGCACGGCGTTCGGTCTGCTGGAGATCGTCGCGTCCCTGTCGCCGTCCGTCTGGCTCTTCGCGATCCTGCTGGTCCCGATCGGCATGATCGGCCTGACGACCAACATCAGCGCGAACACGAGCGTCCAGATGGCCGCCGACCCGGCCATGCGCGGCCGGGTGATGAGCCTGTACATGATGGTCTTCGCCGGTGGTACGCCGGTGGGCGCCCCGATCGTCGGCTGGATCAGCGACGCCTACGGGGTCCGTACGGGCATGGCGGTCGGCGGCGCGTTCTCGCTGGTGGCCGCGCTCGGCGTCGGCCTCGTGCTGGCCCGCGTCGGCGGCCTCCGCCTCCGCCTCGACCTGCGACCGGGCCGCCCGCACGTCCGGTTCGTCCCGCGCGAGGAGCTGGCCACGGCGGCGTGAGCGCCGTCCGACGAGACGCATGACAAGGCCCCGACCGGTACTCACCGGCCGGGGCCGTGCCATGTGTTCCGGGGCGCGTCAGTCGCGGGGGAAGTCGCCGGTCTCCAGGACGAGGCCGACCACGGTCGAGGTGAGACCGACCGGGGCGCCGAAGTCGAGGCTCAGCACGCTGCGGTACTCGTCCTCCTTCGGGAGCGTGTGGAGGTGCCACGTGCCGGTGTACGGGTCGACGATGAGGTACCCGGGCACACCGGCGGTGGCGCAGGTGGCCTTCTTCGACCCGTAGTCGTTGGCGGCGGTGTCCTTGGAGATCACCTCGGCGACGAACTCGATGTCCTGGTAGCGCCAGCGGCCGTTGGAGTCCTTGGTGGCCTCCTCGGACAGGGCCACGACGTCGGAGGCGAAACCATTGAGACGTCCCGGAAAGTCGATACGCACGTCGGACTTCAGCCGCTTTTACGGGTACCTGGCACGGAGTTGCTCGACGATGTCGAAGACGACCTCCCCGTGGGTGTCCCGTTGCGACGACATGTAGATGTTCCCCTCGACGATCTCGACCTTGAATCCCTCGGGGGTGGGCTCAAGCCGCTCGAACATCATGTCCGGAGTGCGCTCGTCGCTGCTGTCGGCCATCTCGATCCTGTCGGTCTCCACGACGGTCGTCGTGCCGCTCCTCCCCGCTGCCGTGCGGGCGCGGGCAGCCACGTAGTACAACGAGACGTACGGAGACCTGGACACGCCGGGACGGTGCGACACTCGGCGCATGAGCCGTCTCAGACTCTTCGTCGCCGTGCTGCCGCCCGCTTCCGCGGTCGAGGAACTGCGCAGTGCCGTCGCCCCGCTGCACACGCTTCCCGGTGCCAGGGGTCTTCGCTGGACCGGGGTGCCCGGCTGGCACTTCACACTCGCCTTCCTCGGGTCCGTGGACGAGGAGCTGCTGCCCGAACTGGGCGAGCGCCTCGCGCGGGCCGCGCACCGCACCGACCCCTTCCCGCTGCGCATCCACGGCGCCGGGCGGTTCGGCGGGCGGGCGCTCTGGGCGGGCGCCGCGGGCTCGCTCGACATGCTGCGGCTCCTCGCCGAACGCGCCGAGGCCGCCGCCCGCCGCACCGGCATCCCCATGGAGGAGCACCGCCGCTACACCCCGCACCTCACCCTCGCCCGCAGTCGCCGCGCCGAGCTGGACCTGCGCCCCTGGACCGACGCGCTCAAAGGCTTCGAGGGCACCCCGTGGGAGGTCGAGGAGCTGTCTCTCGTACGCAGCAACCTGCCGGTCGCCGGAGTGCGGGGGGAGCAGCCCCGGTACGAGGTGGTCGGATCCTGGTCGCTGGGAAGCTGAGGGCTGCGGTTACGCTCGAAGGGTGGATCCGAAGACCAGAAACCGCGTCATGGCGGCCGTGCTCGTGCTGATGTTCGTCGTCGTCGCCGTGGCGGCCGCGGCCGGAGCGTGACGCGGCGGGCCCGTCGTGGTGCGGCCCACGGGCCATGGGCGGGGCCGGGCGCGACGACGGGTCCGGCGGCACACCCGTCTCCCCTCAGGCGGTGAGCCTTCGGGGAGCGAGGGCCGACGCGGTCTCCCGGGCGAACGCCTCCGGGTTGTCCAGCATGATGTTGTGCCCGCAGTCCGGGACCGCCACGACGCGTACCCCGTGCTCGACGAGGGCGGCCTCGCCGGGCAGCGGTCCGTCGGCCGACGGGCGCAGGAACGTACGCGGAATCCGCAGGCCCAGCAGGATTTCCCGCATCGTCGGCGTCGTCCCGCGGGCGAGGTGCGCCGCACTGCGGTACAGCGCCTCGGGGCCCGCCAGCCGCATGGTCGCCCACCAGAACGGGCCCACCCGCTCGCCCACCTCGGCCAGGCCGCCGGCCAGGAACTCCTCCTCCGTGTACGCCGCGATGCCGCTGCTGCTCGGCCGGTCACGGACGGGGGCGACCGGGTCCAGATTGGCGTCGACCAGGACCAGCCTGCCCACCAGGCGGGGGTGGCGCGCCGCGAGCACGATGGCCACCGCGCCGCCCATGCTGTGCCCGATCACGTCCGCGCCCTCCGCACCGGCCGTCTCCATCGCCGTCGCCACCGCGTCCGCGTGCTCCTCCAGGGTGTAGCCGAAGTCCGCGGGGCGGTCGCTGATGCCGAAGCCGAGCAGATCGACGAGCAGCGACCGGCCCTCGGCCAGCAGGGGGTGCGTCGCGCTCGCGGCGAAGTACGGGCCGGAGGAGGCGCCGAGCCCGTGCAGATAGACCCGGGTGGGGCCGCCGGTGCTCCCGGGGCCGCCTGTACCTCCGGGGAGTTCCACCCACCTGATGCGTGCGCCCTCGTCCGTCACCTGTGCGTCGCGCATGTCCGCTCCTCCCCGAGCCGCTCAAACCATCGAGAAGACTATACATAGATGTCGATGTATAAAATCCTCGGGAGAGGATACGCACATGCTGGAACTGGCCATTCTTGGATTTCTGTACGAGCAACCCCTGCACGGCTACGAGCTGAAGCGCCGGGTAGCCCACCTCACCGGGCACGTCCGGCCCATCGCGGACGGCACGCTGTATCCGGCGATCAAGCGGCTGGAGCGCGCCGGGTGGCTGGAGCGCCGGACCGAACCGGGCACCAGGGCCGCCCCCCGCCACACCCTGACCCTGACCGGGGCGGGGCGCGAGGAGCTGCTGCGGCGGCTGCGCGAGGCCGACGAGGTGGACATCAGCGACGAGAACCGCTGGTTCACCGTCCTCGCCTTCCTGCGCCACCTGCCGTCCCCGGCCGAGCAGGCGGAGGTGCTGCGGCGCAGGCTCGCGTTCCTGGAGGAGCCGAGCAGTTTCTTCTACGAGGACGACCGGCCGCTCGGCGCCGAGTCGTTCGACGACCCCTTCCGCCGGGGCCTGCTGCGGATCGCCCGCGCGACCAGCGAGGCGGAGCTGAGCTGGCTCGACTCGACGCTGAAGGAGCTCGGGGCGAGCTGAGGGGCGGAGGGGAAGTGGAAGCGGGGGCAAAAAGACGGAGCGGGGGTGGGAAGACGGATGCCGCCGCCCCGCCCCCGCCGGAGCGGGAGGACGAGGCGGCGGCGGGGGCGGGCGGCAGCCATCAGGTCCATTGGCCCACCGGCCCCCGGGTGGTCCCTACCAGGCGAACGCCTCCGGAGAGGGCCCCGGACCCGGGAAGATCTCGTCCAGCGAGGCCAGCAGCTCCGCGGAGAGGTCGAGTTCCAGCGCCCGCAGCGCCGAACCCAGCTGCTCCTGGTTGCGCGGCCCGATGATCGGACCCGTCACTCCCGGCTGGGCGAGGAGCCATGCCAGGCCGACCTCGCCGGGCTCCAGGCCGTGCTTGTCGAGCAGGTCCTCGTACGCCTGGATCTGCTTGCGCTGCTCCGGGTCGCGCAGGGCATCCGCGCCGCGGCCGGAGGCCGTGCGGCCGGCCGAGCCCTCGCGCTCCTTCCTGATCGCACCGCCCAGCAGGCCGCCGTGCAGCGGGGACCACGGGATGACGCCGAGCCCGTACTCCCGCGCCGCCGGAATGACCTCCATCTCGGCACGGCGTTCCATCAGGTTGTAGATGCACTGCTCGCTGACCAGGCCCAACGAGCCGCGCCGGGCGGCCAGTTCATTGGCCTGGGCGATCTTGTACCCGGCGAAGTTCGACGAACCGGCGTAGAGGATCTTGCCCTGCTGGACCAGGACGTCGATCGCCTGCCAGATCTCGTCGAAGGGCGTGTTCCGGTCGACGTGGTGGAACTGGTAGAGGTCGATGTGGTCCGTCCGGAGCCGCTTCAGCGACGCCTCGACCGAGCGCCGGATGTTCACGGCGGAGAGCTTGTCGTGGTTGGGCCAGGCCTCGCCGTCGGGGCCCATGTTCCCGTACATCTTGGTGGCCAGGACCACCTTGTCGCGGCGTTCGCCGCCCTTGGCGAACCAGGTGCCGATGATCTCCTCGGTACGGCCCTTGTTCTCGCCCCAGCCGTACACGTTCGCCGTGTCGAAGAAGTTCAGGCCCGTGTCCAGCGCCGCGTCCATGATGGCGTGGCTGTCCGCCTCGTCGGTGTGCGGACCGAAGTTCATCGTGCCGAGCACGAGTCGGCTGACCCTGAGTCCGGTGCGTCCGAGCTGTGTGTACTCCATGGTTCTCCAGCCAACGCCTTCGAGTCCGCTCGAAGCAAGGGCTCCCGGGCCGGTCACGGCTGCCGGAAGACGACCTCGGGGCGGTCGGCCGCGGGGCCGTCCAGCAGCGGCTGCGGTGTGCCGCGCAGGTGGAGGTCGAAGAAGGCGGTCAGGTAGTCGCGCGTGAGGTGCCAGGACCGCTGCCCCGACAACGGTACGGCGGGATCGGCCAGGCCGAGCCGGTCGGCCAGTACGGGCAGGTCGGTGAAGGTGAAGTGCCCGGCCCCCGAGACCGTCAGCCAGCGCTTCCAGCCGTCCAGGCGCGCCCAGGCGGCCGACCAGTCGTTCTGCCCGCCGGGGCTGTGCGTGGTCTCGGTGCCCATCATCAGGAACGGGCGCCCGCCCAGGCCGTCCTCGGGCAGCGGGGCGAAGAAGCCGCCGTCCAGGTTCAGGCCGGCCCGCACCCGCTGGTCCCGGGCCATGAGCGCGGCGGCGCCCGCGCCCCCGACGGAGTGACCCGCCGCCCCGATCCGCCGCGGGTCGACCATTCGGGCGTACGGGAGGGCCGGGCGTCCCCGGACCGTCCGAGCCGTTCCCCTTTCCCCGGTCAGCCGGTCGATCACGAACGAGAGGTCGTGCGCCCGCCCCACGGCCACGCGCGCGTAGTCCCCGGTCGAGTCGACCCGTTCGCAGGCGGCGCAGGTGAGCATCCGGCCGCCGGGGAAGGCCGTGCCGACCGACTCGTACGCGTGGTCGACGGTGGCGACGACGTACCCGCGGCTCGCCAGGTCGTTCGCCAGGGACGTGAGGGTGGCGCGGGGCATCGAGAAGCCCGGCGAGAGCACCACCAGCGGGAAGCGGCCGGGGGCGGGGCGGGCGTCGACGCGTGCGTGGGTGCGGGTCGCGGCGACGGTCCCGGCGGGGACGACGCCTCCGAGTCCCCGTGCCTCCAGCAGGAGTTGGGCCTCCTTCGTGGTCATGTACGCCGCAGAACCGCCCCGGCCCGGCCCGGCCGGACGGTACGCCGGGTAGAACACCGACACCATCAACTCCCTGTCCACCGAGGGCACCCACGGGTCGCGGCGCCGGTGGTCGGTCAGGTGCAGGGTCTGTGTCCCGACCGCGTGGTGACCCGCGGGCCGCGGCAGGGCGAGCTCCGTGGCCGCCGTGGCGCCGGGTGCGGTGGCCGTGGTCGTGGGTGCGGCCGTGGCAGTACCCGTACCCAGGAGGGTGAGGGCCAGGAAGAGTCCGAGCAGCGCGGAAGCGGTCGTGCCGTGACGTCTGTTCATGCCCCGCACGGTAGGCGTGGGGAGCCGCCCGGCACGTCGGCCCGCGGTGGTGACCGGAGCGGCGGGACGTACCTCCGGGGAGGTACGTCCTCCACCCCCGGTCCTACCCGCGCCCGCCTGGAAGCGTGCCGGTCCGGGGAGCGCCGGGAGCCAGGATCCGGCCGAGTCCCAGGGCGGTGACGAGCCAGACCACGCAGCCCACGACCAGTGAGCCGATCGCTCCGAGCGGGGTGCGGAAGGCGAGCATCCCCCAGGTGCCGAGGCCGTTGACCCAGCCGCTCATCGAGACGAGCAGGGCCGCGCGGGCCGGGACGCGGAACATGGTGATGAGCCGGTCGGCGATCAGCACTCCCACCGTCATCGCGGCGACATTGGCTCCGAGGGCGATCCAGAAGAAGGGCGGGGGGTCCTCCTCCGAGAGCGCCTCCTGGATCGCCAGGCCGGCCATCCCGAGGGGCAGGGCGATCCAGAGCGCCGAAAGGATGCGATGGCCGAGCGTCTTCGACAGCGGGTCGAAGACGTTCGTGAACCCCCGGGCGGCGGCCATGCCCACCAGGCAGGCACCGACGGAGAGGGGGAGCGCCTTCAGGGAGTCGACCGGGGTGAAGAGGACCGCCAGCACATAGGTGACCAGCGCCGTTCCCGCCCCGGCCAGCCAGGTCGCGGCCACGGAACCGGGGGAGGACAAGCCATTGCGCGGGTCCCGCCCGCTGACGCGGAGCCGTTCGGGGACAGGACTGGGCACGGGGAACGATCCGTAGGGCGCGCCGTGGAACGGACCCGGGGCAGTGGGGAACGGGGCGGAGGGAGGGGGCTGCGGGGCGGGCGACGGCGGGGTCTGCGTGGCGAGCGGGAGGGACTTGTCGGACGGCAGGACGCGCGTGGACGGGACGACCGGTGCGGCGGCCGGAGCGGGCGATGCGTGCGCGCCCCCGGCCGGAGCCCCCGCGTCCCCGCCCGTCCCCGCTTCCCCGCCCGTCCCCGTGCCCGCGTCCCCGTCACCGGTGTGCTCGTCGTCGGCGCGCCCGGATCCGGCCGCCCGGCGCAGGAGAGCGGCGACCTCCGCCGCGTCCTTCGGACGCTCGTCGGGGTCCTTGGCGAGCAACCGCATGACGAGCGCGTCGAGTTCGCCGAACTCCCGGAGACCGGGCCGGTGCGCGCTCGGCGGCTCGGGGACGTTGCCGAGGTGCCGGGCCAGCACGGCCGTGCCGGCCCCGGTGAACGGCGGCCGGCCGGTGAGCAGGTGGTAGAGGAGACAGCCGAGGGAGTACAGGTCGCTGCGGCTGTCGAGGACGTCGGGCGCCTGGATCTGCTCCGGCGACATGTACAGGGGCGTGCCGATCATGAACCCGGTCCCGGTCAGATCGGTACGGGTCGCCGCCGCGGCCGTCGACAGCATCCGGGCGATGCCGAAGTCGAGGATCTTCACCGTCCCCGAGGTGGTGAGCAGGATGTTGGCGGGCTTGATGTCCCGGTGGACGATGCCCGCCCGGTGCGCGGTCTCCAGACCCGCGCAGATCTCGACGGCCCAGCCCACCGCTTCGGAGGGCTCGGGAAGGTCCGGGCTCCGGCTTTCCAGGACGGCGCCGAGGTCACGCCCCTGAAGGTGTTCCATGACGAGGTACAGGACCCGTTCCCCCGCCACCTGCGCCTCGCCGAAGTCGTGCAGGGTGACGATGTGCGGGCTCGACAGGCCGCCCACCACCCGGGCCTCCCGGGCGAACCGGGTCGCCGAGGTGTCCTCGTCGATCCGGGAGAGGACCTTCACCGCGACCTTCCGGCCGATGCGTTCGTCCTCCGCCCGCCACACCCGGCCCATGCCGCCCGAACCGATCGGCTCGGTCAGCCGGTACCGTCCGTCGAGAATCTCGCCACGCATTCGTCGCCCCCGCTCAACTCCTGTGGCCCATCCCGTACATGATTGCTCAACAGGCGGTGTCCGGACCCCCGCGGGAGGCAACCGGAGCCTGGGCTCCCGCGGGCCCGGAACGCCCCGGAGCCCTCCGGACCGCGAACCGGTCCAGGGCCGCCAGCACCGCCCGGCTCGTCGCCGCGCCGCCCAGGTGCCCGGCGCCGTCGATCACGGTCAGTTCGGCGTCCGGCCACACCTTCGTCAGTTCCCACGCGGTGACGAGCGGCCCGCCCAGGTCGAACCGGCCGTGCACCAGCACGCCCGGAATCCCCGCCAGCCGCCCCGCGTCCCGGAGCAACTGCCCCTCCTCCAGCCAGGCACCCTGCGAGAAGTAGTGCGAGCAGATCCGCACCAGCGCCTGCCGTGCCCGGCCGGGCCGCCCGCTGTACGGGGGCGGCCCGGTGTACGCCTCCTGGGAGAGCACCGCGTCCTCCCACGCGCACCAGTCGGCCGTCGCCCGCTCCCGCACATCGGGGTCGGGGCTCTCCATCCGCCGGGCGTACGCGGCCAGGACGTCCGGCGTCGCGTCCCCCTCGGCCTCCGGAACCCCGGCCCGGAACAGGTCCCACGCCTCGGGGAAGATTTGGCCCACCCCCCGGTACAGCCAGTCGATCTCGGAGCGCCGGGTGGTGGTGACGGCCGGGATCACGATCTCCGAGACCCGCTCCGGATGCCGTTCGGCGTACGCGAGGATCAGCGTCGAGCCCCAGGACCCGCCGTACAGCAGCCACTTCTCGATCCCGAGCCGGACCCGCAGCCGTTCCATGTCGGCGATCAGCCGGTCGGTCGTGTTGAACCGCATGTCGGTGGCCGGGTCGCTCGCGTGCGGGGTGGAACGCCCGCAGCCCCGCTGGTCGAAGAGGACGACGCGGTACAGGTCCGGGTCGAAGTGCTGCCGGTGCCGCTCGGTGCACCCCGACCCCGGTCCGCCGTGCACGACGACCGCGGGCTTGCCCTCCGGGTTGCCGCACACCTCCCAGTACACGAGGTTGCCCTCGCCCACATCGAGCATGCCGTGCTCGTACGGTTCGATCGGCGGGTACTTCTCGTCGGGCCCGCGGTGCATGGTGACTCCCTCGGCTCCTCGGCCCCGCGGACGGCTTCCGCGGGCAAAGGGGACAGCGTACGGCCGGGGCGTAACCTGAGGGGCGTGAATCCCGCACCGCGCGTTCTGGCCGTACTCGACGATCTGCTCCGCACCGCGACCCCCGGCGAACGTGGTGCGCTGTGGCAACTGTCCGATCAGGGACGCGAGTTGGACGCCAATCTGGTGCGCCTTCCGCCGGGCGCCGAGGTGGGCGAGCACCAGGAGGACGTTCTGGACGTCCTGCTCGTCGTCGTCGCGGGCGGCGGCCGGATCACCACCGTGGGCGAGGTACTGGACCTGGCCCCGACCACGGTCGTCTGGCTGCCCCGCACCTCCCGCCGCGCCCTCGCCGCCGGTCCGGACGGTCTCGCCTACCTGACGGTCCACCGCCGCCGCCCCGGCCTGACCATCAAGCCCCCGGCCGAGTCCCGGACCGAGTCCCGGGTCGCGAGGCCCGCCACGTCCCCGGCACCGTCCGAGGGAGGCGAGGCGCCCTGCATGCTGGACCGCGTCTGCCCCGGATGCGGACGCCTCTCGCACGATCCGGAGCCGGTGTTCTGCAGCCGCTGCGGGGAGCGGTTCGCGTAGATCCGGCGTTCGGCGAACGGTGCGTGGAGCCGGTGGGAAAGGCTCCGTGACGTGACCGAATCACAAGTCCTGCCGAGCGTCCCGGACATGGCCGAGCGTCTACTCTGTTGCCTCCATGTAGTCCACAGGGGGTCGCATGCACAGCGAGGGTACGGCCGGTCGTGATTCGGCCGACGGGCAGGGCGACGGCTCCTCCCGCAGGCCCGATGACGGCTGGGCCGACGACTATCTCCGGAGCGACTCGACCGAGCACGCGCAGCCGTGGTCGGAGATGCAGCAGACCCCCGGGGCCTCGGACCGTGCGACGGCGACCCCCGCACCGCACCATGTGATCGACGGCCGTTACGAACTCCTGCACAGCCTCGGGCGCGGCGGCATGGGCGAGGTCTGGGAAGCCCTGGACACCCGCCTCGACCGGCACGTCGCGGTGAAGGGGCTGCTCGGCCGGGACGCCGTGGGAGCGGCCACGCGGGAACAGATGATGAACCGGGCGCGGCGCGAGGCCGCGGCCATCGCCAAGATCAGGCACCAGAACGTGGTGGCCGTGCACGACCGGGTCGAGTCCGGCAACCAGGTCTGGATCGTGATGGACCTGCTCGACGCGCGTTCGCTCGCGGACCTGATGCGTGTGGAACAGCGGCTCTCGGTGCGGCGGACGGCCGCGATCGGCCTTCAGGTGCTGGGCGGGCTGCGGGCCGTTCACGAGGCGCGGGTGGTCCACCGTGACGTGAAACCGGCCAACATCCTTTTCGCCAGGGACGATTTCGCGATCCTGGCGGACTTCGGGATCGCGACCTTCGACGGTGCCATACCGCTCACCAGGGCCGGGGAACTCATCGGCACGTTCAAGTACCTGGCGCCCGAACTCCTCGGCCAGACGGCACAGCAGAGCGCCGCGACACCGGCGTCCGACCTGTGGTCGCTGGGCGTCACGCTGTACGAAATGGTCGAGGGCAGGCACCCGTTCGACCGGGCCACCGAGTACGAGGTCCTGATCGCGGTCTGTCAGTCCGCCCCGCTGCCGATGGAGCACGGCGGGGCCCTGGCCGAGGTCGTGGAGCGGCTGATGCACAAGGACCCGCGGCAGCGGCTGGGCGCGGAGGCCGCGGAGGAGATGCTGCGGAACGTCCTCCGGGAGACCGCCGCGCCCCGGCCCTCCGCCCCCGACTTTGCCCCGCCCCCGGTGAAGGCGGGGGAACAAGCGGAAGCAGGGCCAGGGGCAGAGGAAGAGGCGAAGGCAGAGGCGGCGGAGGAGAGCGGGGACGGGGACGGGGACGGGGCGTCCGCGCCCGTACCGCCACGGGCGCCGGTCTCCGTACCGCCCGTGCCCCCCGTACCGCCCGTGCACGCCGTCCAGGAACCGAAGGGGCAGGGCGGCGGGGGCCGGGGACGGCGGACGGCCGCGGTGGGCGTGGTGTGCGCGGCGTTGCTGGCCGGTCTCGTATGGGGCGGTGTGGAATGGCTGGGGAAGAACGGCGGGACGGACCCGGACGGCCGGGCGGGGTCGGAGCCCGCGCCGGAGCCGTACAGCAGGACGCATCCGATCCTGAAGGTGGGCGTCAAGGACGACCAGCCCGGCCTGGGCGAGAAGGTCAAGAACGGCAAGTACCGGGGGTACGAGGTCGACCTGGCCTACGCGATCGCGCACGACATGGGGTACAGCCGTGAGCACGTCGTCTTCGAGTCCGTGAGCAGCGAGAACCGGAGCACGATACTGCAGAAGGGTGATGTGGATCTGGTCATCGCCACCTACAGCATCACGGAGGAGCGCAAGCACGCGAAGGCGCCGGACTACAGCGTCGCGTTCGCCGGTCCGTACTACGTGGCGAGCCGCAGTTTCATGGTCCGCAAGAAGGCGAAGGCCGTGTCGATCGACGACTCCAGGGTGCTGAAGGAGAAGGAGCTGGAGGTGTGCACGGCGAGGGGCTCGACGTACGAGGGGTGGCTGCCCAAGGCCGGGTACACCATGACGAAGTTGCTCCCGAACGGCTACAACAAGTGCGTGAGGGACCTGCTGGACCGGAGGTCGCCGGTCTACGCGGTGAGCACGGACGACGTCATCCTCGCCGGGTTCGTCGAGGACAACCCCACCGAACTGAAACGGCTGGACAGCAGCGCGGGCGCGGAGGGCTACGGCGTCGCGATGAACCCGGACGAGAAGGGGCTGAAGAAGGAGGTGTGCTCGGCGCTGAGGAGGATCATGACCGACGGGTCCTGGGAGAAGCTGTACGCCGACCACCTCTCCCCGCTGCTGAACAGGAAGAATCCGCCGAACAAGCCGAAGATGACGGAGTGTTCGCCCTGACGCCCTGACGCGGCGGGGTGTTCAGCGGTCGATCACCCATGCGGCGTCGACCGGTGGCCGGCCGGTGGCGAGGATGTGGCGGACGATCCGGAACGCCTCGTCGAGCGGCACGGTGTCGGCGTCGGGATACTCGTCGGACTGGCCGTTCGAGAGCTCGAAGCCGTCGCTCCATCCGTCGGCGTCGGCCTCGGGGTCCGTGGCGTGCTCGCCCGGGTCACCGGAGTGTTCGAGCAGCATCACCATCGCCCGCTCGGTGTTGCTCACGACGGCCAGGGAGCGCCCGGACGCGCTTTCCAGCCAGGCGTCGAGCTTCCCTTCGGCAATCCTGCTCCGGAGCACTTCCGCCACCGTGTCCGCGGACACCGGGGCGGTGCCGTCCGTCAGGGTCCACGACTCCATGGGCCCGACCTTCTCACAGCACGGACTTGTTACATCAACGCCTTTGAGAATAGCGGTACTTGATCATGACGACGGCCGGGCCCGGGAGCGCCGGGCGTCCAAAACATGTGGAGGCGTCCGACGGCGGCGACCATGATGGCGCCATGAACAAACGTGCGCCCGCCGCCCCCGTGGAAGCCCTGCTCGTCGTGGACGTCCAGGCCGACGCCGTGACCGGTGACCGGGCGGTGCCCGACGCCGCCCGGCTCGTGGACCGGACGGCGGACCTGATCGCACGGGCGCGGCGGTACGGGGCGCTCGTCGTCCATGTGCAGAACGATGGGGCGCCCGGCGCGGGCGACGAGCCGGGTACGCCCGGCTGGGAGCTGCACCACCCCGTCGAGCCGTCCCCCGTGGAGGCCGTGATCCGGAAGACCCGGGACGACGGCTTC
The DNA here is from genome assembly GCF_053596315.1 of Streptomyces sp. NPDC001732. Lineage (NCBI taxonomy): Bacteria > Bacillati > Actinomycetota > Actinomycetes > Kitasatosporales > Streptomycetaceae > Streptomyces > Streptomyces sp. NPDC001732. The sequence goes on from NZ_JBSFFY010000002.1 coordinate 48,368, forward strand.
GAAGGGACGTCGCTGGGAGACCTGCTGACCGGTTCCGGGGTCCGGGCGCTCGCCGTCTGCGGTGTGATGTCGGAGATGTGTGTCCAGGCCACGGCCCGTACGGCACTGGCGCTGGGGTACCGGGTCGTCATGCCGCACGACGCCCACGCGACGCACGACATCCCGGCCGCGCCCGGAATCAGCGACGTGGTCCCGGCCGCGGCGGTCTCCCGGGTCGCCGAATGGGCCCTGGGCAGCGAGCTGGAGGTCGTGGCCCACGCCGCGGACGTCGTGTTCACCGCCCCGCCCCCGCGCACCGGCTGACGAGCCGGGAGGTCAGTCGGGCCGGAGGGAGCGCCAGATCCGGTCGGGCAGGATGCGTGCGGCCTGCGCGAGGTCCATGTCGTACGTACTGGCCAGCCAGCGGTGCGCGGCCTCGGTGACCGGCCCCATGACCAGGACCTCCAGGATGGGCACCGGCACCGGGGCGATCTCGCCCGCCAGGACCCGCGGTCGCATCCACTCCGAGATGACCGCCAGCTTGGCGGCCTTGGCGGAACGGATCTCGTCCGCGTGCGCCGCGAGGTAGCCGGAGTGGGCGGAGGCGTGCAGGAAGAGCGCGGCGTCCGGGTGCTCCTCGGTGAAGCGCAGATAGGCGACGATCAGGGCCCGGACCCCGGTACGGGCGGTGCGCGCCCGGTGCAGCGCGGCGATCATCTCGTCGAAGAGCTGTTCCATGCAGCGGATGTACAGGGCGGCGGCGAGACCGTCGAAGTTCCCGAAGTGGTGGTAGAGGCTGCCGAGGCTGACGCCGCTGGCCTCGGTGACCGCGGTGACGGTGAACCCCGGCCGGCCGGACGTCGCGTACACCTCCAGCGCGGCGGTCAGGAGCCGGTCGACGGTGACTTCGCCGCGCTGTTGTTTAGCCACGGTGGCCCCGCCCCGCCGGATTCGTCGTCGCTCCCGCCGTCCCGTTGTCCGCCATGACGACACCCTATCGCACCACAATTGGAAAATTTTTCTAGAAATCAACTCCACAAGTCCGGTTGTGCGATGGATACTTGTAGCTTTCCGGCGAGGAAACCGGCCGATGCCGGGAACCGTGGGGCGCACTCCTCGCGTCCTCACGCGCGCGCCACCCCATACGGGCCCGCGCCGAAAGTCGTGCGGGGCACGTCACACACAGATCTCAAGGAGCAGCATGAGCGTTAACGGCAGCACGCGATCTTGGAGCGGCAGCCGCAGCAGCACCGGTCTCCCGGCCCGGCGCGGCACCCGCAAGGCTCTCCTGGACTGCTCGAAGGCGGTACTGGTCGTCGGTCTCCTCGTGGGCGCCGCCACCGCGTGCAGCGACTCGTCCAAGGACGGGACCCACGCGGCCCGGGAGTGGAAGGTCGGCGACTGCGCCGGGCCCGACAACGAGGTGAAGGACAGCTACAAGGCGATGGACTGCGACGAGTCCGGAGCCACGATCAAGGCCCTTGAGATCAAGGGAGGTTCCATGTTCTCCGACGCCATCCAGTGCCCGGCCGGGACGGACGCGATCATCTCGGTGAAGGTGTCCTACAGCTCCGGCGACGCCAAGACCGGCCTTCCGAGCAAGACCATCTGCGGCCGCAACCTGTCCGGCGACCACCCCGGTGACGCCGGGGCGGGCGGCGGTCAGCTGGTGAAGGGCGACTGCGTCACCGACCAGGCCAAGGAGGTCGCCTGCGCCGGTGCGGGCAGCGGCGTCACCAAGGTGGTCGACCTGAAGGAGAAGGCCGAGCAGTGCCCGTCCGGCTCCGAGCCCCTTGAGCTGTTCCCGAGCCCGGGGCGCCCGTACAACGCGATCTGCACGAGCAAGATCTGACCGGACGGACACCGCGCGGCCGGTGGGGCCCACGCCCCACCGGCCGCGTCGCGTCTCCGGCGCGGACGGGCCGGCCGTCCGTGGCCGGGTCAGCCGTCGTTGTCGGGGTCCCGGCGGAACAGGGCGGTCCAGAGGAAGGGTTCGCCGAAGAGCGGGGAGTCGGCCGGCTCGTCGCGCATCCGGCGCAGTTCGACCTCGGTCAGGTCGGAGAAGATCCGGCGCAGCGAATCCGGGGTGTAGGCGAGACCGCCCTGCAGGCCGCCGCGCTCGTAGAAGGCGGCGTCGGGGAGCTCGGATCCCATGCTCGCCGGACTCGCCCCGCCCGCCGCACCCGCCCCGCTCGCCGCACTCGCCCCGCTCGCCGCACTCGCCGCACCCGCAGCCTCACTTGCCTCGCCCGCCTCACTCGCCGCGAAGCAGCTGAGGGCGAAGTGGCCGCCGGGGGCGAGGGAGTTGTCGAGAAGGGCGAGGTAACTGATCCGGCGATGGGGCGGCAGGTGGTGGAAGCAGCCCGAGTCGTAGATCAGGTCGTACGGCCCGGCCAGCTCCGTCGCCGCGAGGTCGAAGGCGTTGCCGTGGTGGAACCGGACGGCGTTCCCGGCCCCGGCCTCGCGGGCGCGGTCCTCGGCCCAGGCGATGGCCGCCCCGGACAGGTCCACGGCGTCCACCTCGAAGCCCAGCGACGCCAGGTGCAGGGCGTTGCGGCCCGGCCCGCAGCCCAGTTCGAGGGCGCGGCCCGGCGCGACCAGGCCGCGTCCGGTGTACGAGACGAGGTTCTCGTCCGGCTTCGCCGCGAAGAACGGCACCGGCCTGTCCCGGTCCGCGTAGAAGCCGTCCCACCAGGAGCCGGCGTCGGCCGTCCAGCGGTCGGCATCGCGGGCGAACAGGCCGTCCAGCAGCCTCAGTACGTCGTCCACCGTGCGTATGTCGCGGTCCACGGGGGACCTCCTTTCAGGTCTTTCCGGCAGACGGCGATCGTAGGTCCGCCCGGCCGGGCCGCCTGCTCGAAGCCCCATATCAGCAACGGTTCGATGGGTAATCGGACTTGGCTCAGGGACCACCCTGCGCGGGTCCGATTGCGTGGCGGAGTCACCAACGGCGCGACGGAGCGGGGAGAGTGGGGGCAGCGGTACGGACGACGAAGGAGGACCGATGGTGGGTGTCATGGCGAACCAGCGGAACGGTGCGGTCGGGCAGTCCATGGAGCTTCTGGAGGCACGGGACCGACTCCTGCGGGCGGGGCGCGAGCTGTTCGCCCTGTACGGGTACGCGCATACGAGCGTCGAGGACCTGTGCGCTCGGGCGAAGGTGCCCACGCACGTCTTCCAGCAGGAGTTCCTCTCCCGGGAGGTGCTGCTGATGGCGCTGTACGACGAGGTGGCGACCCACGGGATTCGTGCGGCCGAGAACGCCCTGATGGCGGAGGGCATGGAGGAGTGCACCACGACGGAACGGGTGCGGCGGCTCTTCGAGGCCTACGTGAAGGCGGTCACCGTGGACCCGTGCGCCGCCAGGGTGGCCTTCGTCGAGGTGCTGGGGGTGAGCCGGGAGGTGGACAAGCACCTGGCGACCTGGCGGGCGATGTGGATCGAGTTCCTCACGTCCGAGGCCGAGCGCGCCGTGCGCCGGGGCGAGGCGGTGGCGCGGGACCACACGGTCACCGTCACGGTGCTGAACCACTCGGTGGACGAGCTCATGGCCCACCACGGCCGGCGGCCCCGGCAGGTCGACGCCGCGTGGCTGACCGACGAACTGACCCGGCTCTCGCTGGCCATGATCCTGTCGTCCTGACCCGCCGCGAACCGGACAACGACCCGCCGTGCCGCGCCGCGCCGCGAACCGGACGACCCGCCGCGCCGCGAACCGAATAATGGGGGGATGGCGAGCGGCGCGGAGCACACGGAACGACCGGACGACGAGATCACGACCGTCCTGACCGGCGTCGGGCCCCGGCTACGGGCCCTGCGGCGGGACCGCGGCACGACCCTGGCCCGGCTCAGCGAGACGACCGGGATCTCCTCCAGCACCCTCTCCCGCCTGGAGTCGGGCGGCCGCAAGCCCACGCTCGAACTGCTCCTGCCCCTGGCCAAGGCGTACGGGGTGCAGCTGGACGAACTCGTCGGCGCCCCGGCCACCGGCGACCCACGCGTCCACTTCCGCCCCTTCACCCGTGACGGCATGACGTTCGTACCGCTCACCCGGCACCTCGGCGGGCTGCACGCGTACAAGCAGATCCTGCCCGGCGGGCGAGGGACGACGGGGCCGCTGGAACAGCGGGTGCACGAGGGGTACGAGTGGCTGTACGTGCTGGCGGGGCGGTTGCGGCTGCTGCTGGGGGAGCACGACCTGGTGCTCACCGCGGGCGAGGCCGCCGAGTTCGACACGCACACCCCGCACGCGTGGGCCAGCGCCGGGCCGGACCCGGTGGAGTTCCTCAGCCTGTTCGGCCGGCAGGGGGAGCGGATGCACGTGAGGGCCCGGCCCACGCAGCGGTGAACCGTACCGGGCGTACGGGAGCCGCCCGGACGCACAAGAGGGACGTGCCGGGGGTCACGGGCGGGCCGTGTACGGACCGCCCACCCCCCACGCCTGGTGCATCGCGTCGGCGAACGCGCCCGCCAGCAGGTGCTCGCCGGTGGGGCCGGGGTGCGTCCCGTCGTACGTGTCCCGGTGGATGTCGTACCCGGGCGGGCGGGAGGCCAGCAGGATCGGGGACCTCGGCTCGTCGAGATCGGCGACGGCCTTCGCCAGGAGCTCGTTGAAGCGGTCGCACTCGGCGGCGAACGGGGCGTCCGACTCCGCCCGGACGTTCGGTATCACGGGCATGAACACCATCCTGACGTGCGGATTCGCGGTACGGGCCGCCGCGACGAACGCCCTGGCGTTCAGGGCCGTCTGGTCGCTGTTCGTGTAGAACCCGAGGTCTATCAGGCCGAGCGAGACGAGCAGCACGTCCGTGCGGTGCCCGGCCACCGTGTCCGCGATCACCGGGGCCATGTGCAGCCAGCCCTCGCCCCAGCCGGCCAGGTGGGCGCGGGCCGCGGCGGGGAAGTCCGGCGCGCCGTACTCGTGAGCGACCGGGGCGTCCGCCGCCGTGTCGTACAACGCGCTGCGCGGTCCGACGATCGCGAACGGCGTGCCGAGGGTGGCGGAGAGGTGCTGCCACATCCGGTAGCGCCAGGTGAAGTCGCCGGCGCGGCCGATGGTCATGGAATCGCCGACAAACGTGAACCGCATGGCGTCATCATCGCGGATCGCCACTCCGACCTGCGACGTGACGATGGACACTTGGGCCATGCGTTCGTACCTGACTGTTTCCGCGGCCGCCGCGCTGCTCCTCGCCGCCGGGCCCGCCCCGGCCGTGGCCGACGACGGGGCCGACCGGAGCTTCACGATCGAGGACCCCCGGATCACCGAGTCCAGCGGCCTCGCCGCCAGCCGCACCCACCCCGGCATCTACTGGACGCACAACGACAGCGACGACGGGCCGTACGTCTACGCCGTCGACTCCCGCACCGGGAAGACCGTCGCGACGATCACCCTGCGCGGGGTGGGGCAGCCGCGCGACGTGGAGGCCATCTCGCTCGGACCCGACGGCAACCTGTACGTCGGTGACATCGGCGACAACCTGAACGGCAGCTGGGACCACGTCTGGATCTACCGCTTCCCGGAGCCGAAGGAGCTGAAGGACGCGACGGTCCGGGCCACCCAGTTCGACGTGAAGTACGCCGACGGCCCGCGCAACGCCGAGGCGCTGATGGTCCACCCCGGGACGGGGCGCGTCTACATCGCGTCGAAGAACGAGGACGGCGGCGGACTGTACGAGGGCCCGAAGAAGCTGACCACCGGCGGCACCAACGTGTTCAAACGGGTGGGGGAGGTGCCGTGGGTGACGGACGGGGCGTTCTCGCCGGACGGCAAGGAACTGCTGCTGCGCTCCTACTTCAGCGCCCGCGCCTACGTCTTCGAGAACGGCAGGCTCGGCGCCGACCGCGCCGTACGGGCCCCGATCCAGCGGCAGGCCGAGTCGGTGACGTACACGGCGGACGGCTCGGCGCTGATGTTCGGTTCGGAGGGGGAACAGAGCGACGTGGAACGGGTGGAGGTCACCGGAAGGGCCGGTGAGGACGGGAAGCAGCCGTCCGGGGGCGGCGACTCGTCGGCCTCGTCCGACGGGGGCTCCGGTGACGCGAAGGGCATCAGCCTGACCGGCACGCTGGTGCTCGTGGGGGTGGGCTTCCTGGTGTTCCTAGGACTGCGGCGGAAGAAGGGCTGATCACCGGCCGGCCTGCGCAGGCGCACGGGCGCAGGCGCACAGGCGTCGGTACACGGCCATCGGCGCACGGGCGTCGGCACGCGGGCATCGGCGCACGGGCGTTGGCACGCGGGCATCGGCGCACGGGCATCGGCGCACGGGCGCCGGTACACGGGCGCCGGTCGCGCGGTGCGGGGCCGCTCGTTCACTGCTGGGCGCGTTGCTCGACGAGCACCTCGAAGCCGTCGATCAGCCGTTGCAGGCCGAACGCGAAGTGGTCGACGTCGTAGCCGAACGCGTCCTCGGCGAGCGCCGCCATCAGCGGATAGTCCCCGCTCGCCATGGCCCGTTCCAGATAGGGGCGCTGGTTCTCCCAGAAGGCGTCGTCGCCCAGCCCGGTCTGCTGCACCGCCTCGACGGCCTGGAGCCGGGTGCGGGCGATGCCCTCCACGAAGCTGTTGACCGTGATGATCGTCGAGATCAGCTCCCGGTCGGCCAGCCCCATGCCCCTGATGCCGGCGAGGGCCCGTTCGAGACCCCGAAGGGCGCTGGGACCGAGGACCGTGCGCGCCTGGTTGATCTTGAGCAGCCAGGGGTGGCGGTCGAGCTGCTCCAGGTAGGTGCGGGCCATGGTGCCGAGGGCGGCGCGCCAGTCCGCCGGCTCGTCGGCCGGGGCGGCGTCCAGGGGTTCGCCCAGTACGTGGTCGAGCATCAGGTCGAGCAGCTCGGCCTTGCCGGGGACGTACCGGTAGAGCGACATCGTGCCGGTGCCCAGATCGGTGGAGAGCCGGCGCATCGAGAGGGCGGCCAGGCCCTCCGTGTCGGCGATCGCCACGGCGGCGGTGACGATCCGGCCGAGGGTGAGAGCCGGTTTGGGGCCGCGACTGGGACGGTCGCCGGTGCCCCAGAGGAGCTCCAGACTGCGCGCGATGTCGCCGCTGCCGGTCGCCGTGCCGTCCGCCCCGCCCGCTGAAACGCTTTTCGTCATGGGTTCAGCGTAAGACTCCGGAGAAGAAGTGGGTACGGTGCACCCTAATTCGGGTACGGTGTACTCAATTCTTGACTGAAGGGGGTTCCGGCATGAGTGCGAGCGGATGGGCTGTACGTGCCGAGGGGGTCGTGAAGCGGTACGGGGGCAGGCGCCGCGGCGAGCGGGGCGCCGAGGAGAAGAGGGCTCTCGACGGATTCGACCTGGCCGTCCGGTCCGGCACCGTCCACGGGCTGCTCGGGCCCAACGGGGCCGGCAAGACCACCGCCGTGCGCGCCCTGTCGACGCTGCTGCGGTTCGACGAGGGGCGGGCCGAGGTCGCCGGGCTGGACGTGGCGCGCGAACCCCGGCGCGTACGCGCGAGCATCGGGCTCACCGGGCAGTACGCCGCCGTCGACGAGGTCCTGACCGGGCGGCAGAACCTGGAGATGTTCGGGCGGCTCTTCCGCCTGGGCGGCGCGCGGGCCCGGCGGCGGGCCGCGGAACTGCTGGAACGGTTCGACCTGCGCGACGCCGCCGACCGGGGGGTCAAGGAGTACAGCGGCGGCATGCGGCGCCGCCTCGACCTCGCGGCATCGGTGATCCTCGCGCCCCGGGTGCTGTTCCTGGACGAGCCGACGACGGGCCTCGACCCGCGGGGGCGGGGCGAAGTCTGGGACAGCGTGCGGGCGTTGGTGGCGGACGGCACGACGGTGCTGCTCACCACCCAGTACCTGGAGGAGGCCGACCGGCTCGCCTCGCGCATCACCGTCGTCGACCGGGGCCGGGCCATCGCCGACGACACCCCGGACGGGCTGAAGAACCGGGTGGGGGGCGTCCGGATCGAGGTCGTCGCGGCCGAGCCGGCCGACCTGCCCGCGGTCGTCAGGGCCGTGGAGCGCGTCGCCGGGTCCGGCCCCGTCGTCCGCGACGAGGAGGCCCGCCGGGTCCACACCCGGGTCGCCGACCGGGTCGCCGCGCTCACCGAGGTCGCGCGCGTCCTCCAGGACGAGCACGTCGAGATCGAGGACATCGGGCTGCGCAGACCGAGTCTCGACGACGTGTTCCTGAACCTGACCGGACACCGCGCGAAGACGATCGGGGAGGAGGTGGCGGCATGACCGTCCTCGCACCGCACACGACCGGCCCCGCCCGCGGCCGACTCGGCTGGGCGCTCGCCGACAGCTGGAACGTCACCCGGCGCAGCCTCACCCACTACCAGCGCCAACCGACCGCCATCATCTGGCAGTTGGGATTCCCGATCCTCTCCGTGCTGCTGTACGGGTACGTCTTCGGCAGCGCCATGAAGGTGCCCGGAGGCGGCGACTACCGGGAGTTCCTGATGCCGGGCATGTTCGCCACGACCATGGCCATGGGGTTCATGAACACCGCGATGGCCATGGTGACCGACGTCGGCAAGGGCGTCGTCGACCGTTTCCGCTCCATGCCGATGGCGCCGTCCGCGGTCTCCGCCGGACGCGGCCTCGCCGATCTGCTGGTCGCCGGCGCCGAACTGGCGATCCTCGCGGCGACGGCCCTCGCGATCGGCTGGCGCGCGGACGGCGGCCCGACCGCCGCGGTCGGTGCGTTCGGGCTGCTTCTGCTGCTCCGGTTCAGCCTGATCTGGGTCGGTGTCTGGCTGGGACTCCTGGTCCCGGACGCGGAGTCGGCGGGTGGCCTGTACGCCGTCGCCTTCCCGGTCACGATGATCTCCAGCGCCCTGGTCGCGCCCTCCCTGATGCCGGGCTGGCTGGGCACCGTCGCCGCCTGGAACCCGATCTCGTCGACGGTCACGGCGACCCGTGAACTCTTCGGCAACCCGGTGGCGGGCGGCGGTACCTGGGTGGAGGAACACGCCCTGCTGATGGCGTTGGTGTGGCCGCTGGTACTGACCGCCGTGTTCCTGCCGCTGGCGGTGCGGCGGTTCCAGCAACTGAGCCGCTGATCCGCTGATCCACCGAGCTGTCGAGCCGCCGAGCTGCCGTTGTCAGTGGCCCGTGCGAGCATGCGCTTCGTACGGAAGCACACGAAGCACGGGAACAGTACTTACGGAGGATCCATGGGCACCTGGGACACCGGCCACTTCGACAACGACACCGCCGCGGACTTCTCCGGGACGCTCGACGGCGCGCCGGAGGCCGGGCGGGAAGCGGTGATCCGCAAGGCTCTGGAGGCGGTGATCGCCCCCTCGGACTACCTGGACAGCGACGACGGGGCGGTCGCCGTCGCGGCGGCGGCGCTGGTCGCCTCCCAGTGCCCCGGGGGCGAACCGGTGACCACCGCGTACGGCCCCGACAAGCCGCTGCCGACCCTGGCGACGGACCTGCGCCCCCTCGCGGTGAAGGCCCTCGACGCGGTGCTGGGCGAGGACTCGGAGCTGCGCGAACTGTGGGACGAGGCGGGCGACGAGGAATGGGCCCCGGGCATAGCCCGCCTCCGGGAGGTGCTGGTGGCGGCGTCCGGCTGATCAGCCGCGGGGGCGGCCGGCCCGGACGAGTTCGTCGACGTCGAGGGTCACCGGGGCGCCGATCGACTCGGGCAGCGTGACCTCCTGCCCGGGGGCGTACACCTGGTGACTGTCGTAACCGCCGCCCATGGGCTCCGTCAGGACGTGCACCCGGCCGTGCCTGCGGTCGACGATCACGTACACCGGGATCTTGGCCTCGGCGTACGCGGCGACCTTGTTGCGCAGGTCGTTGTTGTAGTTGCTGGAGGTGACCTCCAGGACGAGACGGAAGACGGCGGGGTCGTAGCAGTTGTTCTCGATCAGGTGCTCGTCGAGATCGGCGTCGACGATCGCCAGGTCGGAAATGGCGTAGTCCTCGGGGCCGCCGGGGAGCCACAGGCCGATTCCCTGGAGGACTCTGGTCTCCTCGCCGTGAAGGCCTGCGGCCAGGAAGGGAATCATGAGCGTGGTCAGTGCGTTGGCGTGCGGTCCGTCCGGGGGTGGGGCCACGGTGATGACGCCTCCGATGATCTCGACGCGGTAACCCGTGAGCTGTTCACTGAGGCTGTTGGCCGTTTCGAGCAGCGATTCCGGTTCACCGTCACAGGGGTGCTCGACTGCTGCTGCAGACATTGCGGGCCTCCTGAAGGGGTGAGGTCGAGGCCATCATCGTAGGACGGTCCGAGGGGAATCGCCCGAAAGTCGTTCCGCCACCCGACCGGATGAACGAGAAGGGCCCCGCACTGACGCGCGGGGCCCTTCTCGTACGGGTACTACGTCGTCACAGCTTCTCGATCACGTAGTCGATGCAGGCCGTCAGCGCCTGGACGTCCGCCGGGTCGATCGCCGGGAACATCGCCACGCGCAGCTGGTTGCGGCCCAGCTTGCGGTACGGCTCGGTGTCGACGATGCCGTTGGCGCGCAGGGCCTTGGCGACGGCGGCGGCGTCGATCTCGTCCGCGAAGTCGATCGTGCCGATGACCTGCGAGCGCTTGGCCGGGTCGGTGACGAACGGGGTCGCGTACTTCGACTCCTCGGCCCAGCCGTACAGGTTCCGCGCCGAGGTGGCCGTGCGACGGACCGAGAAGTCCAGGCCGCCCTGGGAGTTCAGCCAGGTCAGCTGCTCGTTCAGGAGGAAGAGCGTGGCCAGGGCCGGGGTGTTGTACGTCTGGTTCTTGAGGGAGTTGTCGATCGCCGTCGGGAGCGAGAAGAACTCCGGGACGTGCCGGCCCGAGGCGTGGACGCGCGCGGCGCGCTCCAGGGCCGCCGGGGAGAAGACGCCGATCCAGAGGCCGCCGTCGGAGGCGAAGGACTTCTGCGGGGCGAAGTAGTAGACGTCCGTCTGGGTGATGTCGACCGGCAGGCCGCCCGCGCCGGAGGTGGCGTCCACCAGGACCAGGGAGCCCTCGTCGGCGCCCGCGACGCGCTCGATCGGCGCGGCGACACCGGTCGAGGTCTCGTTGTGCGTGAAGGCGTAGACGTCCACGCCCGCCTCGGCCCGCGGCTCCGGGTGGGTGCCGGGCTCGGAGGAGATCACGGTCGGTTCGGCCAGCCACGGGGCGAGCTTGGCGGCCTTCGCGAACTTCGAGGAGAACTCGCCGAAGTTCAGGTGCTGGGACTTCGTCTCGATGAGCCCGTGCGTCGCGATGTCCCAGAAGGCGGTGGAGCCGCCGTTGCCCAGGATCACCTCGTAGCCCTCGGGGAGGGAGAAGAGGTCGCGCACGCCCTGCCGCACCGCGCCGACCAGGTTCTTGACCGGGGCCTGGCGGTGGGACGTGCCGAGAAGGGATGTGCCGGTGGCGGCCAGGGCGTCGAGCGCCTCCGTCCGCACCTTGGAGGGACCGGCGCCGAAGCGTCCGTCGGCGGGCTTGATGTCAGCGGGAATCTGGATATCGGCCACGAACCGGAGCGTAGTACCTCACGGACACGGCCGAGGACCGTGTCCGTGGGATGAGATGCGCACTCCGGCCCGTGGACGACGTGCGGGAGGGCCGGTGGACGGGGTACGGGAGGGGGCCGGTCAGCCCAGACGCACCGGCAGGTCGTGCAGGTCGTTCTGGGTGACGATCGGCTTGTTCCGCAGCTCGGAGGCGGGCACGGCGAGTTCCAGTCCCGGGAACCGCTCGTACAGCGCGGGCAGGGCCACCCCCGCCTCCAGCCGGGACAGCGCCGCGCCCGGACAGATGTGCGGGCCGTGACCGAACGCGATGTGGCGGTTGGGGGAGCGGGTGACGTCGAAGTCACCGGCGCTCGGCCCGTGCTGCGCCTCGTCGCGGCCGAGCGCGCCGAAGGAGACGATCAGCGCCTCGCCCTTGGGCAGCACCTTGTCGCCCACCTGGACGTCCTCGGTGGCGAACCGGATCAGGAGGTGCGAGGTGGGCGTGTTCCAGCGCAGGGTCTCCTCGATCACGTTCTCCCACGGCACCTCGCCGTCCAGCACCCGCCTGCGCTGCTCGGGGTGGGTCTGGAGCGCGACGACCGCGTTCACGATCAGGCTGATCGTGGTCTCGTGACCGGCCGCGATGATCAGCTGGAGGGTGTTGACGATCTCCTCGTCGGTGAGGTGGTCGCCGTCCTCGGAGGCCGCGATCAGGGCGCTGGTGAGGTCGTCGCCCGGGTTCTCCCGCTTGCCCTCGACGATCTTCGTGAAGAGCGTGCCGAGGTCCGCCATCATCTGCGGGACCTCCTCCGGCGGCGTCTGCGTCGAGAAGAACTTCTCGAAGAGCTCCTTCAGCCGGGGGTGGTCGCCGCTGTCCACGCCCATCAGCTCGCTGATGACGTTCATCGGCAGCGGGTAGGCGAACTCCGCCTTCAGATCGACCGGTTCGCCCTTCGGCAGCGCGGCCAGCCGGTCCAGGCTCGCCGCCGTCAGCGCCTCGATGCCGGCGCGCAGCCGCTCCACCCGCTTCACGGTCAGGGCGTGCGCGACCAGGGTGCGCAGCCGACGGTGGTCCGCGCCGTCGACCGTGAGCATGGAGCGGCCCGGGTTGGCGAGGCCGATCAGCGGCCAGTCGAGCGGGATCTCGCCGCGCTGCCAGGCGCCCCAGACGTTGATGTCCTTCACGATCCGGCTGTCGGTGAGCAGCTGCCGCGCCTCGGCGTGGTGGGTGACCGCGTAGCAGTGCACCCCGCCCGGCAGCTCCACCTCGGCGAGCGGACCGGCGGCCCGCAGCCGGGCGCTCTCGCCGTCGAGGTCGGCGACGAAGGGGTCGAGGGCGATCCGGGTCATCTCTGGCCTCCGATGGCGGGGGTGGGTGTGAAGATCACCGGCAGATCGGTCAGGCCCCGCAGCCACGGGGACGGCCGCCGGGTGAGCCGCTCGGCCGGGACGGCGAGGTCGATGTCCGGGAGCCGGTCGAGCAGCACCTCGATGCCGGTACGGGCGATGACCTCGGCGGTCTCCTGGGCCGGGAACGGGCAGCGGTGCTCGCCGTGGCCGAAGGAGAGGAAGGCGTTGTTGCCGCCGGTCAGCGCGGAGCCGTCGGTGCGGACCTGCGGGTCGGCGTTGGCGGCGGCGATGCCGAGGAGCAGCAGGTCGCCCGCCTGGATGTGGCGTCCGCCGAGGTGGGTGTCGCGCGAGGCCCAGCGGCCCGCGACGTTCTGGGTCGGGGTGTCCTCCCACAGGACCTCGTTCATGGCCTCGGCGACGCTGTGCCGGCCGCCCGACAGGGAGGCGGCGAACCGGTCGTCGGTGAGCATGAGCCGCAGCGAGTTGCCGATCCAGTCGGCGGTCGGCTGGTGGCCCGCGGCCATCATGACCATGAGGTCCTGGGCGACCTCCTCGTCGGTGAAGCCGCCGCGGTCGGCGAGCATCCGCGAAGCGACGTCGTCGCCGGGCGCGGTGTGCTTGTCGGCCAGCAGCTGGAACATGGACGAGGCGAGGTGCTGCTGCCCGGCCAGTGCCCGCTCCCGGCCGTCGATCATGTCGTTGATCGAGCCGACGAGCGCGGCGCCGACGGTGTCGCTGAAGCCGTAGATCTTCGCCAGGACGAGGGCGGGGAGCAGCATCGCGTACTCGGCGATGATCTCGGTGCCGCCGGTGGAGCAGAACCGGTCGATGAGGTCGTCGGCGAACTCCTCCGCGTACCGCTTGAGGGAGAAGGGGTCGACGGACTCCAGCGCGTTGCTGATCATCGCGGCGCGTTCGGTGTGCCGGGGGCCGACGGTGTACAGGATCGACGGCTGCTTGTGGCCGATCATCGGCAGCAGCGGCCAGTCGGCCGGGATGCGGTCCCACTGGTTCCACAGCTCGGAGTCGCGGCTGAACAGCACCGGGTCGGCGGTGACCTGGTGCAGTTCGCGGTAGCCGAGCACCAGCCAGGCGGGGACGTCGCCGTCGAGGACGACGGGCGCCACCGCGCCGTGGTCGCGGCGCATCTCCCGGTACAGCCGGGCCGGTTCGGTCTGGAACCGGGGGCCGGAGAGCGGGACGCGGCCCTGGGACACGGGGCAGCCGGAGGCCGGGGGCTGGGTCACGGGGTGGGCTCCGGGGTCATTGCCGGGGTGATCTCCGGACGCGGGGCGGGGTCGGGGGTGCCGGACCGGTCGGCGGTCCTCTTCTGCGAGAGGGTGCGGAGGTGCTCGACCAGGGTGATCAGCACGTACTTGCTGGAGGAGCGGTCCCGGGCGTCGCACTCCACCAGGGGTACGTCGTCCGGCAGGTCGAGCGCCTCGCGTATCTGCTGTTCGGTGTGGAGCGGGCCGCCGAAGTCGTTGCACGCCACGATGAACGGCGTGCCGTGGTGCTCCAGGCGGTCGATGGCGTACCAGGAGTCGGCGAGCCGACGGGTGTCGACGAGCACGACGGCGCCGAGGGTGCCGGAGAACAGCCGGTCCCACAGGAACCAGAAGCGCTCCTGGCCGGGTGCGCCGAAGAGGTACAGCACCGAGCGGGCGTCGAGCGAGATCCGGCCGAAGTCGAAGGCGACGGTCGTGGACGTCTTCGACTGCACGCCGTCGAGGTGGTCGACGGCCTCGCCCGCCCGGGTCATGGTCTCTTCCGTGTTCAGCGGGCGGATCTCGCTGACGGAGCGGACCATGGTGGTCTTGCCGACCCCGAAGCCGCCGACGACGACGATCTTCAGTCCGTTGTCGGCCGTCGCCTGCAGGGCGGCACGGTCAGAGGTTGCGGAGTCCAACGAGCACCTGTTCCAGGATGTCGGGGTCGGGGAGCCGGTCCGCGACACGGGCGGTACGGGGGTGGCGGGCGCTGATGCGGCCGGTGTCCAGCAGATCGGACAGCATGATCCGGACGATGCCGACGGGCAGGCCGAGGCCCGCCGCGATCTCCACGACCGCGGTGGGCAGTTGGCACATCCGCAGGATCGTGGCGTGCTCCGACTGCATGCCGGGGGTCGGCTCGCACTCGGAGACCACCAGTGTCACCAGGTCGAACGCGTCCGAGTCGGACCGGCTGCGGCCCCCGGTGAGGGTGTACAGCCGGTCCGGGTCGTCGTCCCGGCCGGGCCGGGGGCGGGGGCGGGTGGTCATACGGCCGCGGTCGCGTCGGTGGCGGGTGACGCGGCAGCCTGCGGCGAGGGGGTGCGCGGCGGGGCGCTGAGGTGTTCGCCGAGCTGCTCGACGAGTTCGCTCATGTTGTGGCCGATGAGGCCGACGTCGGAGTCCTCGGAGGCGACGACCGCGAGGTGGGCGCCGTCGCCCGCCTCGACGATGAACAGCACGCCGCCGTAGAACTCGGCCATCGCGGACCGTACGCCGCCGGTGCCGTCACCGAACTCGACGGACGCGCCGTGCGACAGGCTCTGGATTCCGGCGGAGATCGCGGCCAGCTGGTCGGCCTGGTCGACGGAGAGCTCGGGGGTGCGGCACAGTTTGAGGCCGTCCCTGGACAGGACGAGGGCGTGACGGGTGCCGGGGGTGCGCTCCAGCAGCCCTTCCAGCAGCCAGTTGAGCTTCTCGTCGGTCGTCGCGGTCATCGGGTGTTGCCTTCTTCCGGGTGCGGGGAATTGGCCCGAACAGCCTGGCGGAAGCTGCTGAAGCGGGCGGCCTGTTCCTTGGGGTCGGAGGTACGGGGGCGGGGGGTCCTCGCCCCGTCCGCGTTGGCGTTGGCACGGGCCTCGGCGGCGGCGAGGGTACGGCCGCGGCGGCGCTTGGGCAGCCCGCTCTCGCCGAACCGGGGGAGGCTGCGGGTGGTCTCGGAGGCGGGGGTGTCCTCGGAGGCGTCGGCGCCGGTGCTCGCGGGGGTGCTCGCGTCGGCGTTCACGGGGGTGTCCGTGGGGACGGGCGTGGTGGCCGTGGCTGTGGGGGCAGCCGGGGCCGGTGCGGCGTCGGGCGTGGGCATGGGTGCGGGCTCGCGCGTGTGCGCGGGCTCCGGTTCGGGCCGGGAGGCCGGCACCGGGGGCTGCGCGGGGGCGCGGGTGAGGAGCTCCTGCGGAAGCATCATCAGGGCGCCCGTGCCACCACGCGCGGACGGGCGGAACGACACGGTCAGCCCGTGCTTGCGGGCCAGCCGGCCGACGACGGCGAGGCCGAGCCGGGTGCCGGACAGGCCCGTCAGGTCCCGGACGTCGGCGGACACCGCGCGTTCGGCACGGCGCAGCTGCACCTCGCTCATGACCAGGCCGCTGTCCTCGACGGTCAGCACGATGCCGGCCGGGACCTCCTCGACGTACACGTGGACCTCGGCCGTGGGCGGCGAGAAGTTGGCGGCGTTGTCGAGGAGTTCGGCGAGCGCGTGCATGACGCCCTCCGCCGCGTGACCGGCGACGGCGACGTCGCTGGTCGAGTGGAGCCGCACGCGCTGGTAGCCGCTGATGCGGCCCATCGCGCCGCGCAGGATCGACTCCATCACGATCGGCTTCGCCCAGCGCCGCCCGGAGCGGGCACCGGTCAGTACGGCGATGGAGTCGGCGAGCCGGCCCGCCTGGGCGGTGCGGTGGTCCAGGTGGAGCAGATCGCCCAGGACCTCCTCGGCGGCGTGCCGGTGCTCCATCTCGCGCAGGTCGGCGAGCATGCTGGTGGCCAGGGCCTGCATCCGGCCCGCGGCGTTGGCGCAGGCGGCGAGGGCGGCGGAGCGCTCGGTCTCGCTGCGGGTCGCGCGGGCGGTGAGCCGTTCGATCTCGGCGGTGAACCGCTCGGTGTCGGCGGCGGACTGCGCGGCGGAACGGGCGCTCTCGGCCTCCGCGGCCGCCCTGATCCGGGCGGTCTCGGCCGCGGCGGCGGACTTGATCCGGGCGGTCTCGGCGGTGAACCGCTGGCCCTCGGCCGCGGAGGCGGACACGAGACGGCTGATCTCACCGGTGAACCGCTGGTTCTCCGAGGCGATACGGGCACGCAGGCGGTTCGCGGTGCCGCGGGCGTGGACGGCGGTGGCCACGGCGGCGGACAGCAGCACGGCGGCGGCGCCCGCACCCCAGGCCAGAGTGGTCCGCACCGAGTCGGGGGCAGCGACGACCGCCCACACGCACAGGGCGCCGGTGACGGCCAGCGATATCAGCAGGGCCGCTGCGGTCGGCCGGGATGAGGGGCTCAATGGGAG
This sequence comes from Streptomyces sp. NPDC001732, assembly GCF_053596315.1. Taxonomy (NCBI): domain Bacteria; kingdom Bacillati; phylum Actinomycetota; class Actinomycetes; order Kitasatosporales; family Streptomycetaceae; genus Streptomyces; species Streptomyces sp. NPDC001732. The sequence continues at coordinate 65,365 of NZ_JBSFFY010000002.1, forward strand.
TCCTTGGGGGACGGACGGGTGCGGACGGGGGCGGTCGGGTGCGGACGGACAGACGGGCGGACAGACGGACGGGCGGGACGATCGATTTCGATCGGGTTCAATCGGGCGAACCGCTCGAATCCGTTTGGTTTCGGACGGCTCGTTACAGCAGGAGCAAAAGCGACAACTGGAGCTGATAATTCCAAGATAACTCGGGGTCACTATATGAGAATTGGTGCTCTCTTTGGGAAGCGCTTGTGGTGTTTTCTGTTGCGTATGTGACTGCACGTCCGAAGCGCGCCCGGGGTGCGTCCGAGGCGGCCCCGAAGCGCGTACGAGGTGGGTCCGAAGCGCGTCCGAAGCGCGTACGGCACCGCGGCGTATTCGCGGGAAACGCGCGGTTCCGGGCCGCCGGACGGCCCGCTCGGCGGCATCCTGGGTTTTATGGCCGCACACCGGAATCCGACGGAACGCCCCGCGCTCGAACGGGCCCTGCGCGCCGAGGTCCGCGGCGAGGTCGAATTCGACGCCACCGCACGGGCGTTGACGACGATGGACGCCTCCAACTACCGCCGCGTACCGCTCGGCACCGTCGCCCCGCGCGACGCCGACGACGTGTCCGCCGCCCTCGCCGTCTGCCGCGCGCACGGGGTCCCCGTGGTGCCGCGCGGCGGAGGCACCTCCATCGCGGGCCAGGCCACCGGCACCGGCGTCGTCCTCGATCTCACCCGCCACCTGGACCGGATCGTCGCGCTGGACGCCCCGTCCCGTACCGCGGTCGTCCAGCCCGGCGTGATCCTGGACGACCTGCGCGCCGCCGCCGCCCCGCACGGCCTCACCTTCGGGCCCGACCCCTCCACGCACGGCCGCTGCACCCTCGGCGGCATGATCGGCAACAACTCCTGCGGCGCGCACTCGGTCGCCTGGGGCACCACGGCCGACAACGTGCGCACCCTGACCGTGGCCCGCTACGGCGGCGACACCCTGCGCCTGGGCCCGGCCGCGACGACCGGCCTCCCCGAAGCGCTGCGTGAACTCCCGGGGTTCGCCGGAGCGAACCTGGCCCTTCTGCGCACCGGCTTTCCCGACCTCCCGCGCCGCATCTCCGGATACGCCCTGGACGCGCTCCTGCCCGAACGCGGCACCGACCTCGCCCGCGCCTTCTGCGGCAGCGAGGGAACGCTCGGCGTGGTGACGGAGGCGACCGTACGCCTGGTCGAGGCGCCGGCGGCCCGAGCCCTGGCCGTACTCGGCTACGCCGACGAGTCCGCGGCGGCCGAGGCCGCACCCGGCCTGCTCCCGCACCACCCGCTCACCGTCGAGGGCATGGCCGCCGACCTCGTCCGCGAACCGGCCGGGCTGCCGCGCGGCGGGGCCTGGCTCTTCGTCGAGACGGGCGGCGCCACCCCGGCCGAGGCCCGCGCGCACGCCGAACGCGTCCTGCGCGCCGCCGACGCCCTGGACGGCACCGTCGTCACCGACCCGGCCGGACAGCGCGCCCTGTGGCGCATCCGCGAGGACGCGGCCGGCACCGCGACCCGCATGCCGGACGGCACCGAGGCATGGCCCGGCTGGGAGGACTGCGCCGTACCGCCCGCCCGCCTCGGCCCCTACCTCCGCGAGTTCCGCGCCCTGCTCGCCGAGCACGGACTGCGCGGCACCCCGTACGGGCACTTCGGCGACGGCTGCATCCACGTCCGCATCGACTTCGACCTGCTGAGCCCCGAGGGCGTGGCCCGCTTCCGCCGCTTCTCCGAGGACCTCGCCGACCTGGTCGTCGCCCACGGCGGATCGCTGAGCGGCGAACACGGCGACGGCCAGGCCCGCGCCGAACTGCTGCCCCGCATGTACGGGGACGAACTGGTCGCCCTCTTCTCCCGTTACAAGGACATCTGGGACCCGGACGGCGGCATGAACCCCGGCGTCCTCGCCCGCCCCGCCCGCCTCGACGAGAACCTCCGCTTCGAGGTGCTGCCGAAGCGCCCCGTGGACGTCGCGTTCGGCTACCCGCACGACGGCGGCGACTTCTCCGCGGCGGTGCGCCGGTGCGTGGGCGTCGCCAAGTGCCGTACGACACGGCCGACGGGCGCGGACGTGATGTGCCCGTCGTACCGGGCGACCGGCGAGGAGGCCCACTCCACCCGGGGCCGGGCCCGGCTGCTGCACGAGATGCTGGCGGGCGAGGTGATCACGGACGGCTGGCGGTCGCACGAGGTGCGCGAGGCCCTCGACCTCTGCCTGTCCTGCAAGGGCTGCCGCGGCGACTGCCCGGTGGGCGTCGACATGGCCACGTACAAGGCGGAGTTCCTGCACCACCACTACCGGGGGCGGCTGCGCCCGGCCGCGCACTACTCGATGGGCGGGCTGCCGACGTGGCTGCGCCTGGCCGCCCCGTTCGCCCCCGCCCTGAACGCCCTGGCCCGTCTCCGCCCCCTGGCGGCCCTGGCCAAACGGCTGGCCGGGATCACCCCCGAGCGCACGATCCCGTCGCTGCCGCACGAGACGTTCACCCGGTGGCTCGGGCGGCACCGGGGCGGGGGAACGGTGATCCTCTCCAACGACCGGGTGGTCACCGTCTGGCCCGACACCTTCACCAACCACCTCTCGCCCGAGGTGGGCCGGGCGGCGGTCCGGGTCCTGGAGGCGGCGGGCCGCAGCACCATGCTCCCCGGCCGGGGACTGTGCTGCGGCCTCACCTACGTGTCGACGGGCCGGCTCGACAGGGCCCGCAAGGTCATGCGCCACACCCTGGACCGGATGGGCCCCTCGCTGGGCGACCCGCTGGTCGTCCTCGAACCGAGCTGTGCCGCCACTCTCCGCACCGACCTGCCCGAACTCCTCCCCGACGACCCGCGCGCCGCCCGACTCGCCGCTTCCGTGAGGACCTTGGCCCAGTACCTGGAGGAGTACGCCCCGCACTGGCAGCCACCCCGCCTGGACCGCCCGGTCACCGGCCAGACGCACTGCCACCAGCACGCGGTCCTGGGCGACGCGGCGGAACGCCGACTGCGTGAACGGGCCGGGCTGACCGGCGGGTTGAGCGGCGGCTGCTGCGGCCTGGCCGGGAACTTCGGCTTCGAACGCGGCCACTGGGACGTGTCGGTGGCCTGCGCGGAGGAGACCCTGCTGCCATCGGTGCGAGCGGCGGAACCGGGCACGGCCTTCCTCGCGGACGGCTTCTCCTGCCGCACGCAGCTGGACCAGCTGGGCGGCGTACGGGCACGGCACTTGGCGGAACTGCTGGCGGACGGACTGCCGCCGGAACCGAGCGCTTCCTGCGACTGAGGAGCGGGCTTCGAGATCCGAGCCCCGAGCCCCGAGCCCCGAGCTTCGAGATCCGATCTTCGAGCTTCGGGAGGGTCCCGTTCACTCTTTAGTGGGTACGGAGAGGGCCCCGGGCCCGGGACTTGAGCTTCGGGCTTCGGGCCCCGGGTTTCGAGTGTCGAGATTCGAGCGATGTTGTTCAACTGGTCGGTAAAAGAGTTGGGTTGGTAAAACCTCCCCGCCCTCCCGAACCCGTAACGGCCAGCAAGTATGACTAATTATGACCGACTTGCGACGCGGAGTCGCGGCTGCTTACGGTGCCCCACGTAACGACCCCGGACGCGGTGTTGGACGCACCGGCCGGGGCCTGACCCCAAGATCGCCAATCAAAGGAAACGATCCCGTGGCTGTTGTGAACCTTAGCCGTGCCCCGCACGCGCCCGCATCCCCGCGCCCCCGCTCGCGCGCCCACCCGAACGCCAGGCCGGGTTACGGAAAGCGATCCGTTCCGGAACAACGTCCGTCCCACGCCGACGACTTCACGCTGCTGCCCGAGCGTGAGCGGCACATCGCGGGTTTCATCGACCTGCTGCCCGAGGGCGGGGCGATGGACATCAAGTCCCTGGCCAGGACTCTGCCGCTGTACGGCCAGATGGCCGTCGGCAGCGCGCTGCGGGCCCTGGGCGTGGCCGGTCACCTGCGCAAGGTCCGGTGCGAGAAGGTCGACGACCACGGCCGGGTCCGCTGGGTCACCCACACCTACTGGTCGAGGACCGCCCACGACAACGAGTGGTGGAACACCTACCTGGCCACCGAGGAACACCGCCCCGCGCCCGGCCCGGCCACCCGGCCCGAGCCCGCCCCCGTACCGGCGCAGCCGCCTGCCGCGTCGGTACCGCAACAACGCACCGCAGAACCGCAGCCGGGCCCGGTGCCGAGCCACCCCGAGAAGAACCCCTCACCCGCCTACCTCGCCCTGGCCGGCCTCGGCCGCACCGACCCCCGCCTGGCCCTCTCGTCGACGGACTGCGCGGCACTGGAACAACTTGCGGCCGAGTGGTTCGCACGCGGCGTGGACACCGACTACCTCACGCACGCCCTGACGGCCGGTCTCCCCGAGTCCGTCGCTTCCCCCTTCGGCCTCGTCCGCCGCCGCCTCCACGACAAACTCCCGCCCCGCCTGCCCGCCCCGGCAACCCCCGTACGCCGTCTGCTGATGGTCGAGTGCACCGAATGCGGCACCCCCGGCCGCCCCGAAGCCTTCCGCGACGGCCTGTGCGCCCCCTGCCGTCACCCCGCCCCGAACCCGGCGGCCTGCCCGCTGCCGCGTTCGTGCCGGGGGAGGTGCTGGACCCTTTCAGGGTCTGTCGGTCCGGGTGAGGAAGTCGCTGATGACCTTCAGCCATTGCTGAGGCTGCTCGGCGAACGGCAGGTGCCCGGTGGGGACTTCGGCGATCTCGGCGGTGGGGATGGCGGCGGCCAGCTCGCGCTGCAGGGTCGGGGAGACGAGCGGGTCCGCGGTGGTGACGACGACGAGGGCCGGCGCCGTGATGCGCGCGAGGTCGCCGCGGACGTCGATCCTGCGCACCAGGTCCACCTGCTCGGGGGTGCCGACGGGCAGAGCGGTTGCGAGCTGCTCGACGGCGGCCCGGACCTGGGCGGGGGTGAGGGCGTTCAGGGCTGTTTCGCCGAGGGCCATCAGATTCAGGTAGGCGGCGAGCACGGTGTGCTGACCGGCCTCGAAGAGCTGCTGCCAGATGGAGGCGGCCAGCTCGGTGCGGGTGTCGGCGTGCGCGAACGTCGCGCTCAGCACGAGCGAGCTGACGCGCTCCGGGTACCGCGAGGCGAGGCGGATCGCGACCGGGCCGCCGAGTGAGTACCCGCTGACCGCGAAGGTGTCGAGCCCTTCGGCGTCGGCCGCCGCGACGAGCCGGTCCACCAGGTCGTCGACCTCCAGGCGGTCCGGTGCCGCCGGGGTGGCACCGGAGCCGGGGTAGTCGACCCCGACGACGGTGTGCCGCGCGGCGAGCCCTTCCAGGATCGGTCCGTAGTTGTCCTCGATGCTGCCGCCCGCACCGTGGGCGAGCAGGAGGCCGGGGCCGCTGCCTCGGACGGTACGGGCGAAGGCGGCCGGGGGCGTCGTCGTCATCAGGAGTTCCTTTCGGAGCGCTGTGTGCCGCACCAGCAGCTGTAGCGATCGCTAAAGCTGGATGCGGGAGCGACCGTACCAGAGCTTCTTTAGCGATCGCTATAGTCGAGCGGTAGGCTGTGGTCATGAGCAGCGCGAACAACCCGTCCGAGGCCACCAAGAAGGGGGCCAGGTCGACCCGCCGCGCGTTCGACCGCGATCAGGCCCTGGCCGCCGCCCTGCGGGAGTTCTGGACGCACGGGTACGACACGACGTCCATCGCCTCGTTGACCGAGGCGATGGGGATCAGGCCGCCGAGCCTGTACGCCGCTTTCGGCGACAAGCGGCAGCTGTTCGAGGAGGCCGTCGAGCTCTACGAGCGCACCCACGGCACTGTGCCGTCGCACGGACCGGACGGCCGCTCGGCCATCGCCGCGATGTTGCGGCACCTTGCCGCGGACTACACCGACCCGAGCCATCCGCCCGGCTGCCTCGTCATCAGCGCGGCGACCAACTGCGGCCCCGGCTCGCAGGACGTCAAGGCCAAGCTGCGCGCCATGCGCGAGAAGGCCAAGGCCGCGATTGCCTCCAGCATCCGCGGCGACATCGACGCGGGGCGCCTCCCCGCCGCCACGGACGCCGACGGGCTGGCCGCCTTCTACGCGGCGGTCGTCCAGGGGATGAACCAGCAGGCATGTGACGGGGCGGACCGGGAAACACTGCAGCGCATTGCCGACGCCGCGATGGCGGCGTGGCCGGCGTCACCGTCCCCGGTCGCCACCGGTGCGAGCGACTGAAGAGCCGACCGGGCCAACCGTGACGCTCCGCGGGTGCTGGGGCAACTCCTGCCGTGTGCCGCTGACGTACGCCGAACCGTGCCGGCACAGCTGCTCCTGCCGGCCCGGCACCACCGGCTCCGGCTTCGACTCCGGCCCCGGCGCCACCGACCCCGGCGCCACCGGCCCCGGATCCGGTCATGACCGATCCGGCGCGAAGACCCTGCCTCACAACACCTGGTAGGGCCTGTCCGGCCGATCGTGCCGGAGCCGGATCTGCCGCGAGTGCCTGTGCTGCCGGGGTCACTCATTGTCATGCACCACAAGTATCTTGCGGTGCATGGCAATGGCTGACTACCTTGTACCGCATGACAAAGGGGCTGCCTGCCATCGGTGACCAGCGTCGCAGCCAGCTGCTGCGCGGCGTGCTCGACCTGTGCCTGCTGTCGCTGATCGCCGAACGGCCGCGCTACGGCTTCGAGTTCGTGGCGGCACTCGCCGACAACGGGCTCGATCTCGTGAGCGAAGGAAGCATCTATCCGCTGCTCGCCAGACTGGAGCGGGACGGGGTCATCTCCTCGTACCGTGCCCCGTCGGCCAGCGGTGGCGCTCCACGCAAGTACTACCGCCTGACCGAAGCGGGACGTGCCGAACTGGCGAGCGGCCAGGCCGTGTGGCACGCCTTCAGCGGGCAGGTGGGGCGGATCCTGACCACCACCGAACCTACGGGGGGAAGCGAATCGTGACGAACCAGCACACCATGACGGACCAGCAGGTACTCGCGGTCTGCCGCAGCAACTGGGAGTACCGGGGCATCGACGACGGATCCGTCCGGGAAATGCTCGACGAGCTCTCCGCCCACCTGGAGGACGCGGCAGCCGCAGGCCGCACGCCCCAGGACGTCGTGGGCGACGACGTCAAGAAGTTCGCCGCGTCCTGGGCGCGGGCCCGCTCCCCGTTCGCCCACCGGCTGCTGCGCGCGGCGGCCAGGAGCTGTGCCGTGATCGGCGGGCTGATCCTGGCCATGTGTCTGGTCCGGTGGACCACCGAACGGGCCGTGGGCGTCGACGATGTCGCCTTCTGGGCCGTCGTCGCGACGGTCACGGTCCTCTGGGAGCTGCGGCGCGGCAGCCTGGGCCTCGGCAGGAACCTGGCGGTCGCCGTCGTCGTCGCCCTGGCCGTGGTGCTGCTCTCCCGGTGGCTGGGCGGCGACGTGGTGCTGTTCACCTTGCCGCTGTGGGTGGCCCCGGTGCTGTTCCTTCCCGAGCTGCCGTACGCCGTCGCCGATGCGCGGAGCAGGAAGAACACCGCCCCCGGCGTCGCCTAGGAGCATGGGTCGGCAACGAGCAAGCCGTCGAGGGTTGGTGGTCGGATCCCTGGCGGTGTCGACCAGTTCGGCCGCGAATCGGGCCGGATGCCCCTCGGGCAGTCACTCATCCAGTGACGGTGGCAGCATGCATCAGCATCTGATCGGGGACGAACGCCCGGAAGGTCTTCTTCACCGTCGGCGCGGCTCCGGCTTCACCACCGCCGCCGGATCCACCTCGAACAGGCCATCCCCACCAGACATACCAGGGTTCTCCCATGTGGAAGACCACGAACAGGAGGCGGCGCCGGGCTCAATCGTCTGATCGACTGCCAAGATCCGCGGACAGCGCCGCGTAGATGTACTCGCTGCCCCAGCGATCCCCGTCGAGGTCGTTCTCGACCAGGTGCGCCTCCCGGCGCATCCCGAGGCGCTCACAGACCCGCACAGACCCGGTGTTCTCCACATCCAGCCGTGCGTAGAGCCGGTGCACGCCCAGCGTGTCGAAGGCGAACCCGGCCAGCGCCGCGGCTGCCTCGGTCGCGTAGCCGTGCCCCTGGTGACCTGGGTCGAGAGTCCAGCCGATCTCGGCCTGGGCGGCGCGGGCATCGGCCAGGGCGAGGCTCACCTCGCCAAGGACGCCGGGCTCATCGCGTCGGCAGACAGCGAGCGCCAGCTTGTCCCCGTCGGCGCGCCAGGCCGTCTGCACCGCACGCTCGGCGGCAACCTGCTCGCTGCGCTCACGCGTGTGCGCCGGCCGGTACAAGTAGCGCGCCACGCTCGGCAGGCTCTGGTAGGCGTACAGGTCGTCGGCGTCGCCGGGAGTGAACAGGCGCAGCGACAACCGGGCCGTGGTCAACGGCAGCAGCGAGGCGACGTCCATGCGGACCTCCGGGACGCGGATGTGGATCGAGTGGCGGGCTGATTTTCGCATCACGCCTGCCCGGCAGCCACGCCTTTTCAAGAGCAGCGCTCCGCAGCCGCACTTCACCACGAGGCGCGGCATTCCAGGAGTTGTCTACTGACCCACGCTCCTGGGCGGGGAACCCGTGCGCCTTCCTTCAACGAGGCGGCCCCCGCCGGGAGGCGAGGGCCGGCCGCTCGGGGGCACTCGGGCAGTGGGTCACCCGTGGTGCTTGGCGAGCTCCACGAGGCCGGTGAACCCTTCACGCGTCAGGGTCAGGTGCGGGCCGTTCGGGTTCTTGCTGTCACGGATCAGGAACTCACCGGTCGTACGCGCGTGGCCGGGCGCCCACTCGATGCACTGGCCCTCACCGCCGCTGTAGGTGCTCTTGACCCACTGCACGGGCTGAGGGTCGGGAGTGCTGCTCATTTGGCGTGATCCTCCATGATCTTGCGAATCAGGGTCAGTGACTCTTCCTCGGACAGCGCCGCCATGCGAAGCCGGTCGAACATGCTGACGGCTGCCGTCACCACGCTAGAGGTGTCGTCCACCTGACCACCATGGGTGGGAGTCTCGGCGTAGACCGCGTGGGGTGCGCCATTCAGCGAAAGCAGCGTAAACGGCAAGTGGCTGGGCGCGGCACCCGCTTTGTAGGGCAGCACTTGAACCGTGACGTGGGGCGATGTCATCTGCGCGATCAGGTGCTCAAGCTGCCCGATCATGACGGACCGGCCGCCGACACATGCGCGCAGGACAGCTTCATGGATCACGACCCACAGGAGCGGTGGTTCGTCACGCTCTATGACAGCCTGCCGCCTGATGCGCAGCTCGACGCGCCGTTCGATTTGGTCCGCTGTCTCGCGCGGGAAGGCGGCACGGATGACGGCCGTCGCGTACTCCGTGGTCTGCAACAGACCCATGAGGAACGTGCACGAGTAGTCCGTGATCCCGCTCGCGGACTACTCAAGGGTGATGTACGGCACGAACCATTCAGGGTGCCCCTGCTTGCTCAGCTTGGCCCGGAGGCGGACGTACACCCCCGGCGTGCCGGCCACGCGGTCCATGGCATCCGCGAAGGCTTCCGACGCGAGCACGGTGCCGTTCTCGACCTTGCTGACCTGCGCCTGCCGGTAGTGCAGCTTGTCCGCGAACTGTTCTTGCGACAGTTCCAGGGCTTCACGCAGCGCCTTGGTTTCCTCGCCGAAGTACACGGCACCGTTCGCGGGCTCCCGTGCCTGGTCAGCCCCTTCGCTCACCTGTTCAACTCCCTGGTATTCCGCTTGCGTTGGAATGGCTCCAGATCTATCGAGCGTACGTGGTCCGCAGCCATGGTGTGAGCAGGCAGTCACGCAGGGCAGCGAGAACGGAAGGTCGATGGCGTACGGAGTGACAGGCATGGCGACGACAGACAGCAAGCGGCGGACAACAGGGGCGGGGATCGGGGACGCCGAGCGGGCGCGCGACGAACTGCGCGACGCGCTCAGGGCGACGGGGGTGAAACTGCCGTCCCTGTCCCTCGACGCCGTCTCCTGCGCAGGGTCCGCCCCGGGAGTGCTGATCGACCTGGGGCGCTGCAACGTGGCGACGGCCCGCGCGCTCACCGCCGCTCTCCAGGCCGACAGGGGTGTACGGCGGCAGGGAGCGCGGGCGTGACCCGGCGGGTGTTCCGCTACGTTCCGTTCTCCGTCGAGCAGGACGTCATGGCGGAGCCGGAGTACGAGATCCGTTGTGTGTCCGGCGACGAAACCGAGTGCGGCGCGGAGTCCGGTACGCACGGCGATCCCGGGCCGGTGGAGGAGTGGCAGCGCAAGCATGCGCAGGAGACGGGACACCGGCGCTACCGCCGGAGCTTCGGCGACTACGCGGTGCTGCGACCGCCGACGGAACCGGCCGGGCTCGCGGGGACGTACGGAGGCACGCCGTGATGTTCGCTCCTGCCGCCGGGCAACCGTGGCGCGACGCGTGGCCGCTGGTCGCACAGACCGATGACTGCAACACATGGGTGACCGGGGGCTGTTGGCTGTACTGCCGACGCGAGGGCGTGCGTGTGCTGTGGGTCGGTTCCGTGAACACTCCCGGCGCGACGGGCGACGTGTACGCGTGTGGCCCGTGCCTGGTGGAACTCGACCGCATAGTGCGGGCCCAGGCGCACGGGCGGGACGGGGCCGGTGGGCGTGCCGCGCGGTCCGCGAGGCTCGCCCTGCCCGCGCACGCACCTTCGTCGCGCGCACTGCCCGCGGCCGAGTCCGGGACGATGGTGTGCGAGCACCGGCAGACCGAGAGCCGCGCCGGCAAGACCTTCTGCCGGGCCTGCGAGCGACAGCTCTACCTGTGAAGAGTTCGCCCGGCGCGAGACCGAGGGAACGGACGAGATCCTCGTCCAGGGCGATCGTGAGGCCGACCCCGGACACCTGGTGCAGCCACGAGGTATGAAGCCGCACGGGGCGTCCGTGACCGTGGCCCGGTTCGCGTTCGACGAGAACGACACCACCCTCGGTGTGTACGTCACGGAGCTCCTGGGCGCAGGTGCTGTCGTGCTCCTCGGAACTGTGATCGTGGGCACCTGCGGCTGAACCTCCCGCATTCAAGTCAACTCTCCTGTGCAGGAAGCATGGTTGGCGCCTCTTTCGTGCAAGGTCCCAGATGCTTCCGCGGTGTCACCTGCCCAAGCGAGGACCGGGCTCCGCCTGAGTACAGGTACTCGGATGCCACGGTGGCCAATACGGATGGGGCATGTGATGCAGAGGCGTTACGGTGCGTCTCGATCGTCACAGCGTTGCGGTCACGCGTGCACATTTGCTTGGCGGCGCACGACAGGAAACGGGGAGGCCACGCATGGCGTGGGAGGAGTGGGAGCAGCTCAAGGCCGCAGCGGCCGAGCGGCAAGGGGCGCAGATGCAGCTCAACCAGCTGCTGCCGGCCGACCGGGGAAGCACCGGTTCAGGTGGCGGCGGTGGTTCCGGCAGGATGCGATCGGACAAGGCTGCATGGTCCAAGGCGGGGAGCGGCGTCGGTGACCTGCGGAACAACGTCGGCAAGGCGCTGACGAAACTGGAGGGTGGCCAGACGGGACTTGGCAAGGATTCCGGGTGCCTGACCGCAGTGGCACAGAAAAGTGTGTACGACTCCTGGGAACGCCGGGTGAGGGACATCAAGGAGCTGTGTGACGGGCTCGCCGATGTGCTGGAGAAGACGGGTAACGACCAGCTGAGGACCGATGACTCCATCGAGGCCGAAATCGCCAAGCTGAGGGTCCACTCCGAGAACTCGGCCACCGCTGACAGCGGCTCCGGCAAGGGCCGGTGATCCGGGGCATGGACTACGCGACGCTCAAGGCCATCAAGCCGTCCGAATACGCGGAGGCAGCGGACGGGTATGGCGCGGTGAGCGACATGGCCGACGCGGCCAGGGAGCGCATCGACAAACAGATCACCAAGGTCATACAGGCGGCCAACGAGGGCGAGGCCGCGGACGCGGCGCGGAAGCAGCTGAAGAAGCTCTCGGACAACTTCCACTACACCCAGGTCGAGTGCGGCATGATCAGTGGGGCACTCAACGGTTTCTCGTCCGAAATCGCCGCCCCCAGAGGCCGCCTGATGGAGGCTCTGGAGGACGCGGCAACCCAGGGGTACACCGTCGACGCGAACGGCGACGTCACGTATCCCGCCGGCGGTAAGAACGAGCTGACCGGGGCCGAGAATCCCGGCGGCACGGCCGTGGGGAACAACGGAATGCTGGGCCCCGGCAACAGAGGCCTGTACGCCCCTGACGGCAACGGGATGTACACACCGGGCGCGGGGGCCGGGAGAATCGATCTTCGTCACGGGAATCCGCACTACGCGAAGGCCCAGGAAATCGCTGACCGAATCGCCCACGCGGTACGGGAGGCGACGCAGGTCGACGAACGCTACAGCGATGCGCTGGAGAAGCTCAAGGCCGCGCCGGGGCTGACCGTGAACTTGAAGACCTGGGCGGACGTTGCATCCGATACCGACGCCGTCGGCTCGGCCGTCAGCGGCTACATCCCGCTGGACAAGTCACCGGCCGACCGCAAGGAGTGGTGGGACGGTCTCAGCGACGAGGAGCGCCACGAGCTCAAGAGGGACTTTCCGGAGATCATCGGGAACCTGGACGGGATTCCGGCAGTGGATCGGGACGAGGCCAACCGGGAGAACATCCAACTCCTCATCGCACAGTTGGAGGGACGCCCTGATGAATTGGCCCAAGACAGGCTCGACGGGTTGAAAGGTATTCAGAGAAAGCTCAACTCGGGAGTTCAACCGCCGATGTTTCTGCTGGGAGTCGGCCTCGAAGGAAACGGGAGAGCGATCGTCGCCTTCGGGAACCCCGACACTTCGAAGAACGTCTCGGCTTATGTGCCCGGCTTGAATACTTCACTCGATGGCGATTTCGCGGACGGCACAGTGAAACGGGCTTTCCATACTGCCAAGGGTGCCCAGTTTATTGATCCCTCCTCGTCTGCAATTGTCTGGCTCGGCTACGACGCCCCGCAATCGATTGACGTGATGACTGTGGACGACGCCGAGCGTGGCGCCCCTGCTTACAATAGTTTCCTCAGTGGCATTTCGGCCACCAATGAGCATGCCGACCCTCACGTCACTGCGATTGGTCATTCCTATGGATCCCGGCTCGTGGGTGCCGCCACGCAGGAAGCGGGAGGTATCCCTGGAGCCGATGACATCATTCTCGTCGGCAGCCCTGGCGTCGGCGTCGACAAGGCGGAGGACCTGGGCGTGGGCAAGGAGCACGTCTGGGTGGGAGCGGCTGAGAACGATGTCGTCACCAAGCTCCCTTCGAAGAAGGAAGCCATAGCAGGGGGCGTGGGGCTCGCCGGGGCAGGACCATCAGGTGCGTACCTCTTGGGAGAGGTCGCAGACCGGGGTGACGATGACATCTGGTTCGGAAAGGATCCGGCAAGCAAAGCTTTCGGCGCCAACAGGTTCCAGACCCTACCTGGACCGGAGCTGATTCAACCCGCTTTCCCGGACATGCTGAATTCGAAGGTCGATCTTGAGGCCCATAGCAATTATTTCACGCCGGAGGACGGGAAGGATCGGGTATCCGCGAAGAACATCGCTGCCATTGTTGCAGGGCAACCTGAATACGTCAAAAGGGAGACGCCGCGATGATGAAAAGGTTTGCCCTGGTCGCGATACTGGTACTTCTTACCGGGTGCGGCGTGACGGGTGTAGATTTCTCGGGTAGAAAAAGCAGGCCGAAGATGAACATGCAAGAAGCCGCTGACCGTGCGGACGCGATTCTGGACGATACGTTTGCTGCTATAAAGCCTCCCGTTCAGTGGACGCATACATACTCCATGCCAGGTGATTGCTACACGGATCGCGAGCGTTCCGTAATGACGATTATCTCGGCCGAACGGCGTGGCAGCTTTCTGGGTTTGGTGGAACGCCACTGGAAGAGCAAGGGGTACAAGCTTGTCGCGGTGAGTCCAAATGGGTTGTCGGCCCATTTCAGGACCCAGGACGGCTTTCAAATCGAAATTCTTATCGGGTACAAGGGGCAGGCCCATCTCGGCATCACCACCCCGTGCGCGGAGAAGTCCGAGGTCGCTCCGCCGACGAGTAAGCCGAACGGCCCGGACTACTCGAAGCAGAAGCTGCCGACGCCGAACGTGCGGTCGACATTCTGGTCGAGCGACGAGCCCCTCCCGAAGTGACGCAGGCGTCCGACAGGTCCACCCACCACCTCGCCCCGCTGAATCCTCAGCCGTCGGCGGTGCCCCGGCGCACGATTTCGTGGGCGAGGGCGGCGAGTGCCGGGAGGGCCGGGTGGCCGGGGGCGTCGCGGTGGGCGAGGAGGACGGGGACGGGCGGGGCGTCGACGAGGGGGCGGTAGGCGACGCCGGGGTGCGGGTGCATGGAGGCGGTGGACGCGGCGGAGACCCCGACGCCGCGGCCCGCCGCGATGGCGGCCAGCCAGTCGTCGGTGTTGGCGACGGTGAGGGTCGCGGCGGGTCTGGCGTGCGGCGGCCACAGGTCCACGGTGGTGGTGCCGGACACGGTGTTGAGGACGACGGTGCCGTCCGCCAGGTCGGCGAGGCGGAGCGTGGCGCGGGCGGCGAGCGGGCCGTCCGCGGCGACCGCCGCCACCCGGCCCTCGTCGAACAGCACCTCGGTGACGAGCCCGGGAGCCTCCACGGGCCCCCGCAACAGCGCGGCGTCGACCTCGCCGCGGGTCAGCCCGGCGGTGCGGTCGTCGATCCGCAGCAGTTCGAGCGGGGTCTGCGGGTACCGCTCCTGCCAGCGGCGGAGCAACGGTGTGGTGTACGGGCCGAACGCCGACCAGGCGTGCCCGAGCCGCAGCGGCCAACGGCCCGGACCGCCGGGGGCGAGCGCCTCGTCGAACGCGGCGACCGCGACGGCGGCCTTGTCCCGGAAGGCGATGCCCTCGGGGGTGAGGGCGAGGTGGTGGGTGGACCGGTCGACGAGCCGGATGCCGAGGTGCTGTTCCAGGGCGGCGAGCGTACGGGAGACCGCGGGCTGGGTGAGGCGGAGCCGGGCGGCGGCCCGGGTGACGTTGCCCTCGTCGGCGACGGCGAGGAAGGCGCGCAGATGGCGGATCTCGATGCTCCGGGCGGAGTCGCGGCCCGGCCGGCCTCCGCCGCGGTCGTCGTCACCATGTCCCGGGCTCATGCGCGGGGAGCATAACGGGAGCCCAGCAGGCATTTCACGTGCCACGCGGAGACACCTACCGTAAGAGGGGCATACACGACGGGAGCGCGGCGCGTCCGGATCGAACGGCGCACGGGACCGCACTTCCGGATCCGGGAGGAACACCGCAGGTGAACGAACGACGCAGTGCGGCAGGCGCGGCCACGGAGCGGGCCGCGGCCGTCGCCGTACCCGAGGCGGCCCCCGCCCTGAACGGGGCGTCGGCGTCCGGCCCGGGTGGGGTGTCAGCCCCCGCACTGGAGGGGGCGTCGGCGTCCGGCCCGGGGAGGGTGGTGGCGTCCGGCCCGGACGGGGCGGCTCCCGCCCCGGACAGCACGGCGACCCCCGCGCGGGCCCGCGGTCGGGCGGCGGCGCTCGGCCCGGTCGCGCTGGTCGTCGCGGGCGGGCTCTCCGTCCAGTTCGGCGCCGCCGTCGCGGTCCTGCTGATGCCCCGGGCCGGGGCGCTCGGCGTCGTCACCCTCCGCCTGGCCGCGGCCGCACTCGTGATGCTGGTCGTCTGCCGCCCGAAGGTGCGCGGCCACTCGCGGGCCGACTGGGGCACGGTCCTCGCCTTCGGGGTGGCCATGGGCGGCATGAACACGCTCTTCTACCAGGCCGCCGACCGCATCCCGCTGGGCGCGGCGGTCACCCTGGAGGTGCTGGGCCCGCTCGTCCTGTCGGTGGTGGCCTCCCGCCGCCTGGTCAACGTGGTGTGGGCGGGCCTCGCGCTGGGCGGCGTCGTGCTGCTGAGCGGGGGCGGCTTCGACCGCCTCGACCCGGTCGGCGCCGCCTGCGCGCTCGGCGCGGGCGCCATGTGGGCGACGTACATAGTCTTCAGCGCCCGCACCGGCCGCCGCTTCCCCCAGGCGGACGGTCTGGCCCTGGCCCTGGTCGTCGCCGCGCTCCTCTCGCTGCCCCTGGGGGTGATGGAGGCGGGCTCGAAGCTGCTGGTCCCGTCCACGCTGGGGCTGGGCGCGCTGGTGGCACTGCTCAGCTCGGTGCTCCCGTACACCCTCGAACTCATGGCGCTGCGCCGCCTGCCCGCCTCCACCTTCGCGATCCTGATGAGCCTGGAACCGGCGATCGCGGCCACGGCCGGCTTCCTGATCCTCGACCAGGCCCTGTCGACCACCGACGCGCTGGCGATCGCCCTCGTCATCGGGGCGAGCATGGGCGCGGTACGCAGCCAGACGCGGCGCGTGAAGGCCCGCGAGCACGCCTGACGTACGGGCCCGGGGGAGGGGAGCCGACCGCGGCGGGTTCCGCGGTGCTCACCGGCCCTTGCCGACCGGCCGCACGCACGGGACCATGGCGGGCCGTACGCGTACGGGCATACGGCATTCGGCCGTCGGACACCACGGCGACCAAAGCCGAGCTGGCACCACATCGGGGGGAGCCCATGGCCGTCGTCGCCGCCGCTGTCTATTTCGTTCTCGCCGTGGGCGCGGCCGTGATGTTCGGAAGGAGCCTGGACCGCCAGCTCCAGGGGCCCCGGCTCCGGGCCGTCTGGGCCGAGGGGCTCACCGCCGAGGC
Source organism: Streptomyces sp. NPDC001732 (assembly GCF_053596315.1). Taxonomy (NCBI): domain Bacteria; kingdom Bacillati; phylum Actinomycetota; class Actinomycetes; order Kitasatosporales; family Streptomycetaceae; genus Streptomyces; species Streptomyces sp. NPDC001732. The sequence continues at coordinate 81,947 of NZ_JBSFFY010000002.1, forward strand.
CCGCTGCACCGCCGTGCGCGCCGAGGAGGCCCAGGACGCCGAGGGCGGCTTCGTCGTGCACAAGTACCCCACCCTGGAGTTCCGCACGGGTGACGGGCGCACCGTCGTCTTCGAGGACCGTCAGTCGCGCCTCGATCCGGCCGTGGGCGACTTCGTGACCGTCCACTACGGCGCCGCGGACCCGGAGGACGTGACCAGCCGGACCCCGTCCTTCGGCGTGCTTCATGCCAGGGCCGTGGTCACCGGGGTGGGCAGCGTCTTCGCTCTGATCACGGCGATCGTCCTCGCCGTGGTCCCCTGACCACCCGCCGAAACCTCGGCCGCGTCCGCCTTCCCCCTCACTCCGGGTTGACGGTGTCGAAGTACAGGGTGTCCGTCGCCGCGTCGAGGAAGAACCGCCCCCGCGTCAGCTCGTCCACCGGGCCGGGCCCCAGGAGCAGCGCGTCGTAGGAGGCACTGGTCGTCCACCGCGCGTGCGCGGGCAGGAATTCGGCCAGCACGTCCGGTACGCCGTGCGGTTCGGCCGGTCCGAAGGCGTGCGCCGGGTCCGCCACGGTCCGGGCCGCGGTTCCGGCGGGCAGCCGGGCCACGCCCACCACCCGGTACCGCGGGTCCGGGCTCGGCAGGTACGAACGGCCCTCCGCGCCCCGGCCCTTCGCGTCCTGGTCGTACGCCAGCCAGTGCGCCCCGCTCAGCCGCCCCGCCTCGCCGAACCTGCGCCGCAGCGGGGCCAGGTCCGTCCGTACCCGCTCGTGGTCCGGCACGGGGTCGTCGTCGGTGGACGCGTACACCGTCCCCCCGACCGCAGCCGCTGCCGCGGCGCCGACGCCCAGTGCCAGCCAGGCGCGGCGGCTCGGCCCTCTCGAACGTTCCATGTGCTGCGCAGCCCCCGCCGTGCGATGCGTTGTCGGTGTCGTCGGCCGCGAGCGTAACCCCGGAACGGGCCGGGCGGGCAGGGCTCGGGAGGAGAGGGGCGGGCAGAAAATAATGCAAGCATGCTTGATTGTTTATTGGTCCGCTGCCATGCTCCTGGGCACACCGCCACGCCCCGAGGGAGTGCACCGTGTCCGATGCATCGGCCGTGACCGCTGCCGTACTCGACGACCTGCGTCAGGAGAGCGAGGAACTCGACCTGCTGGTCGCCGGTGCGGACGCGGACCGCTGGGCGAGGCCGACCCCGGCCGAGGGGTGGACCGTCGCCCACCAGATCGCCCATCTGAACTGGACCGACGAGGTCGCCCTGATCGCCGTCACCGAGCCGGACGCCTTCGCCGCCGAGGTCGAGAAGGCGCTCGCGCACCCCGAGACGTTCGTCGACGAGGCCGCCCGGGAGATCGTCGCGCAGCTGTCGCCCGGGGAACTGCTCGCCCGGTGGCGCGAAGGCCGGGCCCGGTTGTACGAGGCCCTGGGCGCGGCCCCGCCGGGCGTGAAGTTCCCCTGGTACGGGCCGCCGATGAGCGTCGCCTCGATGGCGACCGCGCGGCTCATGGAGACCTGGGCGCACGGCCAGGACGTCGCCGATGCCCTCGGTGTCACCAGGACCCCCACCGCCCGGCTCCGGCACGTCGCCCGGATCGGGGCGCGGGCCCGTGACTACGCCTACCTGGTACGGGGGACGAAGGCGCCCGAGGAGGAGTTCCGGGTCGAGCTCGACACCCCCGACGGCGGGACGGTCGCCTTCGGACCCGAGGACGCGCCGCAGCGCGTCACCGGGCCGCTCCTCGACTTCTGCCTGCTCGTCACGCAGCGCGCGCACCGCGACGACCTCGCCCTGCGGGCGGTCGGCCCCGACGCCGACCGGTGGCTCGACATCGCCCAGGCGTTCGCCGGCCCCGCCGGGCCGGGCCGCGCGCCGAAACAGGGGGCGGGCGAGTGACCGGCGTCCTGCGGATCGGCAACGCCTCCGGGTTCTACGGCGACCGCTTCGACGCCGTGCGCGAGATGCTCACCGGCGGCCCCCTCGACGTCCTCACCGGCGACTACCTGGCCGAGCTGACCATGCTCATCCTCGGCCGGAGCATGCTCAAGGACCCCGCACGCGGCTACGCCACCACCTTCCTGAACCAGCTGGAGGAGGGCCTCGGGCTCGCCCACGAGCGCGGGGTGAGGATCGTCACCAACGCGGGCGGGCTCAACCCGGCCGGACTCGCCGACGCCGTGAGGAAGTTGGCGGACAAGGTCGGCGTCCCGGTGCGGGTCGCCCATGTGGAGGGCGACAGCCTGCCCGTGCCCGAGGGGTTTCTCACCGCCAACGCCTACCTCGGCGGCGCCGGGATCGCCGCCTGCCTCACCGCGGGCGCGGACGTCGTCGTCACCGGGCGGGTCACCGACGCCGCCCTCGTCACCGGCCCCGCCGCCGCCCGCTTCGGCTGGGGCCCCGACGACCTGGACGCCCTCGCCGGAGCCGTCGTCGCCGGGCACGTCCTGGAGTGCGGCACCCAGGCCACCGGCGGCAACTACGCCTTCTTCCACGGCCACGACCTGCGCCGCCCCGGTTTTCCCGTCGCCGAGATCCACGCCGACGGCTCGTCCGTCATCACCAAGCACGACGGCACCGGCGGTGTCGTCGACCTCGGCACCGTCACCGCCCAACTGCTGTACGAGACGGGCGGCGCCCGGTACGCGGGACCGGACGTCACCGCCCGGCTCGACACCGTACGGCTGACCCAGGACGGACCCGACCGGGTCCGGATCTCCGGGGTGCGCGGCGAGGCCCCGCCGCCCACCCTCAAGGTCGGGCTGAACCGGCTCGGCGGCTGGCGCAACGAGGTCGTCTTCGTGCTCACCGGCCTCGACATCGAGGCCAAGGCACGGCTGGTGCGGGAACAGTTCGCGGACGCCCTGGCCCGCTCCGGCACCGCCCCGGACGAGGTGCGCTGGGAGCTGTCCCGGACCGACCGGGCCGACGCCGCCACCGAGGAGACCGCGAGCGCGCTGCTGCGGCTCGTCGTGCGCGACCGGGACCAGGAGACCGTCGGACGCGCGGTCTCCGGCGCCGCGATCGAGCTGGCGCTCGGCAGCTACCCCGGCTTCCACGTCACCGCCCCGCCCGGAAAGGGCGCCCCGTACGGGGTGTTCGAGGCCCGGTACGTACCGGCCGACGAGGTCGCCCACGTCGCCGTGCTGCCCGACGGGCGGCGCGAGGTGCAGGAGCCGCCCGCCCGGACACGGGCCCTGGAGGACGCCGAACCGCCGCCCCTGCCACAGCCGTTGGAACCCGGTCCCACCCGTCGCGCTCCCCTCGGGCTCGTCGCCGGAGCCCGCAGCGGCGACAAGGGCGGGGACGCCAACGTCGGGGTCTGGGCCCGCGGCGACGAGGCCTGGCGGTGGCTGGCCCACGAACTGACCGTCGAGCGGTTCCGGGAACTGCTCCCGGAGACCGCCGGTCTCACCGTCGTACGCCACGTCCTGCCGAACCTGTGTGCCCTGAACTTCACCGTCCACGGACTGCTCGGCGAGGGCGTCGCCGCCCAGCACCGGTTCGACCCGCAGGCCAAGGCGGTGGGGGAGTGGCTGCGCTCCCGCCACCTGCCCATTCCCGTATCGCTGCTGGAGACCGTCCACGCACCGGAGGCGCACGCATGACCGTTCACATACCGGAGGCGTACTCATGACCGTCCAGGCACCGGAGGCGCACGCATGACCGCCCACGTACCACCGGAGGCGCACGCATGACCGTCCTGCCCACCGCGCTCGACACCGCGAGCCCCGAGTACGCCGCGAACCGCACGGCCATGCTCGCGAAACTCGACGAACTGGCCGCCGAACACACCAAGGCACAGGCCGGCGGCGGCGAGAAGTACGTGGCCCGGCACCGCGCCCGCGGCAAGCTCCTGGCCCGGGAACGGATCGAGCTGCTGATCGACGAGGACACCCCGTTCCTGGAACTGTCGCCGCTCGCCGCCTGGGGCAGCGAGTACGCCGTGGGCGCCTCGCTCGTCACCGGAATCGGGGTGATCGAGGGCGTGGAGTGCCTGATCACCGCCAACGACCCGACCGTGCGCGGCGGCGCCTCCAACCCCTGGACGCTGAAGAAGGCCCTGCGGGCCAACGAGATCGCCTTCGCCAACCGGCTGCCCTGCGTCAGCCTCGTCGAGTCCGGCGGCGCCGACCTCCCCTCCCAGAAGGAGATCTTCATCCCCGGCGGGGCGCTGTTCCGCGACCTCACCCGGCTGTCGGCGGCCGGCATCCCGACCGTGGCCGTCGTCTTCGGGAACTCCACCGCCGGCGGAGCGTACGTCCCCGGCATGTCCGACCACACGGTCATGATCAAGGAACGGTCCAAGGTCTTCCTCGGCGGACCGCCCCTGGTCAAGATGGCGACCGGCGAGGAGAGCGACGACGAATCGCTCGGCGGCGCCGAGATGCACGCCCGCACCTCCGGACTCGCCGACCACTTCGCCGTCGACGAGCAGGACGCGCTGCGCCAGGCCCGCCGGATCGTCGCCCGCCTCAACTGGCGCAAGGCACACGCCGATCCGGGCCCCGCCGAGCCGCCGAAGTACGACGAGGACGAGCTGATCGGCATCGTGCCCGGCGACCTGAAGGTGCCCTTCGACCCGCGCGAGGTCATCGCCCGGATCGTCGACGGCTCCGACTTCGACGCGTTCAAACCGCTGTACGGGACCAGCCTGGTCACCGGCTGGGCGACCCTGCACGGCCACCCCGTCGGCATCCTCGCCAACGCGCAGGGCGTGCTGTTCAGCGAGGAGTCGCAGAAGGCCGCCCAGTTCATCCAGCTCGCCAACCAGCGCGACATCCCGCTGGTCTTCCTGCACAACACCACCGGCTACATGGTCGGCAAGGAGTACGAGCAGGGCGGCATCATCAAGCACGGCGCCATGATGATCAACGCGGTGTCGAACTCGAAGGTCCCGCACCTGTCCGTGCTGATGGGCGCCTCGTACGGGGCCGGGCACTACGGCATGTGCGGCCGGGCGTACGACCCGCGCTTCCTCTTCGCCTGGCCGAGCAGCAAGTCCGCCGTCATGGGACCGCAGCAGCTCGCCGGGGTGCTGTCCATCGTCGCCCGCGCCTCCGCCGCAGCCAAGGGCCGGCCCTACGACGACGAGGCCGACGCCGGACTGCGCGCCATGGTCGAGCAGCAGATCGAGTCCGAGTCGCTGCCGATGTTCCTGTCCGGGCGGCTGTACGACGACGGGGTCATCGACCCGCGCGACACCAGGACCGTCCTCGGGATGTGCCTGTCCGCGATCCACACCGCCCCGGTCGAAGGCGCCCGCGGCGGCTTCGGCGTCTTCCGGATGTGAGGCGAAGATGATCTCCACACTGCTCGTGGCCAACCGGGGCGAGATCGCCTGCCGGATCTTCCGGACCTGCCGGGCGCTCGGCATCACCACCGTCGCCGTGTACTCCGACGCGGACGCCGACGCCCTCCACGTACGGGAGGCCGACACCGCCGTACGGCTGCCGGGCGCCGCCCCGGCCGACACCTACCTCCGCGGCGACCTCGTCGTACGCGCCGCGCTCGCGGCCGGTGCCGACGCCGTCCACCCCGGCTACGGCTTCCTCTCCGAGAACGCCGGATTCGCCCGCGCCGTGCAGGACGCCGGACTCGTCTGGGTGGGTCCGCCGGTCAAGGCCATCGAACTCATGGCGTCCAAGACCCGCGCCAAGGAACTCATGGCCGCCGCCGGGGTGCCGCTGCTCGCCCCCGTCGACCCGGCCCTGGCCACCGCCGAGGACCTGCCGCTGCTCCTCAAGGCGGCGGCGGGCGGCGGCGGGCGCGGCATGCGGATCGTGCGCGAACTCGCCGAACTGCCCGCCGAGTCGACCGCGGCCTCCGCCGAGGCGGCTGCCGCGTTCGGGGACGGCGAGGTCTTCGCCGAGCCCTACGTGGAACGCGGCCGACACGTCGAGGTCCAGATCATGGCCGACGGCCACGGCGGGGTCTGGGCGCTCGGCACCCGCGACTGCTCGCTCCAGCGCCGCCACCAGAAGGTCGTCGAGGAAGCCCCCGCACCCGGCCTCGACGACGCGCTGCGCACCCGGCTCCACGACGCCGCCACCGCCGCCGCCCACGCGGTCGGCTACCGGGGCGCGGGCACCGTCGAATTCCTCCTCTCCGCCGACGGACGGCCCTACTTCCTGGAGATGAACACCCGCCTCCAGGTCGAGCACCCCGTCACCGAAGCGGTCTTCGGACTCGACCTCGTCGCCCTGCAACTGCGCGTCGCCGAGGGCGAACCACTCCCCTCCCCCGCACCTCCGGAACCGCGCGGCCACGCCGTCGAGGTCCGCCTCTACGCCGAGGACCCCCCCCACGAATGGCAGCCGCAGACCGGCACCCTGCACGCCCTGGACGTGCCCGCCGAACCCGGAATCCGCCTCGACACCGGCTACACCGGCGGCGACACCGTCGGCGTGCACTACGACCCGATGCTCGCCAAGGTCGTCGCCCACGCCCCCACCCGCGCCGAAGCCGTACGCCTGCTCGCCCGCACCCTGGAACGCGCCCGCGTGCACGGCCCGGTCACCAACCGCGACCTGCTCGTACGGTCCCTGCGCCACCCCGACTTCCTTGCCGCCCGGCTCGACACCGGCTTCTACGACCGCCACCTCACCGCCCTCACCCCCGCCCCGGACGGACCGGACCGCCACCTCGCCGTCCTGGCCGCCGCCCTCGCCGACGCCGCCGCCCGGCAGCACGCACCCGGTTCCGTACCGGCCCGCCTCGGCGCCTGGCGCAACATCCCCTCGCAGCCCCGGACCAAGCGCTACCGCGCCGAACCCGACGGCACCGAACACGAGGCCGCCTACCGCACCACCCGCACCGGCCCCGTCCCCGAGACCGGGGAACGGGTCGTCGCCGCCCGGCCCGACCTCGTCACCCTCGAAACCGACGGCATCACCCGCCACTTCCACATCGCCGTCCACGGCGACCGGACGTACGTGGACACCGCCACCGGCTCGCACACCCTCACCGCCCTGCCCCGCTTCACCGACCCCACCGACCGCACCGAACCCGGCTCGCTGCTCGCCCCCATGCCCGGCACCGTCGTCCGCGTCGCGGACGGCCTCGCCGCCGGGGCCGCGGTCACCGCCGGACAGCCCCTGATCTGGCTGGAGGCGATGAAGATGGAACACCGCATCCTCGCCCCCGCCTCCGGCACCCTCGCCGCACTCCACGCCGCACCCGGCCTCCAGGTGGAGGTCGGCGCCCTGCTCGCCGTCGTCACCGAAACCGCGGGCCCCGAGGCCGCGGACGCCGAAACCGCGGCCCCCGAAACCGCAGACCCTGCCGAGGAGAACGCATGAGCACCGTCAGCACCGCCGGCACCGTTCTCGAAACCGAGGAACACCAGGCGCTGCGCGCCGCCGTCGCCGCCCTGGGAAAGCGCTACGGGCGGGACTACATGACCTCCGTCGTACGCGACGAGGGCCACCCGCGCGAACTGTGGGCCGAGGCCGCCAAGCTCGGCTACCTCGGGGTGAACCTCCCCGAGGAGTACGGCGGCGGAGGCGGCGGAATGGCCGAACTCTCCATCGTCCTGGAAGAGTTGGGGGCGGCGGGCAGCCCGCTGTTGATGATGGTCGTCTCCCCGGCGATCTGCGGCACCGTCATCGCCCGCTTCGGCACCGAGGACCAGAAGCGCAAGTGGCTGCCCGGTCTCGCCGACGGCAGTCTCACCATGGCCTTCGGCATCACCGAGCCCGACGCCGGCTCCAACTCCCACCGCATCACCACCACCGCCCGCAGGGACGGCTCCGGGCCGGATGCCGACTGGCTGCTCACCGGCCGCAAGGTCTTCGTCTCCGGCGTCGACATCGCCGACGCCACCCTCATCGTGGGCCGCACCGAGGACGCCAGGTCCGGCAAGCTCAAGCCCTGCCTGTTCATCGTCCCGCGCGATGCCCCCGGCTTCGGCCGCTCGCAGATCGACATGGAACTCCAGGCCCCGGAGAAGCAGTTCGAACTCGTCCTGGACGACGTACGGCTGCCCACCGACGCGCTCGTGGGCGACGAGGACGCCGGACTCCTCCAGCTCTTCGCCGGACTCAACCCCGAACGCATCATGACCGCCGCCTTCGGCATCGGCATGGGCCGCTACGCACTCGACCGTGCCGTCGACTACGCGAAGACCCGGCAGGTGTGGAAGGAACCCATCGGCTCCCACCAGGCCATCGCCCACCCCCTCGCCCAGGCCCACATCGAACTGGAACTGGCCCGGCTGATGATGCAGAAGGCCGCCCGGCTCTACGACAACGGCGACGACATCGGCGCGGGCGAGGCCGCCAACATGGCGAAGTACGCGGCGGGCGAAGCCTGCGTCCGGGCCGTCGACCAGGCCGTGCACACCCTCGGCGGCAACGGCCTCACCCGCGAGTACGGCCTCGCGTCCCTGATCACCGCGGCCCGCGTCGCCCGGATCGCCCCCGTCAGCCGGGAAATGATCCTGAACTACGTCTCCCACCAGTCCCTGGGTCTCCCCAAGTCCTACTGACCCGGGCCATCCTGTCCCTCCACACCGCGGTCGCGGCGGTGGCGCGGCCCCGCCACCGCCGCACCACCGCCCTTCCCGCAGCCCGCAGCCCCGCCGCTTCGAAGGGACCCGCCAGGATGCACGTGTTCCACAGCGACCACCCCGCCGTACCGATCCTCGACACACCCATCCACGAAGCGGTCCTCGGCGACGCCGCCACGTACGCCGACACGGTCGCGCTGATCGACGGGACCGACGACGGCACCGCCCTCACCTACCGGCAGCTCGACGCCTTCCACCGGAAGATCGCCGCCGCACTGTGCGAGGCCGGGCTCCGCAAGGGCGACGTACTGGCCCTGCACAGCCCCAACACCATCGCCTACCCGGCGGTGTTCTTCGGCGCGACCCGGGCCGGCGCCACCGTCACCACCGTTCACCCCCTCGCCACCGCCGAGGAGTTCGCCAAGCAGCTCCGCGACTCCGCCGCCCGCTGGATCGTCACCGTCTCCCCGCTCCTGAGCACCGCGCTCGCCGCCGCGGAACTCGTCGGCTCCATCGAGCAGATCTTCGTCTGCGACCGGGCGGAGGGACACACCTCCGTACTCGACATGCTCGCCACCACCGCCCCCGAGCCCCGCGTCACCATCGACCCCGGCGAGGACGTCGCCGCCCTCCCGTACTCCTCCGGCACCACCGGAATCCCCAAGGGCGTCATGCTCACCCACCGCTCCATGGGCACCAACCTGGAGCAGCTGCGCCCCTTCGTCCCCATGGCCCCCGGCGCCCGCATCCTGGCCGTACTCCCGTTCTTCCACATCTACGGCCTCACCGCCCTGATGAACGCCCCGCTGCGCCTGGGCGCCACCGTCGTCGTGCTGCCCCGCTTCGACCTCGACCAGTTCCTCACCGCGATCGAGAAGCACCGGATCACCGGCCTGTACGTGGCCCCGCCGATCGTCCTCGCCCTGGCCAAGCACCCCGCGGTCGACCGCTACGACCTCTCCTCCCTGGAGTACGTCGTCAGCGCCGCCGCCCCGCTCGACGCCGCGCTCGCCGCCGCCTGCTCGAAGCGGCTCGGTCTGCCGCCGGTGCGCCAGGCGTACGGCATGACGGAACTCTCCCCGGGCACCCACGTCGTCCCGCTCGCCGCCGAGAACCCGCCGCCCGGCACGGTCGGCAGGCTGCTGCCCGGCACCGAGATGCGCATCGTCCCGCTGTCCGACTCCTCGTCCGGACAGGGCGAGATCCTCATCCGCGGCCCCCAGGTGATGAAGGGCTACCTCGGCCGCCCCGACGCCACCGCCGCCATGATCGACACCGACGGCTGGGTGCACACCGGCGACATCGGACACGTCGACGACGACGGCTGGCTGTTCGTCGTCGACCGGGTGAAGGAACTGATCAAGTACAAGGGCTACCAGGTCGCCCCCGCCGAACTCGAAGCCCTCCTCCTGACCCACCCGTCCGTCGCCGACGCCGCCGTCATCGGCGTGACCGACGACGGGGGCAACGAGATCCCCAAGGCATACGTCGTCCGCCAGCCCTCCGCCCCGGACCTCACGACGGACGACGTCATGGCGTACGTCGCCGAGCGCGTCGCCCCGTACAAGAAGGTCCGCCAGGTCGAGTTCATCGACGCGGTACCGCGCGCCACCTCGGGCAAGATCCTCCGCCGCGAACTGCGCGACCGGGAGAAGACCCGCGCGACGACCACCGACTGAAGTACCGGCCAGAAGGAGACGACCGACCCATGGCGCCACTCGCCGACCCCGTCCACGACCGGGGCATCACCACCCTCGCCCTCGACTCGCCGGCCAACCGCAACGCGCTCTCCGCGCGCCTGGTCGACGAGCTCGCCACCGCCCTGGACGCGTGCGCGGCCGACGACACCGTACGGGCCGTCGTCCTCACCCACACCGGCAACACCTTCTGCGCCGGCGCCGACCTCACCGCACCACCCGACCCGCACGCCCTCGTCGCCCTGATGCGGCGGATCGTCGCCCTGCCCAAACCCGTCGTCGCCCGGGTCACCGGACACGTCCGGGCGGGCGGCCTCGGGCTGCTCGGTGCCTGCGACATCTCGGCGGCCGGACCCGACGCCTCGTTCGCCCTCACCGAATCCCGGCTCGGCCTCGCCCCCGCCGTCATCTCACTGCCGCTGCTGCCCCGCACCGACCCGCGCGCCGCCACCCGCTACTACCTCACCGGCGAACGCTTCGACGCCGCCGAGGCCGCCCGCATCGGCCTGATCACCCTCGCCGTCGGTCCGGGCGAGGACATCGACAAGGCACTCGTACCCGTACTGGACGGCCTGCGCCGGGCCTCGCCCCAGGGGCTGAGAGCATCGAAGGAGCTGGTCACGGCTACTGTGCTGGAAAGCTTCGACCAGCACGCCGAAGACCTCATCGCCCGCTCGGCGGCACTCTTCGCCTCCGCCGACGCCCGGGAAGGAATGACGGCCTTCCTCGAACGACGGGACCCCGCATGGGTGTTGTGACGCCCCCCACCGACCGGACCCCCAAGCAGGACCGCAGCCGCGCCACCCGCCGCCGACTCCTCGAAGCCGCCGTCGCCTGCCTCGCCGAACACGGCTGGGCGGGCTCCACGGTCTCCGTCGTCGCCGAACGCGCGGGCGTCTCGCGCGGCGCGGCCCAGCACCACTTCCCGACCCGCGAGGACCTGTTCACCGCGGCCGTCGAATACGTCGCCGAGGAACGCTCCGCCGCCCTGCGCGCCCTGCCCGTGCAGGGCCGCACGGACGTCCTCGCCGCCCTCGTCGACCTCTACACGGGACCCCTCTTCCGCGCCGCGCTCCAGCTCTGGGTGGCCGCGTCCAACGAGGAGCAGCTCCGCCCCCGCGTCACCGAACTCGAAGCCCGCGTGGGCCGCGAGACCCACCGCATCGCCGTCGAGCTCCTGGCCGCCGACGAGAGCCGGCCCGGCGTGCGCGAAACCGTCCAGGGCTTCCTCGACATGGCCCGCGGCCTGGGGCTGGCCAACGTCCTCACCGACGACACGGCCCGCCGCCGCAGGGTCGTCGCGCAGTGGGCGACGCTGCTGGACGAGGCGCTGGGCTGAGCCGGACACGGACGGCACCGCCCGCGGGGCTTGCTCGGCGCAGCCCGTAAGTAGGGCTGGCACCAGGGGCGTTGGGGTGGCAGCCACAGTGATCGCCGATCATCGCGCGGCTAGCGTCTGAGCATGTGAGACACGGACAGAACAGAACGAACGGACCCCCTGCCGGAACGATTCGCCCGACCCGTGCCGCCGCCGTTCTCGCCACGGCCACGGCCCTGCTGGCGAGCGCCGTCCCGACGGCCCTGGCCACGAACGCCGCGCACGCCCCGCCCGGTACGGGCCGAGCACCCGGCACGCACCGCACGGCCCTGCCGAACGGCTGCGGCACCGCACGCGGCGCGCTGGCCGACCGGCTGGACACCCTCGTCACCCGGCACGGCATCCCGGGGGTGGCCGCCGAGGTCATCGGCCGGGACTGCGGCCGGTGGACGGCGGAACGCGGCGTCGCGGACCTGGACACCGGCCGGCCGATGCGGGCCGCGGACCGGCTGCGGATCGGCAGCGTCACCAAGACCTTCACCGCCACCGTCGTCGTGCAGCTCGCCGACGAGGGCCGGATCGGGCTGGACGACCCGGTCGAGCGCCACCTCCCCGGACTGATCCGGGGCAACGGCCACGACGGCCGCACGATCACCGTGCGACAGCTCCTCCAGCACACCAGCGGGCTTCCCGACTACGTCGAGGCGATCGTCGAGCGGCCCGTCGACGAGTGGCGGTTCCGCCACTTCGAGCCCCGGGAACTGGTCGCGACCGCGCTGGCGATGCCGCGCCCCGCCGCCGGGTGGCGCTACTCGACCACCAACTCCGTCATCGCCGGGATGATCGTCGAGAAGGTCACCGGACACGGCGTCGAGGCGGAGGTGCGCCGCCGGATCATCGAGCCGCTCGGCCTGCGCGACACGTACTGGCCCGGTGACCGCACCCGCATCCGGGGCCCGCACTCGCGCAGCTACGTCCCCGCCGAGGACCCCGCGGACGCGGTACGGCCGGACGGTCCCCCGCAGGCCGACGGCACCCCGTCGCCCGACAACTCCCCGCTGTCCGACGGCACCGCGCTCTCCGACGGCACCGAGTGGAACATGAGCTTCGGCGGTGCGGGTGGGGCACTGGTCTCCACGCCCGGCGATGTGAACCGGTTCTTCCGCGGCCTGTTCGGCGGACGGCTGGTGTCCGCGCGCGGGCTCGCCGAGATGAAGCGCACCGTCCCCGCCGACCCCGAACGGCTGTGGCCCGGCGCCCGTTACGGCCTCGGCCTGATCGCCTCCCCGCTGACGTGCGGCGGCATGTGGTGGGGGCACGGCGGGACGGTGCCCGGCGGACATCGCGCGCTCGGGGCGATCGGCCCCGACGGACGCGGTGTCGCCCTCGCCCTCAACAAGGTGCCCGACAGCCAACAGGCCGAGACGGACTTCCTCGCCGCCGTGGACGCCGGCCTCTGCCCCGCCCCTCACAAGAACAGCACCGACAGCAACAACCACACCAACAGCACCAACCAGCTCAGGGAGACAGAGTGAACGCCTCGAACAACCGCCTGACCAGTTCGGCGAGCCCGGCCGGGGCCGTGCGCCGAGCCTCCGCCGTCGGCCTCGCCCTGGCCGCCTGCGTCACCGCCTCCTCAGCGCTGGCCACGGCCACGGCCGCCGCGTCCCCGACGACCGGCCGCGGGACGAACTCCGCCACCACGACCACGGGCACCGATACCGCCACCGCCACCGGGGCCGGCCTCGACCGGTACTACCGGCAGAACCTCGCCTGGGGAAGCTGCGTCACGGGCCCCGACGACACGGTGGGCCGTGAGCTGGACGAGGCCGGGGCCCAGTGCGCGGACGCGACCGTGCCGCTCGACTACGCCAAGCCCCACGGCCGCACGATCACCGTGGCCATGTCCCGGCTGAAGGCCACCGACACCCGCCACCGCATCGGCGCCATCCTGCTCAACAACGGCGGCCCCGGCGGCACCGCCGTCGACTCCCCTCCGCACATCCGCGAGGCCATGAAGGGCGTCGGCGCGCGCTACGACATCATCGGCTTCGACCCCCGCTTCGTCGGCCGCAGCACCCCGCTGGACTGCGACTGGCCCACCGGCATGTTCTTCCGCTCGGCCGGACCCGACCGGGCCGGCTTCGACCGCCAGGTCGCCTTCCAGAAGAGCCTCGCCGACAAGTGCCGGGCCACCAACGCCGACGTCCTCCCGCACGTCACCACCCGCAACACCGCCCGCGACATGGACGTCATCCGCGGCGCCCTCGGCGAACGGCGGATCTCCTACCTCGGCTACTCGTACGGCACCTACCTCGGCACCGTCTACAGCCAGATGTTCCCCGGCCGCTACGACCGGATGGTGCTCGACGGGGCGATCGACCCCGACAACTACGGCCCCCTGCTCCTCCGCGACGGCCTGAACGAGAACGAACAGGCCCTCGCCTCCTGGGCCTCCTGGGCCGCCGGCCGCCACGACACCTACCGCCTCGGCCGCACCCGCGCACAGGTCCTCGCCACCGTCGACCGCGTGGCGAAGGCCGCCGCCCGGAAGCCGCTGACCCTCGGCACCGGCGCCGACACCTTCCGGATCGACGCCTCCCACATACCGCTGCTGCTCTTCATGTCGCTCGCCGACGACCACGACGCGACCCGGGCCGAACTCGGCGGGACCCTCGCCGTGCTCTCCGAGGCCGCGAAGGGGCGCCCGACCACTCTGACACCGGGGCTCGTCGAGACGTTCCGGTTCATCCTGACCGGCGCGGCCTCGCACGTGGGCAGCGTGCAGACCGCGATCCTCTGCGGCGACCGGGCCGCACCCCGCGACCCCGAGACGTACTGGCAGGACATCGAACGCGACCGCGCCGCCCACCCGCTCTTCGCGCCCATGACCGACAACATCCTGCCGTGCGCCTTCTGGGACCGTCCCCGCGAGGAGCCGACCCGGGTGGAACGGGACGCCCGCGCACTGATCGTGGGCGCCACCGGCGACCCGCGCACCACCTACCGCGGCACCCTCGAACTGCACCGCAAGCTCCCCGGCTCCCGGCTCGTCACCCTGGAGGGAGCCAACCGCCACGGCCTGTACGGCGAGTACGGAAACGCCTGCGTCGACAACCGGGTCAACCGCTACCTGGCCACCGGAAAGCTGCCCGCCAAGGATCTGACCTGCACCAAGTGACAGAAGCGGACGGGCGTCCGGCCCCGGGCCACCCCGGGACCGGACGCCCGTCCCCCTTCAGTTCCCCAGATCCGCGAGCTGGTCGTACCCCGGGATCTCCCGGGGGTCGCGCGAGCCCGGACCGACGTACCGCGCCGAGGGCCGCACCAGCCGCCCCGTCCGCTTCTGCTCCAGGATGTGCGCCGACCAGCCCGCCGTACGCGCACACGTGAACATCGACGTGAACATGTGCGCCGGAACCTCCGCGAAGTCCAGCATGATCGCCGCCCAGAACTCCACGTTCGTCGCCAGCACCCGGTCCGGGCGCCGCGCGTGCAACTCCTCCAGCGCGGCCTTCTCCAGCGCCTGCGCCACCTCGAACCGCGGCGCGCCCAGCTCCTCGGCGGTACGCCGCAGCACCCGCGCCCGCGGGTCCTCCGCCCGGTACACCCGGTGCCCGAAGCCCATCAGCCGCTCGCCCCTGTCCAGGGCCTTCTTCACGTACGCGGTGGCGTCGCCGGTCCGCTCGATCTCCTCGATCATGCCGAGCACCCGGGACGGCGCACCACCGTGCAGCGGCCCCGACATCGCACCCACCGCACCCGACAGCGCGGCCGCCACGTCGGCCCCGGTGGACGCGATGACCCGGGCGGTGAACGTGGAGGCGTTCATGCCGTGCTCGGCGGCCGAGGTCCAGTACGCGTCGACGGCCTTCACGTGCTTGGGGTCCGGCTCCCCGCGCCATCGGATCATGAACCGCTCGACCACGGACTGCGCCTTGTCGATCTCGCCCTGCGGAACCATCGGCAGCCCCTGCCCGCGCGCCGACTGGGCGACGTACGACAGCGCCATCACGGCGGCCCGCGCCAGGTCGTTGCGCGCGGTCTCCTCGTCGATGTCGAGCAGCGGGCGCAGACCCCACACGGGAGCCAGCATCGCCAGCGCGGCCTGCACATCGACCCGGATGTCACCGGAGTGCACCGGGATCGGGAACGGCTCGGCCGGCGGCAGACCGGGATTGAACGCCCCGTCGACCAGCAGGCCCCAGACGTTTCCGAACGACACGTGGCCGACGAGGTCCTCGATGTCGACACCCCGGTAACGGAGCGCACCGCCTTCCTTGTCCGGTTCGGCGATCTCCGTCTCGAACGCGACGACTCCCTCTAGTCCCGGTACGAAGTCGGACATGGCGGCTCCCTCGGTCGACGGCTCTGCGGAGGCCCTGCGGCGGCCTGCCCCAAGATATTGGCGGGTTCCCCCGACACGGGGGAAGCGTGACATCCGGCACAGGACCCCGCTCCCGCCGGGCGCGGGTCCCCGTTCTGTCCAGTCCAGTACCCCTCCGATGCCGGGCGGGAACAACCGCTGCGGCAGGATGGCCCCGTGCCCACCGCAGACTCTTCCTCCGATTCCACCACCGATCCGGCCGCGATGCGCGAGCACTACCGCTCCGAGGCCTTCACCGAGGACACGCTGGCCGACGACCCGATGCGGCAATTCGCCCACTGGTTCCGGCAGGTGGCCGTGGGCGGGGTGCTCCACGAGCCCAACGCCATGATCGTCTCCACCGCCACCCCCGAGGGCCGGCCGTCCTCCCGCACGGTGCTGCTGAAGAAGTACGACGAGCGCGGCTTCGTCTTCTTCACCAACTACGAATCCCGCAAGGGCCGCGAACTGGCCGCCAACCCGTACGTCTCGCTGCTCTTCCCCTGGCACCCGATGGCCCGCCAGGTCATCGTCACCGGCAGGGCGGACCGCGTCGGCCGCGAGGAGACCGTCGCCTACTTCCGCACCCGCCCGCACGGCTCCCAACTCGGCGCCTGGGCGAGCGCCCAGTCCACGGTGATCGGCACCCGCGACGAGCTCCTCGCCCGCTACGAGGAACTGGCCGCCCGCTACCCGGAGGGCGAACACGTCCCCGCGCCCCCGCACTGGGGCGGCTACCGCGTCGTCCCCGACACGATCGAGTTCTGGCAGGGCCACGCGAACCGGCTCCACGACCGGCTGAGGTACGTACGCGAGGGCAAGGACTGGCGCGTCGAGCGCCTGTGCCCGTAACCCCCCGCCCCGCCGAAGCCCCCGGCTCCGAAACCCCGGGCCCGAAACCCCCGGGCCCGAAACCCCCGGACATGCAGAAACCCGCAGGCTCTGGTCCCTCCTTGCGGAGGAGCCGGCCGGACTTACCGGCGAGCCTGCGGGTCGGTGACTGCTTGGGATTGGCCGACGTCCGGCCTGCACTGCAAAGAGCGCGACAACGGGCGTCAGCCCGCAGCCACCTCACGAGTCCGAGAAGAAATCACTTCCGGAACACCTCCTTTCACGTGTGGCAGCAGCCTAGGAACGCCCTCGGCACAGCACAACCGAATTAACGGCGCGGCTGTTTTCCGGGAAGTCGGTGTGTGCTGCGGCGCCTTCGAGTTCAATGGTCTGACGTGCGGAAATACCGAATGCGTCCTGCGGGGGGTACGGGGTGAGTGCGTCCACGAGCAGTGGAACGGCCGAGGCGCTCGGGCCTGACGAGGGGCCGAGGGGCGGGTTCGGGGCCGAGCTGCTCGCGGCGTTGCTGGACGGGATGGACGCCGCGCTCTGCGCGTTCGACGCGGACGGCACCATCACCCACTGGAACCGGGAGGCCGAGCGGATTCTCGGCTGGTCCGCCGAGGAGGCCGTGGGGCGTCCCGGGTTCGCCGGGTGGGCGGTGCGGCGGGCGGACGCGGGGGAGGTGCAGGGGCGGCTGATGGCGGTCATGGACGGGCCGGGCCGCCGGGTTCACGAGTTCGCGCTGCTGCGCAAGGACGGCGGCCGGGTGCTCGTGCGGACCCAGTCGGCCGGGGTGCGGGGCGCCGACGGCCGGCCCGCCGGGGTGTACTGCGCGTTCAGCGAGGTCCACGCGCAGATCGACCTGGAACGGTCGATCGCGCTGAGCGAGGCGCTGTTCGAGGACGCGTCCTGGGGCGTGGTCCTCGTCGACGCCGATCTGCGGCCCGCCGTCGTCAACGCGCACGCGGCACGGGCCCTGGGCGTCGGCCGTACGGCGCTGCTGGGGCGTCCGTTGGGGGAGGCGGTGGTGCAGGGCGTCGAGGAGTTGGAGGGTGCGTTGCAGCATGTGCTGGCCGAGGGCGCACCACCGGCGCCCGCCGATCTGTGGGTGACGTTGCGGACGGCGGAGGGGGAGCGGCGGCGCTGCTGGCGCAGTGGTTTCCTCCGGCTGACGTCGCCGCTCGCCGAGGAGCCGGTTCCGCTGGGGGTCGGCTGGTTGTTCCAGGACGTGACGGCGGATCGGCTGGCGGCGCAGGAGGCGGACCGGATGCGGTTCCGGTCGAACCAGCTGCACCGGGCCTCGCGCTCGGCGTCCGAGTGCGAGGACCCGATGGAGGCGGCCACCTCCTACCTGGACTACGCGCTCGCGGGCTTCGCGGACCACGCGCTGGTCGATCTGGTGGTGGGGGAGCGGCTGGTGCGGATGGCGGCGACCCCGTCCGGTGAGCCGGGCCCGTGCCTGCCGGTGGTGGCCGGTTCCCTTCCGCTGCGGTACGCGACGGGGCACCCGGCCCTCCAGGCGGTGGACCGTGCGGGGTCGGTGCGGGCCAGCGCGGGGAGCGGGGCGGGGGCCGGGCAGTGGGCGGCCGAGCGGCAGTGGCCGGACGACGCCGCGCACGCGCTGTGCGCGGTGCTGCGGAGCAGGGGGCGCACCCTGGGGGTGGTGACGTTCCTGCGGTCCGCCCACCGCACCGCCTTCGAGCGCCCCGACGCGGCGTACGCGGAGAGCGTGGCGGTCCGGGTCGCGGCGGCGGTGGACCTGGCGCAGGTGCTGACGCCGCGGGGGTGAGGACCGGAGGTGCCGGGCGGGCCCGCCGTCGTCGTCCGGCGGGCCCGGTGTCGCGGGGTGGGGCCGGTGTCGGGGTGGTGCCGTGGGGCGGGGCCCGGGGTGGTGCTACTGACGGTAGAAGATGCGGTCCCGGTACTCCGTCATGACACGGCCGTTCCACTCGTGGCCGCCGTCCACGTTCCCCGACCGCAGCAGCGGCGGTTCCACGCCCCGCTCGGCGAGCTGCTCCGCGGCGGCGGCCATCATCGCCTGCATCACCGCGCTGGTGACCACCGTCGACGCGGGCGCGAACGGTGCCTCGATCCCGTCGAGGGTCAGCTCCGCGTCGCCGATCGAGATCTTGCTGTCGAGCACGATGTCGCAGTGGTCCCGCAGGAAACCGCCCGAGCTGTGCCGGGACCGGGTGCCGTCCGCGTACGCCACGGACGTGACGCCGATGACCTTCAGGCCGAGCGCCCGTGCGTTCAGCGCCATCTCCACCGGGAGCGCGTTGCGTCCGGAGAGCGAGATGATCACGAGGACGTCGCCGGCCCTGGCAGGGCTGGAGTCCAGCACGGCGCCCGCCAGCCCGTCGACCCGCTCCAGCGCGGAGCCGAGGGTGGCCGGCATGACGTCGACGCCGACCGTTCCGGGCACGGCCAGCAGGTTCATCAGGGCGAGGCCGCCCGCCCGGTAGACGACGTCCTGCGCGGCGAGCGAGGAGTGCCCGGCGCCGAAGGCGAAGAGCCTGCCGCCCGCCTCGACGGTGTCGGCGATCGCGGCACCGGCGGCCGCGATGTTGCCGGACTCCTCGTCGCGCACACGCTTCAGCAGGCCGATCGCCGCGTCGAAGAACTGGCCGGCCAGCTTGCTGTCGCTCATCGAGGAGGCCCTTTCCGGCGGGGAGACGTTCATGGGGGTGTCCATGTCGCGGATCACGTTGCGGTCTGGACCAGTGGCCTGTCAATACCGCCCGCCCCGTTCCGCCGCATGGTCTTCGACGGGCGGGCACGGTTGTCGGCGGTATGCGTCAGAATTGGAGGAGGGCCAGCGCACAGCGCTTATGACGTTTTCATGTCACAGCATCGAGGGGCACGTATGTCCGGACTGATCGACACCACGGAGATGTATCTCCGCACCATCCTCGAACTCGAAGAGGAAGGCGTGGTCCCCATGCGCGCCCGGATCGCGGAACGGCTGGACCAGAGCGGTCCGACGGTCAGCCAGACGGTGGCGCGCATGGAGCGCGACGGCCTGGTGCAGGTCGCGGGTGACCGGCACCTGGAGCTGACCGAGGAGGGCCGACGCCTCGCGACCCGCGTCATGCGCAAGCACCGGCTCGCCGAGTGCCTGCTCGTCGATGTGATCGGCCTGGAGTGGGAGCAGGTCCACGCCGAGGCGTGCCGCTGGGAGCACGTGATGAGCGAGGCGGTGGAGCGGCGGGTGCTGGAGCTGCTGCGGCACCCCTCGGAGTCCCCGTACGGGAACCCGATCCCGGGTCTGGAGGAGCTGGGTGAGAAGGCGGAGGCCGACCCGTTCCTCGACGAGAGCATGGTGAGCCTGTCGGAGCTCGACCCGGGCGCCGACGGCAAGACGGTGGTCGTGCGCCGGATCGGTGAGCCGATCCAGACGGACGCCCAGCTGATGTACACGCTGCGGCGGGCGGGCGTGCAGCCCGGTTCCGTGGTCAGCGTGACCCAGTCGCCGGGCGGTGTGCTGGTGGGCAGCAGCGGTGAGGCGGCGGAGCTGGACGCCGAGGTCGCCTCGCACGTGTTCGTGGCCAAGCGCTGAGCGCTGGTCCGGGCTTTCCGCACCCCGTACCGCCCGCGTGCCGCGGGCGTGGGTGCGGGTGGTGTCGGGGCGGATGCCGCTGACGAGGTGCCGCGGCCGGGATGTGGTCGCGGCGCCGAGGGGCGGCATCCGCTTTCTTTTTTCCGTGCGGAACAGCAGCGCCCGGACGGATCGCATGCCAGGCTGTGGCTGAGACATACCTGAGAGTGTCGGTCGGTTGGCCGTGCGGTCGGGGAGGGAGCAGGTGCATGCGCCCGTCGTACTGGTGTGTCCGGCATGTCCGGTACGCGCATCGCAAGGTGATCGTCCCGCTTCCGGCCGTCCATGAGCCGGGCGCCCGCTCCCAAAAGGCGCGCGCCGGTACGCGCGCCGTGCGCGCCGTCGCCCGCGCGCCCCGTCCCCGTACCAATGTGTCGTGCACCGGTGAATCGTGTGCCGTCGCGTCGTGCACCGGTGAATCGTGTGCCGTCGGAACGCGAGTCCCCTGCCGCCGGAACAGCAGAGGGCCCCGGCGCCGCGCGGCGCCGGGGCCTGTCCTCCCCTGTTTCGACCTGGAGCCCCGAGCTCTCGAGGTCGGTCCCCACGGGCCCTCATCCCCGAGTGGCCCGCCTCCCGGAGAAGGTCTCCCCCCTGTGGGAGTCGCCAATCCTTGTGACTGGTCACTCGAACGAGGGGTGTTGGGTTCGGAACCCGGTTTTCGAATATGAGTTCGATAGTCTGATGTGGCACGACCACGTGGCGATCGAGCAGTGGTCAAGCGGTGATCGAGGACCTGAAGGAGGTGCCAGGACATATGGTGCGGCGCATCGATGTGACCGGGACCGACGGCGTACGCCTCGCGGCCTGGGAGTTCGCCGATCCGCCCAAGGGACGCGCGGAGGGCGAGCGCGTCCCCGGCGTCTTATTGCTCCACGGCTTGATGGGCCGGGCCGCGCACTGGGCCTCGACCGCCCGCTGGCTCGCCGCACGCCACCGGGCCGTCGGCCTCGACCAGCGCGGACACGGCCGCAGCGAGAAGCCGAGCGACGGCCCGTACACCCGTGATGTGTACGTCGCCGACGCGGAGGCGGCGATCGAACAGCTCGGCCTCGCCCCCGTGACCCTCGTCGGACACGCGATGGGGGCGCTGACGGCCTGGCAGCTCGCCGCGAAGCGCCCCGACCTCGTCCGGGCCCTGGTCATCTGCGACATGCGGGCCTCCGCGCTCGGCGCGGCCTCGCAGCATGAGTGGGAGGACTGGTTCAGATCCTGGCCGGTGCCGTTCGCGACGCTCTCCGACGTACGGAAGTGGTTCGGCGAGGACGACCCCCGGGTGGAGCGGCCCAACCCGGCCCGGGGCGAGTTCTTCGCCGAGGTGATGGCCGAGCGGGCGGACGGCTGGCGGCCCGTCTTCTCCCGCCGCCAGATGCTCCAGTCCCGCGCGACATGGGTGTTCGACGCGCACTGGGAGGAGCTGGCCCAGGTGCGGTGCCCGACCCTGGTGCTCCGCGGCCTCGACGGCGAACTCGGCCGGGCGGAGGCCCAGGAGATGGTCCGCGTACTGCCGCGCGGGCAGTACGCGGAGGTGGCCGATGCCGGTCATCTCGTCCACTACGACCAGCCCGAGGGCTGGCGCGCGGCGGTCGAACCCTTCCTGGAGCAGTTCGCCGAGGACCCCCAGAACGACCGCGAGCCCGCCATGCCGTGACGAACCGTCGTGCCATGACGGCCGTCGTGCCGTGACGAGCCGTCTTGTCGTGACGGCCCGCCGTCTCGTGACGTCCCCTCGCGCCATGACGGACCGCCGCCCCGCAGCGAACCCCCACGACGCGGTGGTTCGCCACGGGGCGGCGGCCGTTGTCAGCCCTTGCTGACCGCCGCCAGGATCTCCGGGAGCCGTGCCGCCGTGCGCGGCGCCGCGATCCGCAGCCCCGCCAGGACGAGCAGCGCCCCGTACGCGATCCCCGCGGGCAGCAGCGTCCACAGCCACTGCTGGTGGTCCGCGACGTGCAGCCAGATCGTCACCCCGACCAGGGGCAGGCAGAGCAGCCCCGCCGAGAACATCCCGCCGAACATGGAGATCCAGGCGAGCCCGGCCTGCCCCGGCGCCACGTTCTTGAACGCCCCGTCCTGCGGGATCGAGTACGGGAAGAGCGCCGACGTCACCGCGCCCGTCGCCAGCATCCCGCACAGCACCCCGATCGACAGCCCCAGCGCCGGCGGCAGCGTGCCCCACTCGCCGAGCACCGCCGCGGTCAGCACCGTCACCACGATCGTGAAGGGCAGCGTGATCAGCAGCAGCATCAGCGCCCGCGCCCGCAGTTCGAGGTAGGCGTCCCGGGTGGAGGAGATCGTCAGCGACACCATCCAGAACGCGGAGGTGTCCTGGCCGAACTGGTTGTACATCTGGATGCCGAGCATCCCGGCGGCGAAACAGGCGAAGTAGACCGAGCCGTGGCCCTGGAGCGCGTTGAACAGCGGTACGAGCAGCCCGACCGCCAGCGCCGTGACCCAGGCGGACTTGGTCTTCGGATCGCGGGCGACGTACCGCAGGCTCCGCTCCATCACCGGACCCGTGCGTCCCGCGGGCAGCAGCGCGGAGAGCCGGGAGCCCTCCTTGCCGGTCTTCTCGCGGGCCGGAGCCGAGGCGGCCAGGGTCGAGCCGTCCGGCGCCGTCATCAGCTTCGCCAGGCTCCGCTGCCACAGCCACAGCAGCGCCAGCAGGCCCGCCACCGACAGCAGCAACTGTCCGGCGGCCTGCCCGTACGCGCCCCGGGACGCCGAGTCCACCGCACCGATCGCGGAGGCGGGCGGCAGCCAGCGCACCACGTCCGCGACCGGGTCGAGCGCGGACAGCCCGCCCGCCCGGCCGAGCCGCTGCGCGCCGAAGTTGACGACCTGGAAGCCCACCGCGATCACCAGCCCGCTGAGCACCGCCAGGTCGCGGCCCTTGCGCGAGGTCAGCAGCCGGGTGTTGGCCGTGGCCACCGCACGGGCCAGCGCCACGCACAGCAGCAGCGCGAGCGGCGCGCACACCACGGCGAACACGGCCCCGGCCGCCCCGTACGCCACCGCGACCACCGAACCGGTCATCAGGCACAGCGTGAACAGCGGCCCGATCCCGACCAGCGAAGCCGTCAGGAGCGCCGAGATCAGCGGACGCGGACGCAGCGGCAGCATCACCAGCCGGCTCGGGTCGAGGGTCTCGTCGCCGCTCGGGAAGAACAGCGGCATCACGGTCCAGCCGACCGCCAGCACGCCCGCCAGCAGGACGACGACGGAGGCGGCATGGGCGTTGCCGCGCAGCGCGATCAGTGCGATCAGCTGGCCCGCGGCGATCAGCAGGGCGAAGACGACGGAGGTGATGTAGGCGGCCCGCCGCCCGGACGACTGCCGCAGCCCGTTGCGCAGCAGGGCCAGCTTCAGCCGTACGAAGACGCCGACGAGTCCCTCGCCGTCGGCGCGGCGGGCAGTGGTGCCCGCGGGGGCGTCGAGCACGCTCATCGGTCGCCGCCCAGCCAGTCGAGGGAGTCGTCGGCGGTGCGCGCATTGGCCCCGACGAGTTCGAGGAAGGCGTTCTGCAGCGACGACGCCTCGCCGCGGACCTGCTCCAGGGGGCCCTGGGCCCGGATGCGTCCGGCCGCCATGACGGCCACCCAGTCGCAGAGGGACTCGACGAGTTCCATCACATGGCTGGAGAAGACGACGGTCGCCCCCGAGCGGGTGTAGCGCACCAGCACTTCGCGGATGGTCTGCGCCGACACCGGGTCCACACCCTCGAACGGCTCGTCCAGGAAGAGCACTTCGGGGTTGTGCAGCAGCGCCGCCGCGAGCCCGATCTTCTTCCGCATGCCGGTCGAGTAGTCGACGACCAGCTTGTGCTGGGCGCCCGCCAGGCCGAGCACGTCGAGCAGCTGGGTGGCCCGCTTGTCCACCTCGGCGCCCGGCAGGCCGCGCAACCGGCCGGTGTACGCGAGGAGTTCGCGGCCCGAGAGGCGTTCGAAGAGCCGCAGTCCCTCCGGGAGCACGCCGATCCTGGCCTTCACCTCGACCGGGTCGCGCCACACGTCGTGGCCGCCGATCTCGACGGTCCCCCCGTCGGGGCGGAGCAGCCCGGTGACCATCGACAACGTGGTCGTCTTGCCCGCCCCGTTGGGCCCGACCAGGCCGATGAACCTGCCCGCGGGCAGCTCCAGATCGATCCCGGCCACCGCGGTCTGTTCCCCGAACCGCTTCCACAGCCCCTGTACGCGAACGGCGGGCGGAGCCGCACCGGCCCCGCCCGTTCCGTCCGCCCCTGCCGCCCTGTCCGTTGCCACCGCTTCGTCGGTCTCCGCGCGGTCACGCATGATGCTCTGCCTTTCGGTTTCCCCGTCTTTCGGGACCAGCCTACGAAAGGGCGTTCTAGGGGATAAGGGGCAGAGGTACAGAAAGGCGTTCCCCGGGAGACGGGGGCCGAGTTACGGGGGTCCAGTCATGGGGACCGCGGGACGGGGACTGCGCAACGGGGCCGAGTCGCGGGGGCCGGGCTACGGACGGGCGTTTCGCGAGCGGCGGGCACGGGCGTCGGCCGCCTCCCTCGCGCAGGCGTAGGCGAGCGGGCTGATGAGCTCCTCCGCGTCCGGCAGCCACCGGTTGGCGGGGGTGGGGCGACGGGCCCACTGCACCGCGCCGCGCCCGCCGACCCGGGTCGGCGGCGCCGTCACGTAGTGGCCGTCGCCGCGGCCGACCAGATCGATGGCGGCGGCCCGCCAGCCCAGCTTCCGTACGAGCTCGTCCGACTTGGCCGCCGCGCCCGGCAGTACGAAGAAGTGCATCCGCCGGTCGGGGGTGCGGGTGACGGGGCCGAGCGGCAGCCCCATCCGTTCCATCCGGGCCAGGGCGAGGAAACCGGCGGCCTCCGGTACGTCGATCGCGTCGAAGGCGCGCCCGGTGGGCAGCAGGATCGACGCCTTCGGGTGCCTGGACCACATCCGGCGGGCCGCGGCGCCGCTCCCGGTCGCCCGGCCCGCCCAGTCGGGGCCCGCGGGGTGCGCGCCGGGGGAGGCGCAGCCGGTGTCGCCGCAGGAGCACCGCTCGGCTACTCCGTCCGCCTCCAGCCAGGTGCCCGGACACACGTCCCAGTGCCGCTCCTCCGCGTACCGCACTGCGGCGTCGAGCAGTTGTTCACCCCGCTGACCGGGAACTTTCGTGTTTTCTGCGGCTTTTGTGTCCTTCGTGGCCACGGAGGGAGGTTCTTCGACTGCGATGGGCTCGTTCACGCACAGCACAACTGTGGCCGACGCTCGGGGTTACGGGCGCGGCGGGCGCGTCCCCGGCGTACCGGCCGGCCGTGCGGGGCGCATGGATGCATGGGCGGGGGCGCGCGTGAGGCGGCGGCCGGGTGGGCGGGTAGCCATATACGGGCGACCGCTGCGGGCGACCGCCGAGCAGACGGCGAAGGCGTCCGGAACGATCGGCCTCTGTCATATGCCGACACGAATGGCAAGGAACACAACACACCTGACGATCACGATGAATGTGCGCATTTTCCGGGTATTCGCCGGGCAGTGATCCGCCCATGATCACTGCGGCCTCAGGGGGAAACATGGCAGCCAGGCCTCTCGTCGCACGCCAGCCGAACGAACGGCTCCAGGCGCTCATTCAGGAAGCCGGATGCTCCAACGCCGGTCTCGCCCGGCGCGTCAACATGGTCGGTGCGGAACGCGGGCTCGACCTGCGGTACGACAAGACCTCCGTGGCCCGTTGGCTGCGAGGACAGCAACCACGCGGCAGGGCCCCGGGCATCATCGCCGAGGCGCTCGGCCGCAAGCTCGGCCGTACGGTCACGATCGACGAGATCGGCATGGCCAACGGCAAGAACCTGGCGTCCGGCGTCGGCCTGCAGTTCGCCCCGACCGTGATCGGCGCGATCGAGCAGGTCTGCGAGCTGTGGCGCAGCGACGTCGGCCGCCGCGACTTCCTGTCCGGTTCGACGGTCGCCTCCTCCGCGCTCGTCGAACCCAGCCGCGACTGGCTGATCACCGGCGCCGACCCGCAGGTGGAGCGGGCCGCCGGGGCCCGCGTCGGGATGCCGGACGTGGAGGCGGTGCGGGCGATGACGACCGCGCTGGTCGACCTCGACCACCGGTTCGGCAGCGGGCACGTGCGGCCGGTCCTGGTGCACTACCTGAACAGCGTCGTGTCCGGGCTGATCTCCGGGGCGTACCGCGAAGCGGTCGGCCGGCAGCTGTTCGCCGCCGTCGCGCGGCTCACCGAACTCGCCGGGTACATGGCGGTCGACACGGGCCAGCCGGGGCTCGCCCAGCGCTACTACATCCAGGCGCTGCGCCTGGCCCAGGCGGCGGGCGACCGGGCGTACGGCGGCTATGTGCTGGCCGCGTCGATGAGTCACCTCGCCGCGCAGCTCGGCAACCCCAGGGAGATCGCCCAGCTGGCGCGGGCCGCGCAGGAGGGCGCACGCGGGCGGGTGACGCCGAGGGCGGAGGCGATGTTCCACGCGGCGGAGGCGCGCGGGCACGCCCTGCTCGGCGACGTCCGCACCTGCCAGGCGGTGATGGGCCGGGCGCTGGCGGCCATGGAGCAGGCCGAACCGGACTCGGGCGACGACCCCGACTGGATCGCCCACTTCGACCACGCCTATCTCGCGGACGAGCTGGCGCACTGCCACCGCGACCTCGGCCAGGCGGAGGCGGCGGCGCGCCGGGCGAAGGAGTCCCTGGACGGCCACCCGGAGTCCCGGGCCCGCCGCCGGGGCATCGGTCTGGTGCTGCTGGCCACGGCCCAGGTCCAGATGCGCGAGGTGGAGCAGGCGTGCCACACGGGCACCCGGGCGATGGAGCTGCTGGGTTCGGTGCGTTCCAGCCGGGGAGCGGAGTATCTGGACGACCTCCAGCAGCGGCTGGTCCCGTACGGGGACGAGTCGGCGGTGCGGGAGTTCGGGGCGCGCCTGGAACTCCAGGCGGCCTGACGAAGGCCCGGCCGGGGTCCGGTACGCCGTTCCGGCCGGGACCCGCAGGAGGGGTACCAGAGTTCCGGTACGCGTTCCTCCGGTATGTGTTCTTCCGGTACATGCTCCGGTCGGGGAGTCGGCACGGGGGCCGGGCCGGGGGCGGAATCGGGGCTGTGACCAGGGGGTACGGGGCCGTTGCCTTGACTGCGTCTCAAGAACGCCGGATGTGACGGCTCCTGTGAAGGGGTGGTGAGTGACATCACGCGCTTGGCGAACGGCGGCAGCCACCCGATAGCGTGAGCCGACGATTCCGTAGGTTCACACGTAGGAGTCCCGGTGACGCAGAGCGGACAGGGTGACGAACAGCAGCTCCCTGCTGTACGGCCCGCGCACGAAGGTGTCGTGCTGCCCGCGGGTGGCGGAGAGCCCTGGATACCAGGGGGGCCGACGGACCAGGCCGCCCCGGCGGGCGGCCAGCCGTGGGGGCAGCCGTGGGGGCCGCAGGCGGCACACCCGGACGCCTCGTCCCAGCAGCAGCCCCAGCCCCATCAGCCTCAGCAACAGGCGCACGCGCCGGGGCAGGGGGCGTACGGGCAGGGGCAGTACGGAGCGGGGCAGCAGGCCCCGGGGTACGGACAACAGCAGCCCGCGCAGCAGTACGGGCAGATGCCGCAGCCCCAGGCTTCACACCCCCAGGCCCCGCAGCCCCAGCCTCCCCAGGCTCCGCACCGGCCGCAGTCCCAGCCACTGCCTCCCATGCAGTCGCAGCAGCCCCCGCAGCCGCAGCAGCCCCCGCAGCCGCAGCAGCCGCAGTCGTTCGCGCAGCCGCTGCCGCCGGAGGCCGTGCCCGGCATGGGGCCGGGCGGGGACGAGGCGGCCACGCAGTACATCGCGCCGGTTCCCGGAGGTCCGGCCCCCGGCGGGCTGCCGCCGGAGAACCCCGCGGAGTCCACCCACTTCCTCGGCCGCGGGGCGCCGCCGCAGCAGGCCCAGCCGTACCAGCAGCAGCCCGGCCACGGTTCCGACGCGGAGGCGACCCAGTACATCCCGCCGGTTCCCGGGGGCAGCCCGTACGGCATCCGGCCCGGAGCCCCGGGCGACCGGCAGCCGCCCGCCGAGTTCGACAACCTGTTCCGCAGCGACGAACCGGCCGGCGCCACCCAGCAGATGCCCCTGCCCGACCACCCGCAGCAGCATCAGCCGCGCCAGTCGCACCAGCACCAGCAGCACCCGGGCGACCGGCAGCCCCCGTACCGGCCCGTGGACGAGGAGCCGTACGAGCCGCAGCCGCGCAGGAAGCGACCGCACGTCACGCTCATCGCGGCGGTCGTGGCCGGCTGCGCCGTCGTCGGTCTCGGCGCGGGCGCGCTGTTGAGCGGCGGTGACAAGGGCGACGACGGCAAGGAGCCGGTCGCCTCGGCGAGTTCGACCGCCGCCCAGCAGCCCTCCTCCCCGAAGGCCGAGGTCGATCCGGCGAAGCCGCAGGCCGAGGCGCTCGACAAGCTGCTGGCCGACAGCAACAACAGCCGTGCCGCGGTCATCGGGGCCGTCGAGAAGACCAAGAACTGCACGGACCTGGACCAGGCCGTGACCGATCTCAAGGGCGCCGCCCAGCAGCGCCGCGATCTGGTCACCCGGCTCCAGGAGCTGAGCGTCGACAAGCTGCCGAACCACGCCCAGCTGACCGCCTCCCTCACCAAGGCGTGGCAGGCGTCCGCCTCGGCCGACGAGCACTACGCCGCGTGGGCCGCGCAGGCCAAGCACGGCAAGAAGGTGTGCAAGCACGGGAAGGCCCGCACGACGGAGGAGACCCAGAAGGCCACCGTGCAGAGCGGCGAGGCGAGCCGGGCGAAGCAACAGGCGGCCGGGCTGTGGAACTCGATCGCGTCGAAGTACGGGCTGACCCGGCGGACGGCGACACAGCTCTGACGGTGCGGGGGAGGCCGGGCGGTCCACCACAGGACGCCCCGCCCGGCCTCCCCGCCCTGTCGAACCTCCCCGCCCGGTTGCCCCGCCCCGCCCCGGGGTCAGCTCCTGGCGCTCGCGTCCGACAAGGTCTCCGCGACGTCCACGAAGCCCTTCCTGTCCGCGACGAGCCGCCCGTCACGCACCACCTGGAACGTCACCCCGGTGTTGACGATCCGCGGGTACGAGGACGAGCCCAGCACGTCCTCGTAGCTCCAGCGCAGCACCGGGGTGAGGCCGCCGGTCCGCACCGGGGTGCCCCGGTTGAGGGCGGAGGAGAGCTTCCAGGCGGTGATCTTCGAGGAGTCGACCGCCTTCACGATCTCGTTCAGCACCGTGTACGCGATCCACGTGGTCTGGACACCCGTGTCGTCCGGGTCGATCCGGTTGTCGCCGAAGGCGTGCTCGCGGATCACCTTCCGCATCCCGTCCCAGCGGTCGTCGCCCGATTCCGGGTACCAGCCGGTGACGTAGGCCCCCTCGAACGGGCTGTTCCGGCCGCCGGTGCTGTCGATCAGCGGCTGGTCGACGCTGCCGAGCACGGAGGAGACCCGGAGCTTCCCGTACGACGGTTCGAGCCGCCGGAAGGAGTCGAAGAAGGTCTCCGTGCTCTTCCCGAGCACGGCCGTGACACAGCCGCCGGACCTCCCCGCCGCCCGGAGCGCCGATCCGGCGGCCTCCTCGTACGACGTGGCCGACTCCTGCGCCTTGATGTCGGCGGGCGAGGACCGGCCGGTCTCGGTGAGGCCGCTCTTGAGCAGCCATGCCTGGCCGTCGCCGCTCAGGGTGTCGGGGCGCACCACGGCCACCCGCTCGCAGGCGCGGCCCAGCTGACGGGCGTTGCCCGCGAGCAGAGCAGACTGGCCGCCGTTGACGGGGTACGAGGTGAAGCTGCTGAACTCCTCGTCGGAGGCGCCGTACCCGCCGATGTAGGGGATCTGGGCGGTCTCCAGCGAGGACATGAAGGCCGATCCGTGCCGGCTGTACGAGCCGACGACCGCCACGGCCTTCTCCTTGAGGGCCTTCCGGGCGCAGTCGGCCGCGCCGGTCGAGGTGTCCTTCTCGTCGCAGGTGAGGACGCGCAGCTCGTGGCCGTCCAGCCCGCCGTTGTCGTTGACCCAGTCGGCGTAGGCGCGGGCCATGGCGGTCACGCCCGCCATGTCGAGCGTGTCCGGCCCGGCCCCGGCCGGTGCCCACGTCATGACGGTGACGGGCTCCCTGGAGCCCCCCGTGGCCCCAGGGAGTGCGCCGCAACCGGTGACCAGCAACGCTCCCACCACCGCCGTGCTCGTGAAGAACTTGTAGGGGCGGGGAAAGGTGGGGCGGCGCCGTCCGGTCATGGATACGAACACTTCCGGCCGTCGGGTAACGCCGCAGTGTGCCCCGTTCAACGCTCGGTGACATCCGGGTGAATTGCGGGGGTCCCCGTGGAAGGGGAAAAAGGGAACGTACGATCGATGACCGTGCAGCAAGGTTCGGAGAACACTTCACGTCGCGGCCGTCGCTCCTCCACCATGGGCGGCATGCCGCTGAATGACATGCCTTGGTGGCGCTGGCGCAGCAACGTGCGCTCGGCGCTGCACATGCTCTCCGACCCCGTCTTCCACCACGAGTGCTGGCTGGCCGGCCGGGAGGGGTACGGCGACGTCACCGACGCCGTGTACCGCCTGGTCGAGGACACCTGGCTGGACAACTGGTCCGCCGAGAAGTACGTCGGGACGATATTCCGCGACGCCGGCGAGGCCGCCCTCGTCGACGTCGCCGTGCTCCGGGTGCTGCGCATCATGCACCAGGTCGGAGCGGACGCCCCGGTCTCGGCGTACATGGAGCACCACGGCTGGCAGGAGGCGGTGCGGGCCGCCCGCGAGGCGCACGTGCTGCTCGCCACCAACGACGGCGAGGACCCCGACACGCCCCCGCGTTCCCTGGACGTGCTCCGCATTCTGACCAGGTCGGCCTGATACCGGAACGATGTGGCACGCTACGGGAATGACCCCGCCCCAGCCTGCCGACACCACCCCCGACCAGTACGTCCTCACCCTCTCCTGCCCCGACAAACAGGGCATCGTGCACGCCGTGTCGAGCTATCTCTTCATGACCGGCTGCAACATCGAGGACAGTCAGCAGTTCGGCGACCACGACACGGGCCTGTTCTTCATGCGCGTCCACTTCTCGGCGGAAGCCCCGGTGACCGTGGAGAAGCTGCGGGCGAGCTTCGCCGCGATCGGCGACTCCTTCCGGATGGAGTGGCAGATCCACCGCGCCGAGGAGCGGATGCGGGTCGTGCTGATGGTCAGCAAGTTCGGGCACTGCCTCAACGACCTGCTGTTCCGGTCCCGGATCGGCGCGCTGCCGATCGACATCGCGGCCGTCGTCTCCAACCACACGGACTTCGCCGAGCTCGTCGCCTCGTACGGCATCCCCTTCCGGCACATCCCGGTGACCAGGGAGACCAAGGCCGAAGCGGAGGCGCAGCTGCTGGAGCTGGTCCGCGAGGAGAACGTCGAGCTGGTCGTCCTCGCCCGCTACATGCAGGTGCTCTCGGACGACCTCTGCAAGCGGCTGAGCGGCCGGATCATCAACATCCACCACTCCTTCCTGCCGAGCTTCAAGGGCGCGAAGCCGTACCACCAGGCGCATGCCCGCGGTGTGAAGCTGATCGGTGCGACGGCGCACTACGTGACCGCCGACCTCGACGAGGGCCCGATCATCGAGCAGGAGGTCGAGCGGGTGGACCACGGCGTCACGCCGGACCAGCTGGTCGCCATCGGGCGCGACGTGGAGTGCCAGGCGCTGGCACGGGCGGTGAAGTGGCACGCGGAGCGCCGCATCCTGCTCAACGGCCGACGCACGGTGATCTTCTCGTAGCGGCCGGCGGCGCGACGTCCGACGGCCGGCCCCGTCCGCACGGAGTGAGGCCGACGTCCGGCCCCGGCCGTACGGCGCGACGGACGAGGCAACGCCCCGGCCGTACGACCCGGGGCAACGCAACAGTTGTACGACACGTCGCCCCGGCCCCCGTACCGGCCGGGGCGCCCCTACAGCCTGCTCAGCGAGGCCGCGGCGAACAGCACGTCGCGGATCGCCTCGCGGTCTCCCTGCTGTCCGGCCGCCGCGTCCACCGGCGGTACGCGCCCGGCCACCAGCTGGCAGAACTCCACCCCGTCCAGTGCCACCTGCGCCACCGTGTGCTCGGGCGAGCCGAGTGCGGCCGGGGAGTCCAGCGGGATGTACCAGTCGCCGCCGCCCGAGCCCTCGATCTCCAGGTGCAGCGAACGGCCCGGCGAACCGGCCGTCACCAGATGCCGGGCGGGCCCGGCCAGTCCGGATCTGCGCCGCCCGGCGAGCGCGGCCGGGAGCATCCGGGCCGCCAGGTCGACCATCCGGTTGAGATGGGCCGCGGACGGCGCCTCGTACGGATAGTCCACCGCGTCCGCGATGTCGCCGCCGTGCACCCAGCACTCGAAGGCCCGGTCCAGCAGGGCGTCGTGCATCGGCAGGGCGAAGTCCCCGTACGAGACGGACAGCTCGGAGACCCCGCGGCCGGCGAAGGACACCGTGCGGATGAGGGTGTGGCTCTGGGCGCGCCACGGCTCGCGGACGGCGCGGGTGGGCGGCAGCCGGGTGGCGGACCAGTACTTCTCCGTGCGCGGGGCGGGCGACAGCGGCCAGTCGTCGGCCCGGCCCGGGACGCCGTCCTCGAGGGGGACGTCGAGGCCGAGGGCGGTGGCGACCAGCCCGTCGACGGTCATGAGGTGGCCGATGATGCCCGCGACCGTCGTCCGGTGCCGGACCTGCTGCTCGTCCTCGAACCACTTCAGGCGCACCGGGGCGTGCCACTCCGCGTCGCCGATGTCACGGAGCAGCGCGTCGAGCCGCGCGGTCTCGGCGTCGTACGGGGCGGCCCAGTCCGGCACCGGGATGCCGGGCGGGCGGCGGGTCAGACAGGTGTCGATCACCCGGTTGCGCAGCGTCGGATCGAGGTCCAGGCTGCGGTCGGTGTGCAGCAGGCCGACCGCGTCGCGCAGCCGCAGGGCCTCGTCCGCGCAGGCGGCGCACTCGGTCAGGTGCGCCTCCACGGCCTCGGTCTCCTCGGCCGAGCAGGCGGTCAGGGCCCAGGCGCCGAGGAGCGCCTTGAGGACGCGGTGCGACAGGGTCGGCACCGGGGCGGGCGGGTCCGAGGGGGCCGGTGGTGCCATGGCGGTTTCCGGTTCCGGTGTCGTCGGCCGGGGTGTCGGCCGCGCGGTCCCGAAGAAGGACGGCGGGGGAACGGCGCCGAGGGCGAAGTCGTCCGCGGCGACCCGCGGCGCCGGTATGCGCCGGGCGCCCCGCACCTCGTCGCGTCCGCCGTCATCGAGGCCGCCCGCGTGGTCGCCGTTCACAGGGGCTGTCCGTATCCGGGCGGCGACATCCCCTCCAGCGGACGGGCGCGGGCGGTGGAGAGCAGCTGCAGCCCGAGCCGCAGCCGACGGCGGGCCTCGTCCTCGCTGACCCCGAGGTCGGAGGCGGTCTGCCGGTAGTTCCTGCGCTGGACGTACGCGAGCTCCAGTGCGGCCCGCAGCGGGGCGGGCATGGAGGCGACGATGTAGTCGGCGCGGGCCGCGGTGGTGGCCAGGCGCACCCGTTCTTCCAGGTCCTTCTCGATCTCCTCGTCCGTGCCGTCCCGCAGGTCGGCCTCCTCGCGCAGCCACCGCACGGACTGGCGGTGCGTGAGCCGGGCCACCCAGGAGCGCATCGAGCCCTGCTTCGGGTCGTACGCGTCCGGGTTCTCCCACACGTAGCCGAAGACCTCGCGGGTCACCAGGTCGGCGGCGGTCTCGTCGTCGAGCATCCGATGGGCCTGGCTGTGCACGAGCGGGGCGAACCGGTCGTAGAGCTCGCCGAGGGCCGCCGCCTCACCGCGTGCCAGCCGCTGCTGCATCTTGCGGTCCCAGCGGGGTGGTGCGTTTTTCGCCATGCGAACCCCCAGCCCTGTTCCCCTCGTCACACCGAATGTAGTCGGACACGCCGACCGGGTACGTCTTTTTGCGGCAAGTACGTGCCTGGAGCGGCCCGGGATGATAGGGAATGCGTCGCCCGGCGGTGGCGGAACCGGACCCGAAACGATCATTTCTGTTTGATCCCGGTTGCGCCCTGTGGTGCGCCCCGGTGTTTCATCGACGTACGACCGGGCACGCGCGAGAAGGAACGGAAACTTCCGGATCGTCGGAAATCCCCGGAACGAGAGGTCCCGTAACGTGAGGAGTCCCCGCCTTCCCGGAAACCGCCCGGCGCCCGCGGCCGGCTACACCTCCCGGATCGCCCAGGAGCACTCCCGCGAACCGCTGGAGGTCGCCGAGACCGTGCGGGACGGGTGGACCGTGCTGCGGGTGCGCGGCGAACTGGACCTGGTGTCGTCGCCCACCGTGCGGCAGTCCGTCCACGACGCGGTCGCAGTCGGCCGCCACGACGTGGTGCTCGACCTCTCCGAGGTCCTGTTCTGCGACTCCAGCGGCGTCGGCGTGCTGATCGCCTCCCGCCGTCTGATGCGCTCCTGCGGCGGTCGGCTGCGGCTGGTCCTACCGGCCCGGGGGGCGGAGGAGGGCTCCCACCTCAACCGGGTGCTCGCCGCGCTGGGCGTGCGTCGGCTCTTCGACGTCTACCCCGACCGGGACGCCGCCGTGGACGACCGGGCCCGCCCGCTCTCGGCCTGAGCCGCCCGGGACGCATGGCGTGCCGATGACCAGGTCGTGACAACGACGGGGCGAGCAAGTGACACGTGACGCCGCTCGGCGTCGTACGCTCCCCGCATGGACAGCGCAGAGTACGAGCGCAAGATCGCCCACCGCTTCGCCGCCTTCGACCAGGACGGCAACGGGCACATCGATCGCGCCGATTTCAACGCCGCCGCGGCCCGGCTGCTCGCCGAGTTCGGCACGACGGCCCGCTGCGACAGGGGCCAGGCGCTCTACACGGGGGCCGAGGCGTTCTGGCAGGGCATGGCGGGCATCGCCGACGTGGACGGGGACCAGCGGGTCACCCGCGAGGAGTTCGTGGGCGGGGCCGTGAAGCGGCTGCGCGACAACCCGGAGCGCTTCGCGGAGATCGCCCGCCCGTTCCTGCGCGCGGCGATCGCCGTGGCGGACCGGGAGGGCGAGGGCTCGGCCTCCGTGCCCGCCGTGCAGCGGGCGCTCGCCGTGCTGGGCGCGGACACCGCCACGGCGGAACTCGCGGCCCGGGGCCTGGACGCGGACGGGGACGGCAGGATCACGGAGGGCGACGCGGTGGCGGCCTTCGCCGCGTACTTCACGGTGATCGCCCCGGACACCTAACCGGGCCGGTCGCCCCGGGCGCGGAGGGACGGTTGGTCCGGGCGTGCGCCCGGGGCGGTCCGTACGTGCGAGGCGCCGCGGTCGCCCCGGGGGCCGGGCGGCGGCCCGGACCGCGCCGCGGCACCCCGTCAGGAAAACCGCTCCCGCAGCCGGTACTTCAGTACCTTCCGCAGCGTCTCGTTGCGCGGCAGCTCCGGTACCACCTCCAGCCGTTCCGGCAGTTTGTGGACGGCGAGTCCCGCCGCCCGCAGATGGGCGGTGACCTCGGCCAGGGTCAGCGGGGCGGCGCCGGGCGGCTGTTCCACCACCGCGCAGACGAGTTCGCCGCGTGCCGGGTCGGGGAGGCCGATCACCGCGGCGTCGCCGACGCCGGGGTGGTGGTGCAGCAGGTCCTCTATCTCCTTGGCGGAGATGTTCTCGCCCTTGCGGATGATGATGTCCTTCAGCCGGCCGGTGAGCACGAGGTGGCCGCTCTCCCGGAGGTGGCCGACGTCGCCGGTGATGAGGAAGCCCTCGTCGTCGAACGCCGCGGCGGACGCCGCCGGGTCCAGGTAGCCCCGGCAGACGGCCTCCCCGCGCAGCCGCACCTCGCCGTCCGTGCCGTGCGGCAGCGGGGCGCCGTGCTCGTCGGTGATCCGGATCTCCATGTCGGCGGGCGGGCGTCCCTCCGTTTCGGCGAGGTGTTCCGCCGTGTCGTCGGGGGAGCCCATCGTGATCATGGGGACCTCGGTCATGCCGTAGCCGTGGGTGAGCCGGACGCCCATCTCCCGCACCACCGCGTGGTGGAGCTCCGGCGGCTTCGGGGCGCCGCCGCCCGCCAGCAGGCGCAGGGTGGGGACCGGCTTCCGGTCCGGGTCCTTGCGCTGTTCGGTCAGGAACATCGAGTAGAACGCCGTGGACCCGCCCGCGACCGTCACCCCGTGCCGCCGGTACTCCGCCAGCGCGTCCTCCATCGCGAAGTGCTCGAACAGGACCGCGGGGAACCCGTACAGCAGCAGCATCACCGCGTAGTCCGGCCCTCCGACATGGGCGAACGGGAAGGCCACCGAACCGACGTCGTCCGCCGTCAGGTGCAGCGCGTGGGCCAGGCAGGCGCCGGCCGCGAGCAGGCTGCGGTCGGTGTGCAGCACCCCCTTCGGGTCGGAGGTGGTGCCCGAGGTCCAGTAGATCCAGCGCACCGCCGTGCCGTCGGCGGGCGGGGGCGGGAGCACGGCGGGGTCGCCGTCCGGCAGTGATTCGTACGCCTCCAGGACCAGGGGCGGGCGGTCGAGTCCGGCGGCCAGGCGGGTGGCCATCGCCGTGTGGTCGAAGCCGCGCCAGGTGCCCGGTACGGCGAAGAACCCCGCCTTCGACTCGCGCAGCGCGAACCCCACCTCGCGCTCCCGGAGGAACGGGATGACGGGGGACTGCACGGCCCCGAGGCGGGTCAGTGCGAACGACAGCAGGACCGTCTCGATGCGGGTCGGCAGCTGCCAGGCCACCACGCTGCCGGGACGCACGCCCAGCCCGTGGAGGCCGGCCGCGACCCGCTCGGCGCGGGTGCGCAGCTCACCGAAGGTCAGGGTGCGGTCGCCCTGGAACAGGAACGGGCGGTCCGGGGTCAGGACGGCCCGGCGTTCGACGAGTTCCCAGAAGGTGCCCGACGCGCCCAGGGCGTGCGCGGTCTCGGTCATGGCCGGCCCCTCTCAAGTGCTGACGGGTAGTCAGATCGTGCGGAGAGCGTAGGGCGCCGCGCCTTGTCGGTCCAGGGGTGCGGAGCTAGCCTGAGGGCGACGTCAATCTGACGGGTCATCAGAAAGCGCGCGTCGAAGGGGACACCATGACGGAACTGCCTCGGATCGTCAGCGTCGACGACCACGTGATCGAGCCGCCGCACCTCTTCTCGACCTGGCTGCCCGCCAAGTACCGCGAGCGCGGACCGCAGCCGCTCACCGCGGGCATCGGCGAGCTGGCGTACACGGGGGGCAAGTACGTCATCACGATGGACCCGGACGGCCCGCCCACGGACTGGTGGATCTACGAGGACCTGAAGTTCCCGTACAAGCGCAACATCGCCGCCGTCGGCTTCGACCGCGACGACATGACGCTGGAGGGCATCACCCGCCAGGAGATGCGCCCCGGCTGCTGGGACCCGGCCGAGCGCCTGAAGGACATGGACCTCAACCACGTCGAGGCGAGCCTCTGCTTCCCGACCTTCCCGCGCTTCTGCGGCCAGACCTTCGCGGAGGCGCGGGACAAGGAAGTAGCGCTCGCCTGCGTACGCGCCTACAACGACTGGATGGTCGAGGAGTGGTGCGGCAACAGCGGCGGCCGGCTCATTCCGCTCTGCATCATCCCGCTCTGGGACATCGGCCTGGCCGTCGCCGAGATCCGGCGCAACGCGGCGCGCGGGGTGCGGGCGGTGACCTTCTCGGAGATCCCCACCCACCTCGGACTGCCCTCGATCCACACCGGCTACTGGGACCCGTTCTTCGCCGTCTGCGAGGAGACCGGCACGGTCGTCAACATGCACATCGGGTCCAGTTCGCAGATGCCCGCCGCCTCGCCGGACGCCCCGCCCGCCGTGCAGGCCAGCCTCTCCTTCAACAACGCCATGGCCTCGATGATGGACTTCCTGTTCAGCGGGGTCCTCGTGAAGTTCCCGCGGCTCAAACTCGCCTACAGCGAAGGCCAGATGGGCTGGATCCCATACGCCCTGGAACGCGCCGACGACGTCTGGGAGGAGCACCGCGCCTGGGGCGGGGTGCGCGACCTGATCCCCGAGCCGCCGTCCACGTACTACTACCGGCAGATCTTCTGCTGCTTCTTCCGCGACAAGCACGGCGTCGCCTCGCTCGACGTCGTCGGACGCGACAACGCCACCTTCGAGACCGACTACCCGCACGTCGATTCGACCTTTCCGCACACCAAGCAGGTCGCCCTGGACCACGTCAACGGACTGGACGACGAGACCGTCTACAAACTGATGCGTGGAAACGCGATCCGGATGCTCGGCCTGGACCTGGACCGGGAACGGCGTCCGGGCCGGGGCGAGTAGGCGCGCGGTGGACCTCTCGTACACCCAGGAGGAGGAAGAGTTCCGGGCACGGCTGCGCGAATGGCTGGCCGCGGTGCTCCCCTCGCTGCCGGCGAAACCCCGCCCCGACGACTGGCCGGGCCGCCGCGCGTACGACACCGCGTGGCAGCGGATGCTGTACGACGCCGGATACGCGGGACTGCACTGGCCCGTCGACGCGGGCGGCCGGGGCGCCACCCCGACCCAGCACCTGATCTTCCTGGAGGAGACGGAGCGGGCCGGGGCCCCGTACGTCGGCGCGAACTTCGTCGGGCTGCTGCACGCCGGACCGACGATCGCCGCCGAGGGCACGGCACGGCAGCGGGCCCGCTGGCTGCCCCCGGTGCTGCGCGGCGACGAGATCTGGTGCCAGGGGTTCAGCGAGCCCGACGCCGGTTCGGACCTCGCCGCGCTGCGGACCAGGGCGGTGCGCGACGGCGACCACTACGTGGTGAGCGGCAGCAAGATCTGGACCTCGCACGCGGAGGTCGCCGACTGGTGCGAACTCCTGGTGCGCACGGACCCGGCGGCCCCCCGGCACCGCGGGATCAGCTGGCTCGCCATGGAGATGGACGCCCCCGGCGTCACCGTCCGCCCGCTGCGCACCCTCGCCGGCTCCACCGAGTTCGCCGAGATGTTCCTCGACGAGGTGCGGGTGCCGGTCTCGCACCGGGTCGGCGCGGAGAACGACGGCTGGCGGGTCACGATGGTCACGCTCTCCTTCGAGCGCGGCACGGCCTTCGTCGGCGAGGTCGTCGCCTGCCGCCGCACCCTGGACGCCCTGGCCGGCGAGGCACGGGCCAACGGCCGCTGGGACGACCCGGTGCTGCGCCGACGGCTGGGCAGGCTGAACGCCGAGTTCCGGGCGCTGTGGCGGCTCACCCAGTGGAACGTCGCCGAGGCCCAGCGGGCCGGGGCCGGCGGCGGCGTGCCCGGCACCGGCGGTTCGGTCTTCAAACTGCGCTACTCGCAGGCCCGCCAGGAGCTGTACGAGACGGCCGCCGAGGTGCTCGGCGCGGACAGCGCGGACCTGGACCGGGAATGGGTCCTGGACCGGCTGTCCTCGCTCTCGTACACCATCGCCGCGGGCACCTCGCAGATCCAGCGGAACATCGTCGCCGAGCGCATGCTCGGCCTGCCGAAGGGGCGCTGAGGCGGCATGGACTTCCAGCTCTCGGACGACCAGCGGGCGCTGCGGGCGGGGGTGCGCGAACTGCTCGCCGGACGCTTCGGCAGGGACCGGATGCGGGCCGCCCTCGACGCCGGTACGGGCCTCGACCGGACGCTGTGGCGGGAGCTCGCACGGGCGGGGTTCTTCGCGCTGCGGCTGCCGGAGGCGGAGGGCGGCGTCGAGCTCGGGCTGCCGGAATCGGTCCTCCTCTTCGAGGAGGTGGGGGCCGCGCTGCTGCCGGGGCCCCTGATCGCCACCCAGCTCGCGGCCGGTGCGGTGAAGGGCGCGGCGGAGGGCGAGGCGGTGGTGACCGTACGGGAGCCGGGGCGGCCGGTGGCCCACCTGGACGGGGCCGACGCACTGCTCGTCCTGGGGACCGGGGGAGGGCGCGTGCTGCGGGACACCGACCGGGTGCGGGAGGCCGCCGTACCCGTACGCCCGCTCGATCCGTTCACTCCCCTGTGGCGGGTGCCCGACCCTCCGGCAGGTGGGGAACAAATGTCGGACGGGGGGCGGTTGCGGGCGGAAGGGGCGCTCCTCGCCGCCGCCGAACAGCTCGGAAGCGCCGCCCGAACGACCGGGATGGCCGTCCAACACGCCGGTGCGCGCGAGCAGTTCGGTGCGCCCATCGGCTCCTTCCAGGCGGTCAAACACCTGTGCGCGGAGATGCTGGTCCGCGCCGAACTCGCCCGCTCCGCCGTGTACGCGGCGGCCGTGACGGCGGACCCGGTGGAGATCGCGGGCGCCAAACTGCTCGCCGACGAGGCGGCGGTCCGCAACGCGCGCGACTGCCTCCAGGTG
Source organism: Streptomyces sp. NPDC001732 (assembly GCF_053596315.1). NCBI lineage: Bacteria > Bacillati > Actinomycetota > Actinomycetes > Kitasatosporales > Streptomycetaceae > Streptomyces > Streptomyces sp. NPDC001732. The sequence continues at coordinate 122,441 of NZ_JBSFFY010000002.1, forward strand.
CACGGCGGCATGGGCTTCACCTGGGAGTCCGACGTCCATCTGCATCTCAAACGGGCCTGGCTGCGGGCCGGGCAGTGGATGACGGCGGCGACGGCCGAGGAGATCCTTGCGGCGGACCTGTGCTGAAGCCGGGCGGATCGTGTGCGGACCCGGAACGGGTGGCTGCGGGCCATCCGCACATGGCAGGCCGGGGTGCGAGCTTCACGCTGCGGAGTCACGCAGTGCAGTCGGCGGATGCGGGCCCGGGTGCGTGCCCCCTCCATGATTCGTCACGGGGTGGAGTCGGCGCCGTGCTCGGGTACGCTCCGTTGGGTGCGACAGGAACTGGAACCGGGCAATCCGGGGGTGGCCCGTGCGGCGGCCCCGGTCCGGTGCCGGTGTGCTGCTCGTATTTCGCACAGAAGCTCGGGGCCTGCCCGGAAGATGATTCCGGCACCCCGGTCGGGCCTCTGTTCGATTCCCCGCAACGTGCGTCGCGCAGTATGCACCACGCGTACTCCTTCGCGCTGGAATATGCCCGAAGCGCTTGTTGCGGTGACTGTACGTCAACCATGCTGTCTCGTAGGGGAATCACGTTCCGTGACCCTGAGGAGGCGCGAGGCGATGTGTCCGCCGGTTCGGATGGTGTGAGCGGTGCAGGTGCTTCAGGTTCAGCTGGAAGTCGGGCCGGATCCCGCGGAGGTGGGGCGGGCCCGTAGATGGGCGCGGTCGAGACTGATCGGGTCCGGGATACGGGACGACGAGCCACTGGCGGAGACGCTCATCCTGTTGATCTCGGAGCTGGTCACCAACGCGGTGGTGCACACCGGGTGCCCGGCCGTGCTGCGCATGCTGTTCGGCTCGGTGAGCGGGTCCGGGACCGGGACCGTGCGGGTCGAGGTGGCCGACGCCAGCTGTCGCCCGCCGCAGCAGCGGCATGCCGAGGGCGAGGACACCAACGGCCGGGGTCTGGAGCTGGTCGACGGCCTCGCCGACCGCTGGGGCTGGCAGCCGGAGGGCGCGGGCAAGCGCATCTGGTGCGAGGTGGACCGGAGCGTGCCGGTGATCCAGATGCCTATGCACTCGGTTGCGCCGGGCGCACACGGATCGGTGGCGAGTGCGCCGGGCGCATCGGGCGTACACGGTGCCGTGGCGAGTACGCCGGTTGCGTCGGCCACGTCGGGCGTGGACCTCGCACGCAAGGTTTCGCGCGTCGCGACGAACCGTGCATAAAGGTTAAAGCAGTTCGCCCGAGGGGCCTCCGGGCCCCATTCCTTCGAGGGCGGCGACTTCTTCGAGGGTGGCGAATCCTCTGAGGATGGCGACTCCTCCGAGGGTGGCGACTCTTCAGAGGAGGGCGATCGGCGCGACCGGGGTGCCGGTCGCGCCCGTGAACGGTTCCGGCATCGCGGAGAGCAGAAAGGCGTACCGCCGCTCCTGCGCACAGGCTGTGGACAGCTCCTCCAGGTTCCAGTTCTGGCCCTGGAGCATGCCCATTTCGACCAGGTCCAGCGCGTGCACTCCCAGCCACAGGTCGTCGATCTCCGGCGGGAAGATCTCGAAGGTCAGGGTGTCGTTGGCGACGGCCGCGACATCGCGCGCGTGGAACCACTCGGGCGTCCGGACCGAGAGGCCGGGCGACGGATGGGCGTACGCGTGCCGGTCGCCCGCCAGGAGGACCCGCATCTGGCCGGTCCGTACGAGCACGATGTCGCCGGCCCGGACCCGGACGCCCGCCAGTTCCTCCGCCGCCTCCAGGTCCTCCGGCGTGACGGCGTGGTCGCCGGGCAGCCGGTCCGTGCCGTGCGCGCGGGCCACGTCGAGCAGCACCCCGCGCGAGACGACGGGCGGCACCTTGTCGATCCCGCTGAACCGGGCGCCCTCGTGCGCGGTGATCGTGTCGGCCGGGCGGCCGTTGTAGATCTTCCCCGAGTGCGAGGCGTGGGTCAGGGCGTCCCAGTGGGTGGCCGTCTGCAGGCTCAGTACCGCCGTGTCGTCGCTGGTGGCGACGGTGCCGGGGCCGAAGAGCTCCTGGTTGATCTGGACCATGGTGTGCAGCGGATTGATCCGCCCGGGGACCAGCCCGCTCTGCACGCCGTCCGGCCCGAGGGGGAGGGCGAGCGGGACGCGCAGCCCGGTGCGGACGGTGGCGACCGCGTCGCGCACGACGGCATCGGTGATCAGGTTGAGCGTCCCGATCTCGTCGTCGGCGCCCCAGCGGCCCCAGTTGTTGACCCGCCCGGCGATCTCGTGGAACTCGGCCGGCAGTGACACGGTGCCTCCCGGGGCTTGTGTTCGTGGACCTGATGACCCATAAAATCTAACGGTCCGTCAGAAACCGCGGGAAGGGGCCGGGCGTGGGGAACTTCTTGGCAGGCAAGGTGGTCGCCGTGACGGGGGCCGGGCGCGGCATCGGGCGGGCGGTCGCGCTCGCGGCGGCGGCCGAGGGGGCGCGGGTCGTCGTCAACGACTACGGCGTCTCGGTCGGGGGCGGCGAGCCGAGCAGCGAGGTGGCCGAGTCCGTCGTCGAGGAGATCGTGGCGGCGGGCGGCGAGGCGGTGGCCGTGGCCGACGACATCTCCACGATGGCGGGCGGACAGCGGGTCGTGGACACGGCGCTCACCCGGTACGGGCGCATCGACGGGGTCGTGTGCGTGGCCGGCATCCTGCGGGAGCGGATGCTGTTCAACATGTCCGAGGAGGAGTGGGACCCGGTGGTCGCCACCCATCTCAAGGGCACCTTCACCGTCTTCCGGGCCGCCTCGGCGGTGATGCGGAAACAGGAGGACGGCGGCACGCTGATCGGTTTCACCAGCGGCAACCACCAGGGCAGCGTCGCCCAGGCGAACTACAGCGCGGCGAAGGGCGGGATCATCTCGCTGGTCCGCAGCGCGGCGCTCGGCCTGCACAAGTACGGCGTCACGGCCAACGCCGTCGCCCCGGTCGCCCGGACCCGGATGTCCGCCAACGTGCCCATGGAGCTCAAGGAGATCGGCGAGCCGGAGGACGTGGCCGCGTTCGTCGTCTACCTGCTCGGCGACCGGGCCCGCAAGGAGGGCATCACCGGCCAGGTGTACACGGTCGCGGGCCCGAAGATCGCGGTCTGGGCCCAGCCGAGGGAGCTGCGGGCGGGGTACGTGGAGGGGGCGTGGACCCCGGAACGGATCGCGGACTTCCTGCCGGGGACGGTGGGCACGGACCCGATGCCGATGCTGGCGCGCCTGGAGGAGATGGCCGCCGCGGCGAAGGCGGGGACGAGGCCGAACGCCTGACGGGACGCGGGACGGCGGCCGGCACCGGCGGGCCCGGCGGCGAGCACGAGGGTGTGGCGGTCCGTCGGGCCAGGGAGCGCGGACTCGGCCCGGCCGACCGGTCGGCGAAGGCGCCGTACGAACTCGACGGGGCACAGCGGCTGTTCCTGTTCAGCCGGTCCGGCGCCGTCCACGGCGGCTCGGACGAGATCCAGCGGAACATCATCGCCGAGCGGGTGCTCGGCCTACCGAGGGAGACGGGATGAGAGGCGTCGTCTTCGACGGCAGTCGGACCGAGGTCGTCGACGACCTGGAGGTGCGCGACCCGGGCCCCGGCGAGGTGCTGGTGGCGGTGACCGCGGCCGGGCTGTGCCACAGCGACCTGTCCGTGCTCGACGGGACGATCCCGTTCCCGGTGCCGGTGGTGCTCGGGCACGAGGGCGCGGGCGTGGTCGAGGCGGTCGGCGCGGGCGTCGGCCATGTGGCGCCCGGCGATCACGTGGCGCTGTCCACGCTCGCCAACTGCGGGACGTGCGCCCAGTGCGACCGGGGCAGGCCGACGATGTGCCGCAAGGCGATCGGGATGCCGAAGCAGCCGTTCTCCCGGCACGGGAAACCGCTGTACCAGTTCGCCTCCAACTCGGCCTTCGCCGAACGGACCCTGGTCAAGGCCGTGCAGGCGGTGAAGATCCCGGCGGACGTCCCGCCGGCCTCCGCGGCCCTGATCGGCTGCGGGGTGCTGACGGGGGTCGGCGCCGTGCTCAACCGGGCGAAGGTGGACCGGGGCGACACCGTCGTGGTGATCGGCACCGGGGGCATCGGGCTCAACGTGATCCAGGGCGCCCGGCTCGCGGGCGCGCCGACGATCGTCGCCGTCGACAACAACCCGGAGAAGGAGCAGGTCGCCCGGCGGTTCGGCGCCACCCACTTCCTGACCTCGGCCGACGGCGTACGGGAGATCCTGCCGACCGGCGCCGACCACGCCTTCGAATGCGTCGGCCGCACGGAGCTGATCCGTGCCGCAGTCGACCTGCTGGACCGGCACGGACAGGCGGTCCTGCTGGGCGTCCCGGCCGCGACGGCCGAGGCCTCGTTCCTCGTCTCGTCGATGTACCTGGACAAGTCGATCCTGGGCTGCCGGTACGGCTCCTCGCGCCCGCAACGGGACATCGCGCTCTACGCGGACCTGTACCGGCACGGGCGGCTGCTCCTGGACGAACTCGTCACCCGGACCTACCCGGTGGAGGACTTCGCCGAGGCGGCGGACGACGCGCACCACGGCCGGGTGGCACGGGGCGTGCTGGTGTTCTGACCGCCCACGGGGACCCTTTCGACGCCGCCTCCCGGGACCGGCCCTTTTCAGGTCCGCCCGGCCCGGAACGTGCGCCGGTACACCGTCGGGGACACCCCCAGCACCGCCTGGAGGTGCTGCCGCAGCGACGTGGCCGTGCCGAAGCCCGCGTCCCTCGCCACCTGGTCGATCGACAGGTCCGTCGACTCCAGCAGCTGCCGGGCCCGTTCGACCCGCTGCCGGGTCAGCCACTGGACGGGGCTGACGCCGACCTCCTCCCGGAACCGGCGGGTGAACGTCCGCACGCTCATCGACTCCTGCTGCGCCATGTCGCGCAGCAGGATCGGCCGCTCCAGCCGCCCGAGCGCCCAGGTGCGCGCGGTGGTCGTGGTCGCGAACTGGGTGTCGGGGACGGGGCGTTGGATGTACTGCGCCTGCCCGCCGTCCCGGTGCGGGGGCACGATCGTGCGGCGGGCGACGTCATTGGCGACGGCGGTGCCGTGGTCGCGGCGCACGATGTGCAGGCAGAGGTCGATCCCGGCGGCGACCCCGGCGGAGGTCAGGACGTCCCCGTCGTCGATGAACAGGACGTCCGGGTCGACCCGCACCTTCGGGAAGAGCTGCTGGAAGTGGTCGGCGTGCCACCAGTGGGTGGTGGCGGGCCGCCCGTCGAGGTACCCGGCGGCGGCCAGTACGTAGCTGCCCGTGCAGATGGAGACCATCCGGGTGCCCGGCCGGACGTACGCGAACGCGGCGGCGAGCTCGTCGGTGAGCCGGCCCTCCTCGTGGACGGGGCCGAGTTCGTAACTGGCGGGGACCACGACCGTGTCGGCGGTGGCCAGTGCCTCCGGGCCGTGCTCGACGGTGATCGTGAAGTCCGCGTCGGTACGGATCGGGCCCGGCGCGCGGACGGAACAGGTCACGACCTCGTACAGACTGCGGCCCTTGTTGTGCGGCTCGGCCCCGAACGAGCGGCCGAAGATCCTCTGCGGGATGCCCAGCTCGAAGGGGAGCAGTCCGTCGAGGGCCAGGACGACGATCCGGTGCGGCACGGGTGGACTCCCTTCTCTCATCCCTAGCTGGTATAGACCTAGTTGGTATAGACCACAAGTCGTCGTGCGGCATTCCCAGAAGACAAGGCGGCCGGCGCCCCGCGCATTCCCGGCGTGGGACCCTCGTACGGGCCCGGAACCGGAAGCGTGTGCGCCGCGGTCGTGGGGGTGCGCGGCGGCGGGGCCGGAAGGGGGACGGGGAGATGTACGAGGACGCGGTGGCGGGGACGTCCCGCACGGCCCTGCGCGCACGGGCGGTCGCGGCCGGGAGCGCGGTGCTGACCGTCCTCGCCGGGCTCGGCGTCAGGGCGTTCATGGACGGCGACATCGCCAAGTACGCCGGGGACGCGCTCTACACCGTGCTGGTCTGCGCCCTGGTCGCCGTGATCGCGCCCGGCGCGCGGCCGGTCGTCGGGGCCGGGACGGCACTGGCGTTCAGCTGGGCGGTGGAACTGCTGCAACTGACCGGGGTGCCTGCGGACCTCTCCCGCCACAGCGCGGTGGCGCGGCTGGTGCTCGGCTCGACCTTCAACGCGCCCGACCTGTTCTGGTACGTGGTGGGGGCGGGGGTCGCCTGGGCGGTGATGGCCGCGGCGGCTTCTGCGGGCCGCGCTCCTCGGGCTTCCGCGTCTCGCCGGCCTCGCCGGCCTCGTTGATCTCGAAGGCGCGGGTGCCGGGCCGTCCGCGTACGGCGTCGACGTCGCCGGACCGGTGGAATCCGGCCGCCGGCACCCATGGCCCGATCCCTGCGAACAGTGTCCCTCCGGCCACTCGCGGCGGTGCGCGCCCGCCCGGATGCTGAGTGACGTGACCCAGACAACCGAAAGCGCCGCCGGCCGGGACGAGGACCGGCGGACGGCCCCCGGGGCCCCCGGCCGCTCCTCCCGCCGGCGCGTCCACCGCGCCTGGATCGTCGCCGCCGTCACCTTCGTGACGATCATCGGCGGCGCCGCCTTCAACTCCCTGCCCGGCCTCCTCATCGACCCCCTCCACACGGAGTTCGGCTGGTCGCGCGGGGAGATCGGGCTCGCCGTCTCCATCGACATGGCGCTGTACGGGCTGACCGCGCCGTTCGCCGCCGCGCTGATGGACCGCTTCGGCATCCGCAGGGTGGTCGTCGTCGCGCTCGGCGCGGTGGCGGCCGGGGCGCTGGCCAGTGTCTGGATGACCGCCGCCTGGCAGCTGATGATCTACTGGGGCCTGCTCGTCGGCCTCGGCACCGGCTCCATGGCGCTGGCGTTCTCCGCCACCGTCACCAACCGCTGGTTCGTGGCCCGGCGCGGCCTGGTCACCGGCGTCCTCACCGCCGCGGGCGCCTCCGGCCAGCTGGTCTTCCTGCCGCTGTGCGCCTGGATCGTCTCCGAGCACGGCTGGCGCCCGGCCTCGGTGACCGTGGCGCTCGCGGCCCTGGTCGTCGTCCCCTTCGTCTGGCTCCTGCTGCACGACCACCCGGCCGACGTGGACCTCGCCCCGTACGGCGGCGAGTACGTGGCGAAGCCCGAACCCGAACGGGGCGCGGCGGGACGGGCCGTGCGCGTCCTGGTCGACGCGGCGCGCACCGGACCGTTCTGGCTGCTGGCCGGTACGTTCGCGATCTGCGGCGCCTCCACCAACGGCCTGATCCGTACGCACTTCGTGCCCTCGGCCCACGACCACGGCATGCCGATCACCGCCGCCGCCTCGCTGCTCGCCGTCATCGGGGTCTTCGACGTCATCGGCACGATCTTCTCCGGCTGGCTCACCGACCGCTTCGACGCCCGCAGGCTGCTCGCCGTCTACTACGCGCTGCGCGGGATCTCGCTGCTCTTCCTGCCGATGCTGATGGCGCCGACGGTGCACCCGCCGATGGTGTTCTTCATCGTCTTCTACGGCCTGGACTGGGTCGCCACCGTCCCGCCGACACTGGCCCTGTGCCGCGAGCAGTACGGCAAGGACAGCGCCATCGTCTTCGGCTGGGTCCTCGCCTCCCACCAGGTGGGCGCAGCGCTGGTGGCGTTCCTGGGCGGGGTGGCGCGGGACGTGTTCGGCTCGTACGACGTGGTCTGGTACGCCTCCGGGGCGCTGTGTGCGACGGCGGCGTTGATGGCGCTGGTGATCCGGCGGGTCCGCGAACCGGAGGACATGGCCGCGGCCACGGGCTGAGCGGGGCCGGGGCCCGTCGTGCTTCAGGCCGCCCGGCCGTCGGCGGAGAGTTCCCCGGCGACGGCCAGGAAGACGTGGAGGTTCACGACGTCGCTGACTGCGGCGTTGCACCAGACGCCGGACCCGCCGATCCTCGTGACGAGGACCCTGCCCGCCGCGATCCGGATCTCCCGGACCTCGGACCAGGGGAGGCGTCCCGTCGTCCTGGCAGTGATGCCGGTACGGGAGAGCGAGAAGTACCCGAAGTCGACTGTCCCGCCCTCCAGGGCCGACCGCAGGGCCGTCGGGCCCTGGGCGCGCAGGACGCACTGCTGCATGTGGGGTCCCCAGATCTCGGGTCCTTCGTAGAAGTGCGTGATGCCCGCGCTGTCGCGGCCCGGCCCCACCGCGGAGTAGACGTACTCGGTGGGGCCCGGGATGCCGTTGATGATCTTCTGGGTGATGTCCTGGTAGAGCCGCACGGAATCCCAGCGGATGGCGACCGTGCCGTCGCCGGACTGCGGGTTCACGATCAGTCCGTTCTCGAACAGGTGGAGGCGCTTGGCGGCCTGCCTCCGACTGAAGTCCGGCGTCCGGCGCAGCCACCAGAGGAACAGCAGGCCGGGTATCACGAACATCATCAGGAGGTTGAGCGTCGTGAAGATGTAGAGGGCGAAGAGCAGTTTGTTCAGGCGCTTGGGGACGAACGTGCCTTCCAGGACGCCGAGCCGGTGGGCCGAGGCCAGTTCGACGGCCTCGGGCGACAGGGGTTTCGGTACTGCTGCCATGAGCTTCTTCCTCGGGTGCGCAGGGGGCGGATGCCGGCGGAGCGGGGCCGGCTGCGGCGTCCGATCCCGTTTCTCGACGCTAGGGCGGCACCGGACATCCCACCAGCGACTGGATCGCATGCGAGCCATGCTTGGATGGAATGTGTTCGAGATCGACGCACTGCGTCTGCTGGTGACCGTGGCCGAGACCGGGTCCTTCACGAAGGCCGCGTCCCGGCTCGCCTATACGCAGTCCGCGGTGTCCAGGCGCATCGCCTCGCTGGAGAAACGGGCGGGCGGCCCGCTCTTCGAACGGCTCGCCCGGGGCGTGCGGTTGACCCCGGCCGGGCACGCGCTGCACCGGCATGCCGTGGAGGTGCTCGACCGCCTGTCGAGGGCGGAACACGAGATGGCCGCGATCCACGCGGGGCGGGGCGGGACGCTGCGGGTGGGGGCGTTCGCCACGGCCAACATCTCCTTGGTCCCCGGCGCGCTGCGGGCGTTCTCGCGGTCCGCGCCGGACGTCGAGGTCATCGCGACCGAGGGGCGGAGCGGTGCGCTGATGCGGGGCCTCGCGGAGGGGGCGCTCGACCTGGCCGTGGTGAGCGACTACCCGGCCGACCTGCCGTCCTTCGACGCCGTCACGACCGAGGTCCTGCTGGAGGACGAACTGTTCGTCGTGCTTTCCCGCACGCACCGCCTGGCCGGGGCCGAGGCGGTCGACCTGCGCGAACTGCGCGACGAGACCTGGCTCCAGGACGTGTCCGCCGACCGGCACACATTGCTCGCCGAGGTGTGTGCCCGAGCCGGTTTCAGGCCGAGGAGAACGATCAGGATCGCCGAGTGGACCGGAAAGTTCGGCTTCGCGGCCGCCGGGCTGGGAGTCGCGCTGGTCCCCTCGCTGGCCGCCCAGGCGGTCCCCGCCGAACTCTCCGTCTGCCGACTCGGCGACCTCGCGCCGCGCCGCACCGTGCACGTCGCGCTGCCCGCCGCCCCGCTTCCGGCGGCACTGGAACTGCGGGAGCTGCTGCACGGGGCTGCGGGCTGAACGACCCTCCGCCGGGGGCGCGGCCACGGGGCGAACGGCTGTCCGCCGGGGCGCGGCGTTCAGCCGTCGAGCGGCCCGAACCGTCCGAACATCCCCCGGTGGAACAGCAACGGCCCCGCCCCGTCCGCCGTTTCCGCCGTCCCCAGCGCCTCCACCCGGCCGACGACGATCAGGTGGTCGCCCCCGGTGTGGACGGCGTGGATGCGGCAGTCGATCCAGGCCGGTACGGACTCCAGCAGCGGCGACCCGGTCGCCGGCGCCGCCCCGTACGCCACCCCCGCGAACTTGTCCGCCCCGCTCACCGCGAAGCTCCGGCACAGCGCGCCCTGGTCCGCGCCCAGGACGTTGACGCAGAAGACCCCGGCGCGGGCGATGCGCGGCCAGGTCGTCGAGGTGCGGGCGACCATGAAGGCGACCAGCGGCGGATCGAGGGAGAGCGAGGCGAAGGACTGGCAGGCGAAGCCCGCCGGACCCGCCGCGTCGTCCGGGTCGTGGGCGGTGACGACGGTGACCCCGCTGGCGAAGTGGCCCAGCACGCGGCGGAATTCGGCCGGGCCGACGGGCGGCCGTTCGCCGTCGGCGACCGCCCGCAGCTCCGGGCGCGGCAGCGGATCGACCGGTGCGGGCCCCGCGCTGGTGGCGGCGCCGACGGACATGAGGTACCGGAGGGCGGTGGCGGCCATGCCTGCGTGTCCCATCATCCTTCGATTAGAGCTGACGGTTCGTCAGATGTGAAGGGTCGGGAGCGGGGCAGCGGGCTCGGGCGCGTTCGTGCGACGCGAGGCGCAGCGCATCGCGTCGCCGCGGGGGAGCTGGAGGAACCCGGTTCCCGGCCCCACCCCCGACGATCGTCAGGGGTGGGGCCTGCCGTTCGGCCCGGGTGCGCCGCTCCCGCCGCTCCTAGGTTCGCGTCCCATGAGACGAGAAACCGGAAGCAGAACCCGGACCGGCCGGCCGCTGCTCGCCTGCGCCGTCCTGGGTGCGGGCGCGGCAGCCGTCGTGGGCCTCGCCCCCGGCGGCCTGGGCACGGACCGCGCCGTGGAGGTGACGGGCGGCGCGTCGGCGTCCGCGTACCGCTCGGTGACCGGGGCGGTGGCCGACGCCCCGTCCTGGACGGGACCGGTGCTGGAGACGGCCACCGACGGCACCCTGGTGGTCCTCGGCCTGCTGCTGGTGTGGGTCTGGTGGAGCGCCGTGCGGCGGCGGGACACCCGGATGTCCGCCGGTACGGTCCTCACCGGCATCGGCACCGTGGTGGCGTACGCCGTCAGCGAGGCCGTGAAGCTGGTGGTGGACGAGGAGCGCCCCTGCCGGGCCCTCGACGCCGTCGCGGAGACGGCCGCCGAGTGCCCGCCGCCCGGCGACTGGTCCTTCCCGAGCAACCACGCCACCCTGGCCGTCGGCCTCGCGGTGGGCCTGGCCGTGCTGCGACCGCGCCTCGCCGCCGTCACCCTGCCGGTGGGCGCGGCGGCGGCGCTGCTGCGGGTCGCGGTCGGGGCGCACTACCCGCACGACGTGCTGGCAGGTGCGGCCCTCGGCGCGTCGGTGGTCGCGGCCGTGCTGCTCGCCTTCCTGCCGCTCGCCCGGACGGCGGCGTCAGCGGTCGAGCGGCGGCTGGGCGGGCGCGACGATTCCGGCCTCGTGGGCGACGACCGCCGCGGCGGCCCGGTTGTCCACGCCCAGCCGGGCCAGGATGGAGCTGACGTGCGCCTTGACCGTCCCCTCCACCACATGGAGCCGCCGGGCGATCTGCCCGTTGGACAGCCCGCTGCCGAGGAAGGCCAGTACGTCGCGTTCCCGGGCAGTGAGCGCCCCGACCCGTTCCCGGGCGGCGGTGCGGCGGCCGGCCAGGGCGCCCGCGCCCGTGGCCGAGAGATGGGCGACGACCCGCGCCGCGACCTTCGGTGACAGATAGGCGGCGCCGTCGGCCACCGCACGCACCCCCGCGATCAGCTCCTCGGGCTCGCCCGACTTGATCAGGAACCCGGCGGCGCCGCCCCCCAGCGCCTGGAGGATGTAGTCGTCCTCGCCGAACGTCGTGAGCATCACCACCCCCGTGGCCGGTGCGGTGCGCCGGATCTCGGCCGCGGCCTCGATGCCGTTCAGCCGGGGCATCCGGATGTCGAGCACGGCGACGGCCGGGCGGTGGGCGCGCACCAGCTCCACGGCGTCCTGCCCGTCGGCGGCCTCGGCGACGACGTCGATGCCCGGATCGGTGGACAGCACGGCGCGCACCCCGGCGCGGATCATCGGCTCGTCGTCGGCGATCAGCACCCGGATCACCGGCCGCTCACCGCCCCGTCGCCCGCCGTACGCGTCGGACTCACGGCGTCAGGGCCTCCTTGGACAGCAGCCGGCCGCCTCGGAAGCAGAGCCGGTAGGCATCCCCCGACCGGTCGTCGAAACGGTCCGCCGTCATCGCGTAGTACGCGCATGTGATGCCCTTTCCCTTCGGTTCCCCGGCCACCGGCCGCTGCCTGGTCTCCCGGTCGGGCAGCAGCCGCCGGACCGCCTCCCGATCCTGTCCCACCCGCAGCCGGGCGTAGTCCCCCGGGTCCAGCACGGACTGCCGGGCCGAGCGGATGTCCCAGGCCATCAGCGCGGCGCTCAGCAGCGCCCACACCACCAGGGGCAGCACGACCGCGAGGGCCAGCGCCCGGCGCACCCGGCTGCGGGCGTGCCGGTGCTCCGGCGGCAGGGCCGGGAACGGGGCGGCCGGCCGGTGGGCGGCCGGGCCGTGAGGTGTCCGGGCGGCGCCTGCGAAGCCGCCGTCGTACGGGGCGGCCGGGGCGTGCGGTATCCGTGCGGTGACCGCGAAGCCGCCCTCGTACGGGCCGTGCTCGAACGTGCCGCCCGCGAGCCGTACCCGCTCGTCGAGCCCGATCAGTCCCCGCCCGGTGCCGGGGGCGTCCTCGGCGCGGACCGGTGCGGGCACGGGCCCGTTCTCCACCCGGACCGTCGTCCCCCCGGCGGTGTGCGTCACCCGCACCTCCACCCGCGCCCCCGGGGCGTGCTTGGCCGCGTTGGTCAGGGACTCCTGGACGACCCGGTGGGCGGCCCGCGCGGCGGCCGGGGGCACGGCGTCCGCGTCCCCCGTCACCCGCAGCTCCACCGCGAGACCGGCCGCCGCGGCCTCCTCGACCAGCCGGGGGATGCCGGTGCCGGGCGGTCGCGGCGGTTCGTCGTCCGCCTCCTCGCGCAGCAGCCCGATCACCTCGCCGAGCCGCTCCACCGACGCGGCGGCACGGGCGCGGATCTCCCCGGCCGCCGCCCGGTGGGCCTCGTCGAGCCCGGGGGCCAGCTTGAGGGCACCGGCCGACAGCGCGATGAGACTGAGGTCGTGCCCGAGGACGTCGTGCATGTCCCGGGCGATCCGGGACCGTTCCCGGGACCGGGCCTGCTCGGCGACGAGCCGCTGCTCGCGCTCCAGCCGGGCCGCCCGCTCCCAGCCCGCCCGGACGAGCTCCTGGTACTGGCGCCAGAAGCGCCCCACGAACCACGGCAGCACCGCGGCCACCGCCACCACGGCGACGAACCGCCCCGCCATCAGCAGCCAGGAGGGCACCAGGGCCACGGCCACCACTCCGCCCGCGAGGAGCGCGACCAGCACGAGGAGCGCGGACCCGGTCCTGCCCGGCTCCCGCCCGGCGAGGAAGGCGGTCACGGCGGCGGGCAGCGCCCACCACGGGCTGACGGCGCTCAGTCCGACACAGGCCGCCGCGGCGACGGTCAGCAGACCGCCCCGCGTGGCGGCCCGCCCGGCCGCGTCGATGATCGTCGCTCTGTCCACCCGGACGACGGTACGCAGCCCGGCGGCGCCCCGGCACTGCCGAAAGTCACGGTTCCCGGGCCCGTTCCGGGCCCCGATCGGCTGGCGAGGGGGTGCGGGGGTGGACTAGGCTCCCCAACGAGACGGAACGTTCCGTCTCGTAGATGCTCGGGACCGGCCACCGTGGCACACGGAACACATGGCCGGCCGAGGACGAAGACGAAGGAGAGGGTCTCCGTGCCGAGTACCAGGACGTGGTTCATCACCGGCGCCTCCCGCGGCCTGGGACGCGCCTTCACCGAGGCCGCCCTGTCCGCCGGGGAACGGGTCGTGGCCGCCGCCCGCGACATCGGCCCGCTCGCCGCGTTGTCGGAGAAGTACCCGGACGACTTCCTCGCGCTGCCCCTCGACGTCTCCGACCGCCGGGCCGTGTTCGAGACCGTGGAACGCGCGGCGACGGCCTTCGGCGGCCTCGACGTGGTGGTCAACAACGCCGGTGGGCTGCTGTACGGGATGGTGGAGGAGGCCACCGAGGAACAGATCCGGGCCCACTTCGACGTCAACTTCTTCGGCGCGGTCTGGGTCTCCCAGGCCGTGATCCCGTACCTGCGCGCCCGGGGCTCCGGCCGCATCCTGCAGATCACGTCGATGGGCAGCGGCGGCGGCATGGCCTCCGTCGGTTTCTACGGTGCCGGAAAGGCCGCGCTCGGCTCGGTCGGTGAGGCGCTGGCGATGGAGGTCGAGCAGTTCGGCATCAAGGTCACCGCCGTCCAGATGGGCGGCTACGCCACGGGACTCTTCACGACGGGCACCACGACGACCGAACCCGACCCCGCCTACGAGGAACTGCGCGCCCGGCTGGCGGAGATGTGGGGCGACGACGCCGGCCCCGACCCGAGCGAGGCGGCCCCCGCCCTCCTGGAACTGGCCGCCCTGCCGGACCCGCCGCGCCGCCTGATCCTCGGCAGCCGGTCCTTCGACCTCGTCCAGGAAATGGACCGGGCCCGCACGGAGCAGTACCAGGCCTGGGAAACCCTCAGCCGCACGGCCCCGGGCTGAGCACGCACGCCACGCCGCACCCCGCCCTCGACGGACACCCAGGCAGTACGCCCTACTCCGGTGCCTGGAAGCCGCCGATCTTCTGTTCGAGCAATTCGGCCAACCGCAGCGGGGTGCGGTCCTCGAACATCGGACCGATGAGCTGCACTCCCACCGGCAGACCCTCGGGCGACCGGCCCGCCGGTACAGCGGTGGCGGGCAGACCGGGCATGGTGGCCAGACCGGCCCAGACGAGCTGGTCGAAGTACGGATACTCGACGCCGTCGATGTCGATCCGACGTTCCAGCAGGTCGGGGTTGTGGTCGTGCGGGAACGCGGGAGTGGGCGTGATGGGACACACCACGGCGTCGAACTCGGCGAAGAACTGCCGCCAGCCGTGGCGGTGGAGCTCGCGAAGGCTGTTCGCCTCGATCCAGTCGCGGTGGCGGAACACCATGCCGCGCAGCCGTGCCGCATCGAGACTCTCGTCGTCTGCGCTCAGTCCGGCGGCGCGGGCCTGCAGCTGCTCGTACGCTTCGACGGGAAACCGTGCGACGGAGCCCGAGAACAGGAACTTCGTGTAGAGCACCGCGGCTTCGGCCAGATCGGGCAGCAGCGGACTGTCCCGCTCGACGCGGGCACCGCCGTCGACAAGCGCGTCGGCCACCCGGCCCACGCCCGCCCGCACGGCGGACCCGGTCGGAATGAGCGGATGCTCGTCGAGGACCAGGACCCGGAAGTCGCGGAGCCGTTCGTGGCGCGCGGGCGGCAGCGTCACCTCGTGCGCCACACCGAGCGTCAGCGGGTCCGGTCCGGCCATGACGTCGAGCAGGAGCGCGAGGTCGCGGGCGGTGCGCGCCATCGGACCGACGACGGCGAGGTCGTGCTCGACCGGCAGGGCCGGACCGGGCGGCGGGACCATGCCGCGGCTCGCCGCCAGCCCGAGTGTCGGCTTGTGCGCGTAGATGCCGCAGAAATGCGCGGGGGTGCGCAACGAACCGGCGAGGTCGGAGCCGATGGACAGCGCGCCGAATCCGGACGCCAGGGCCGCCGCCGAGCCGCCGGAGGATCCGCCCGACGTGCGGCCGTGGTCCCACGGGTTGTTGGTGGTGCCGTAGAGCTCGTTGAAGCTCTGTATGTCTTGCAGCCCCAAGGGCACATTGGTCTTCCCGAGCACCACCGCGCCCGCGGCCTTGAGCCGCGACACCTGCACCGCGTCCTCGGCCGGCACGAAGTCCCGGTGCGGCGGCATGCCCCAGGTCGTGGGCAGTCCGGCGATGTCGTACGACTCCTTGACCGTCACCGGAATGCCCAGCAGCGGCCGGTCCTCACCGCGGGCGCGCGCCCGGTCGGCATCGCGCGCGGCGGCCCGCGCACGGTCGAAGTCCGGCACACAGATCGCGTTGATCGCATCGTCGTCCCGCTCGATACGGGCGATCGCCTCGTCGGTCAGTTCCGCCGAGGTCACTTCACCGGCACGCAAGGCAGCCGCGAGTTGTTCGGCCGTCAGAAAATTCCACTCCATGAATCCGACCGTAGGGGCCTGTGGAAGAGGGCACGAAATGCCGCTTCGCACAACGGGCCGGACGTCTCGGTACTCATCTGTCCGAACACGACCTTCTGCAACACGCTTCAGATTCCCCGGTACTTCGGCATCCGGCGCTCCACGAAGGCCGCCACGCCCTCGTTGGCGTCCCGCGTCGTCATGTTGATCTCCTGGGCCGCGGCCTCGGCGGCGAACGCCGTCGCGCGGTCGGCGTCCAGGGAGGCGTTGACGAGCTGCTTGGTGAGGGCGATCGCCCGGGTCGGGCCGTCGGCCAGGCGCTGGGCCCACGCGAGGGCGGTCGCCGCCAACTCGCCGTCCGGCACGACCCGGTTGACCAGACCCAGCCGTTCCGCCTCCGCCGCCGGGAGCGAATCCCCGAAGAACATCAGCTCCTTGGCGCGCTGCGGGCCGATCAGCCGGGGCAGCAGATACGCGCCGCCACCGTCCGGCACCAGGCCGCGACGCACGAACACCTCGATGAACTTCGCCGATTCGGCGGCCAGCACCAGGTCGCAGGCGAACGCGAGATGGGCGCCGAGGCCGGCCGCGGTGCCGTTGACGGCGGCGACGACCGGCTTCTCGCAGTCCAGGACCGCGCCGATCAGCCGTTGCGCGCCGAGCCGGATCGTACGGGCCACGTCGCCCGGTACCCGGTCGCCGGTCGCCGCCGCCCCGCGCAGGTCGGCACCCGCACAGAAGCCGCGGCCGGTGGCGGTGAGGACGACGGCCCGGACCGCCGGGTCCGCGGACGCCTCGCAAAGCAGTGCGATGACGCGTTCCCGCTGGTCACGGGTGACGGCGTTCATCGCGTCGGGGCGGTTGAGCGTGATCCGGGAGACGCCGTTGTCAGTGGCGTGGAGTACCAATGAATCAAGCGGGTCGGGAGACCCGGCGGACTCGGTGGTGTCTTCGGGGGAGGACGGCATGGGGCAACTCCTGGGCGGTCGACGGGACGGCGGGACGGCGCGGGGTGTTCGCGAGGGCCGGGGCGGGGGCGGCCGGCACGGGGGCGGCTCGTGGCTCCGGTTCCGGCCTTGGTTTCGGGGCGGCGGGCGGGGGCTCGGGCCGTACGGGGGCCGGGGAGGCGGGTCCGGGGCACGGGGGCCGTGCCCGCGCGGCCCGTGGTGGGGGCGGTGGTGGCGGGGCCGGTCAGCGGCAGACGGCGAGCGCGTCCAGCGCCACCGCGCCCTGACCGCGCCCCAGCACCATCAGCGGGTTGATGTCCAGCTCGGCGAGGTCGTCGCCCAGCTCCAGCGCCATCCGCTGCACCCGCAGCACGACCTCGACGAGCGCGTCCACGTCCGCCGGAGGCCCGCCGCGCACGCCCTCCAGCAGGGCCCGGCCGCGCAGTTCGGCCAGCATCGACCGCGCCTGGTCCTCGCCGAACGGCGGCACCCGCACCGTCGTGTCGTGCAGCACCTCGACCAGTACGCCGCCGAGCCCGACCGTCACCGTCGGCCCGAAGAGCGCGTCGTGCGTGACGCCGACCATCATCTCGACGCCCCGCTCGACCATCTGGCAGACCAGGATTCCGTCCAGCTCGATCTCCTCGAAGCGCGCGATGTCGGTCAGCTCGCGGTACGCGTCCCGGACCTGGCTCGCGGAGGTGAGCCCGACCTTGACCAGGCCCAGTTCGGTCTTGTGGGCGAGCCGGGCGCCGGACGCCTTCATGACGACCGGGTAGCCGACCAGCCCCGCCGCCCGGACGGCCGCCGCGGCACTGGTCACCAACTGCTCGCGCGGCACCCGTATCCCGTACGCCCGCAGCAGCTGTTTCGCCGCGTGCTCGCTCAGCCGGCGGCCCGGACGCATCAGCGCCTGCGCCTTGCGGAACGAGGGCGAGGGCGTGCGGGGCGCCTCGTCGAAGGGGGAGCGGTAGGAGGCCGCGAAGCGGTGGTGGTCCAGATAGGCCCGCACGGCGGTGATGCAGTTGCCGAAGGTGCGGAAGGTGGCGACGCGGGAGGAGCCGAGCAGCGTCGTGCGGTACGCCTCCTCCGTCCCGACGGGCGATCCCCACACCACGCACACGAGCTTGTCCGTGGTCTCCGCGGCGTCCACCAGGTCCTGCGCGAGCCGGTCGCTCATCGGCGGGAAGGGGCCGGTGATCGGGCAGATCAGCACCCCGACGCCGGGGTCGGCGAGTATCGCGTCGATGATCTTCCGGCCGCGCCAGTCGCCCACCGGGTGACCGCCGTTGTCGACCGGGTTCGCCACGTTCAGGTAGTCGGGGATCCACTCGTGCAGCTCGCGCTGCTTCGCCTCGGACAGGGTGGGCAGGCTCAGCCCGGCCCCGGTCGCCAGGTCCGCGAAGTGTGCGCCCGTGCCGCCAGAGATCGAGTACACGACGACCCCCTCGGCCTGCGGCCTGCGGGCTCGGGCGAGCAGGGCCGAGGTGTCCTGGAGCTCGTCCAGGCCGTCCACCCGGATCACGCCGAACTGCCGCATCGCCGCGTCCACCACCTGGTCGGCGCCGGTCAGCTTGCCGGTGTGCGACGCGGCGGTCCTGGCCCCCGTCTCCGTACGCCCCACCTTGACCGCCACGACCGGGACCCCGGCCCGTGCCGCCCGGTCCGCGGCCAGCAGGAAGGAGCGCCCGTCCTTGAGCCCTTCCACGTAACAGGCGATGGCCCCGACCTCGGGGCGCTGCGAGAAGTACGAGATGAAGTCGGCGGTCTCCAGGTCCGCCTCGTTGCCCGTGGGCGCCCAGTGCGAGAGCCGCACGCCCAGTTCCTGGAGGGTGAAGACGGGGCGGCCCTGGTGGCCGGACTGGGTGATCAGCGCGATCGCCGGTCCGCCGAGGTCGTCCCGGAACCTCTCGAAGGCGTTGAGGTTGGTGTTCGGCCCGAGCAGCCGCAGCCCGGACCGTTCCACCGCCGCGGCCAGCCGTTCCTGGGCGGCGGCTCCCTCCTCGCCGGTCTCGGCGAACCCGGAGGCGAAGGCGACGGCGAACCGCACCTCGGCCTGCGCGAGTTCCTCGATCACCGGCAGCGGGTCACCGACCAGGAGCACGGCCAGATCGACCCGCTCGGGCAGCTTCGCGACGGAGGGGGCACAGGGCCGCCCGAACACGGACTCCCGCGTGGGGTGCACGGGATACAGCCGCGCCCCGACCCGCTCGGCCCAGCCGATCAGCTGCCGGGTGATTCCGGTGTTGGGCCGCCCCTCGGTGTCGGACGCGCCGACGACGGCCACGGACTCGGGCCGGAAGAACCGGTCCAGGTCCGGCACGGCCGCGTGCAGTGGCCGGCCGCTGACATCGAGTACGCCCTCCGCGGCGGCGGCCGTCGTGCTGTGGACGGCGGCATGCGGTTCCTCGCCGCAGGCCACCACCCGGGCGCGGAAGTCGGTGGTGAGGGTGCCGTGAGTCGATCCAAGCATCGTTCCGCCCACTCCTGCTCGAAGTCCGTCGGGTGCTCGTGCCCGGCCAGCCCATAGCTGACACTCTGTCAGGTTACTGAACTGACGGCTCGTCAGGAATGGGTGTGCAGGCAAAGGCTGGGGGAGGGGCGGGGGAAGCCCTCCCGGGTGCCCGTCCGGGGTGCGGGGTCCGGCGGTCTGTGGCTGTGCCGTGAGGGTGCGAGTGAGTGGAGGCGATGCCGCAGGCGGGCGGAGGTGGGGTCCGAGGGTCCCGGCCGCATGCCCGCCGGGACGGCGTGTCAGACCACGGCGAGCCGGCCCACCAGCAGCTCCACCCTCGGCCCGGTGTGCTCCGGCGGCAGCCGTCCCGCCCGGGTCAGGGTGGCCAGCCCGTGCAGGGCCGCCCAGAACGTCTCGGTGAACAGTCCCGGGTGCACGCCGTCCCCGGCGACCTCGTCGAGGCTTTCCAGTAGGGCGGCGAAGGCGTCCTTCAGCGGCTCCGGGGTGTCCTCCTGCGCGTACGCCAGGCCGCCGTCGAGCTCGAACATGGCGTCGTAGACCGCCGGGTTGCGTGCGGCGAAGTCGAGGTAGGCGCGGGCGAGCGCGGCGACCCGCTCGCGCGGGCCGTCCGCGGCGGAGGTCGCGGCACGCACCGCCGCGGCCAGCTCGGCAGCGCCCTCCAGGGCGACGGCGCCGATGATCTCCCGCTTGCCGCGGAAGTGGCTGTAGAGGACGGGCTGGCTGTATTCGATGCGCTCGGCGAGCCGGCGGGTGGTGACCGCGTCCCAGCCCTGCTGCTCGGCGATTTCGCGGGCCGTCGCCACGATGAGGCGCTCGCGCTCCGCCCGTTCGCGCTGCTTGCGTTCCTGTACCGACATGGTTCGATCCTAGCACCGCTAGACAATCGAGCGGCAGAAGTACTAGCGTTGCCTCATCGGATAGCAACGCTAGATTGCAGGAGGGGTCGTCATGCTCAACGCACTTGAGGTGTTCACCACCGTGGTCGTCGGCGTGATGGTGGGGGTGGAGTTCTCCGTCGCCTTCGTCATCAACCCGATCTTCAACGCACTCCCCGATGACAGTGGCCAACTCGGCCGCGCCCACGGGGGCCGGATGCTCGGCGCCGTGATGCCGGTCTGGTACATCACCTCGCTCGTCCTCGTCGCGGTCTGGGCCATCGCCGGACGGCACCACCACGGCACTGGCCTCGTCGTCACCGCAGGCGCGCTGCTGATCCTCAGCGTGATCATGTCGATCCTGCTGCTCGTCCCGATCAACAACCGGGGCAAGACGTGGACCCCCGAGAACCGGCCGGCCGACTGGAAGGAGCAGATGAACCGCTGGGACCGCTTCCACTACGCCCGCGTCGCCGTCATCATCGCCGCCTTCACCCTGCTGGTCGCCGCCCTCGCCTGAGCCCACGGGCCGGGACCGCGCCGGTGGCGCACGATCCCCACTCCCCGTGCGGCTCTCGGCTCTGCTTCGGGTGAGGTCTCTGATCCAGATCACCGGGGCACGCAGGTGAAGCCCGGCGAGGCAGCTTTCCGGGGTCCCGCCGCAGTGGGTCGCGATGCCCCGCCACGCCCTGAGCCTGTCGATCAGGCGCTCGACGGTGTTCCTCTCCTCGTGGAGCTCGGTGTCGTGGAGGAACCGGCCTGGGGCGGGCAGGGCTGCCGGGGTGTCCGGAGTCGGGGCGGCCGGATTCGTACAACCCCTTGGTGATCTTGGTTGTCCAACGAGCGGGCCGGGCCCACCGGCCGTCGTCCGCCATTCGTGGCCCACCCCTGGGAGAAACATGAGACCCGTCTCCACCCGACGCGCCGTGCGCCTCGGCTTCTGCGCCGCCGCGGCTGCCGGCCTGCTGACCGCAGGGCTCGCGGCTCCCGCGTTCGCGGAGGAACAGTCCGACCAGCTCTGGATCCAGGCGCCCGGCGAGCAGAAGGTGACGCCCGTCGGCGACCCTTCGCAGGGCAGCCCGCTGGACATCGGGCTGTACCACGACAACGACAACTTCGTCGTCACCGACGGCCTGCTCACGGTCGACATCTCCGGGGTCGCCGGAGTGGCCGAGGTGACCTGGCCCGACAACTGCGCGCCGACCGGGACCACTGCCGTGTGCACCGTTCCCGAGGTCCCCGTCATGGGCGACGCCTACAGCCCGCAGGTCCGCCTCGTGGTCCGCGCCGCCGACGGTGCCGCGCTCGGTGCCCAGGGCCGGATCACCTACGCCGCCGTGGCCACCGGCGGCCCCGACGGCACGCTGGAGGCCCCGCACGACTCGTTCGACACCACGGTCACGGTCGGCTCGGGCCCCGACCTGTCCCTCGGGGCGATCGCCCCGGTGAAGGGTGCCCAGCCGGGCGCCGTCCAGACCGTCCCGTTCACGGTGACGAACAAGGGCGGCGAGCGCTCCGAGGGCCTCACCGCCAGGTTCACCGCCTCGTACGGGCTGGAGTTCCTCGACAAGTACGCCGAGTGCGCGTACGACGCGATCGGCGGCGACGACGGCTACGCCCCGATGACCGAGGTCAGCTGCTCCTTCGACCAGGTGATCGAGCCGGGCGGCTCCTTCGTGCTGCCCGCACCGCTCCGGGTGGCCCTCGCCGCGCACGCGTACGGCGAGCGGCTGGACATCACCGTCGAGCCCGGCAACGGCGCCACGGACCTCGCGGACGAGGACAACTACGCCATGGCCCGCTTCACCGCGGTCAACACGGCGGACTTCGCGGCGCAGGGCGCGAAGGTCACCGGCGCCGCGGGCGAGACCGTCACCGCCGAACTCGGCTTCCGCAACAACGGACCGGCCTGGATCGGCAACCTCGGCTCCGGCGACCCGGTCGCGGCCGTCGACCTCACCGTCCCCGACGGCGTCACCGTCACCTCCGCCCCCGCCGAATGCGAGCCGCGCACCCTGAGCGGCGGCTACTACCCGCAGCGGGTCGGCGCCCCGCGCTACAGCTGCGAGATGCCCTACTGGGCCCTGCCGGACACGGCACGTTCCCTGCCGTTCCAGCTGCGCATCGACCGCGTCGTCCCCGACGCGACCGGCCGGGTCGTGCTCACCACCGGCAGATCCAGCCCCGCGTCCTTCCCGTTCGACCCGCAGACCGCCAACAACACCGCACAGCTCGTGGTGAACGCCACGCCCACCGCCTGACGCCCGAGCGGGCCCGAAACACCCGCGCGGGGCGCGGCCGGTCCTCCCGGCCGCGCCCCGCGACGGCTGCCCGCGTCCCGCAGCTCAGGGCAGGAACTCGTAGAACGGGCCGTCGGGCGCGAAGTTGCGCGAACACAACATCACGTCCCTGCCCTTGAGATAGGCCAGCAGCCACTCGCCGAACGTCATCTCGTAGAGGGTCCAGGACGGACTGTCGAATTCCTGGACCACCACACGCCAGGGGGACGACGAGTCGTCGGGGATGCGGAGGAAGATCGCCTCGCCCGTCGTGGCCGACGCCACCGGTATCAGCTCCCCGGGCTTCGCCCCCACCGGACTCGGCAGGAACTCCACCATGTCCTCGTCGCGCCAGAGTTCGAGATCGTCCCTGATGTTCTTTCCCAGACTGTGCAGGAGATGACCGGCGGGATGCTTCAGATACAGCTGATTGTTGATCTGGACCGAACCGTAGGCGTCCACGATCTCGCGGAAGTCCGCGGGGAATTCGACACCGAGTTCCCGCTCGAGTTCGGTCCACGGAGCCGGATCCGACCAGTTGAAACGGGGTTCGCCCAACAGGGCTGTGATCTCTGGGAGCGTTGCCACCACGGAGTTCCTTCGGGGACGTCGGGCCGAGGCCCGTCCTGGGCCGAGCGCGGTACGGGAGAGAGTCTCCTCGAACCCCGGAGCTTCGTACACGGCTGCCCCCGCTACCCCGTTGCCCCTGCGACAGCCGCGTCGGCCGTCTCACCGGCCCAGATGCCCGGACGCCCGGACGCCCGGATGCCCGGACGTGACACCGCTCCTGATCATGGGCGAGGCTGGGCAACATGGAGATCAGAACGGGCGGGCGGGGCGATGCCGAGCAGGTCGCGGCACTGCATGTGGAGAGTTGGCGCACGGCCTACGCGGGAATCATGCCGGCCGACTTCCTGAACGGTCCGCTCCTGGAGGACCGCCTGGAGCTCTGGCGCGGCCGGCTCGACGAGCCGCATCCGGGGGCGGCGCTGTTCGTGGCGGAGAGCGCGGGTGAAATGACCGGGTTCGCATATCTGATGCCGCGGCCCGACGGCCGTCTGCTGCTGGACAACCTGCACGCCAGGCCGGGCCGGACCGGGTCCGGGATCGGCGGCCGACTCCTGCGGCACGCTTTCGCCTGGGCCGACGATGAACACCCCGGCAGGGCGGTCTATCTGGAAGTGCTGCGCGCCAATACGCGCGCGATCTCCTTCTACGAGCGGCACGGGGCCCTCCGTACCGACGAACGTGTCTGCCGGTTCGAGCAGGGCTTCGAACTGCCCGAGCTTGAGTACACCTGGCCTCCCGTCCCGCCTTCGTAGGCGCGAGGGGTTCGCTCGGCTCAAGGGTTTCCGCGGCATCGCCGCCCGGTACGGGAAGACCGCCATCTTCCATGGAGCGGCGGTCGTTCCCGTCTCCGTCCTGCTCGGGGCCGGAGCTTCTCGGGGACCCCTGGTGCAACCCCATGGATTGTTGGGGCAGGACAATTTCTCGCTGTCGAAACGGTCGGCTCCTTTCCTGGTACCCCCTTTGGGTACTGACATGACTCTTGTGAGGGCAAGTCAGGCGCTATGTAGCACCTGAACAACTCAAGAAGGATCGTGTGACCCGTAACGATGGTGTGCTGGTGACGGGCCTCGGTGCGATGACGCCGCTGGGAGCTGATGCGCCGTCGTCGTGGTCGGGGCTGCCGGCCGGGAAGTCGGGGGTGAGTTTCCTGGAGGAGGAGTGGGCCGCGGATCTGCCCGTGCACGTCGCGGCCGGGTTCACGGTGGACCCCGCTTCCCTGCTTCCGAGGACGGAGGCCAGAAAGCTGGACCGCAGCGAGCAGGTCGCTCTCCTCAGTGCGCGCGAAGCCCGGCAGGACGCCGGTGCTCCGCAGGTCGAGCCGGAACGACTCGCCGTCGTCATCGGCACGGGACCGGTGGGGTCCTCACCACGCTGGGGCAGGACGACATCTTCGAACGTGCCGGGATCCGCCGGATGTCGCCGTTCACGGTCCCGATGCTGATGCCCAACGGACCGGCTGCCTGGGTGAGCATGGACCTGGGCGCGAAGGGAGGCGCCAGGACTCCGGTGAGCGCCTGTGCGTCCGGGGCGGAGGCCCTGGCCCTGGGGCAGGATCTGATCCGCGGCGGGCGGGCGGACGTGGTCGTCGCGGGCGGGGTGGAGGCATGTCTGCACCCCTTCACCCTCGCGGCGTTCGCCCAGATGAAGGCCCTGTCGACGCAGTCCGTGGACCCGGATACCGTGTCCCGCCCGTTCGACGTCAAGCGGTCCGGGTTCGTCATGGGCGAGGGCGCGGGGATGATGGTGCTCGAACGTGCCGGGTTCGCACGGGCCCGTGGAGCACGTACCTACGGCACGCTGGCCGGCAGCGCCGTGAGTTCGAGCGCGAACCACATCACCGCCTCCGACGCGGAAGGCCAGGTCTTCGCCATGGAACGGGCGCTGGGCGACGCCGACTTGGCCCCCGCGGACATCGGGATCGTGCACGCGCACGCCACCTCGACGGAGTCCGGCGACCTGGCGGAGGCCGAGGCGATCGGCCGGGCGATCGGCAGCCACCCCGTGGCGACGGCGACGAAGTCGATGACCGGTCACATGATGGGCGCGTCCGGAACGGTCGGCGCCATGGCCGCTCTGCTCGCGCTCAAGGACGGTACGGTCCCGGCCACGCGCAACCTCGACGAACTCGACCCGCACGTGGAACTGGACGTGGTGCGCGGCGAGCGGCGCACCGGGCAGTGGTCTGCCGCGCTGGCCAACTCGTTCGGGTTCGGCGGACGCAACGTCAGTCTCGTCTTCGCCAAGTGACGCCGAGACCTCGACCGCCACGCCGGGCGGTACGGCCCCGGCGCCGACAGAGGTCCGTCGGCCGCCGACCCTAGGCGCCCCCTCGTTCCCCCCTCACGCACCACGCCGTCCCCGACCCGGTCCGGTCACTCGACCGGGGGGACCCCGGGGTGGGCCCCGGGGTGTGTTTCGGGATGGACGGAGAGGGTGTAGGTGCAGTCGGTGTCGGGGACGACGACGAGGAGCGGGTGGCCGTTCTTGAGGTGGGCGTGGGCGGCGCGCTGTCCTTCGCGGTCCCGGTACCAGGCGAGGAGTTCGGCGGGCCGGTCGCGGACAGAGACGGGGGTGGGGGCGGCGGGGAGGCGCATGAAGGGCTGGACCCAGGGCGAGCGGCGCGGGTCGGGGTCGAGCCGGTCCACGATCCACAGCGCCTGACCCCCCAGCCACCGCAGCGCGAGAACCGGGGAGATGGTCCGGAAGGTCCCCAGGACGTACTGGGTGGTCTTCCCGGTGCAGTACACCAGCCCCTCGGCAAGCGCCACACACAGGTAACCGGCAGGCTCCGACAGTTGGTTCAGGCCGTCGTTCATGCCGGGCCGTCCATCCACATCACCCACGGACGCTCGACCACCTCGGCGAAACCGGTGTGCTCCGGGTGCGCCCGCCAGTGCCCGAACGCCCACTCCTGCGCCTCACCCACGTCCGCGAAAGCGGCGGAACGCGCACCGCACTCCTCGTCGCGGTCGTCCAGCGCCAGACACCGGAACCGGTGCACGACCGGCGGCGCATCCGGCTCCATGTCGGGCCGCAGCGCCCACTTCACGAACCGGTACCGGTGAACGGTCACAGAATCCTCCCCGCACTGCGGGCATTGCACCGCGCGATCTCGGCCCGCAACCGCTCCTCGGGACTCGGCAGCCGCACGTCCGCCGGCTCCGCCTCCCACTCCGTACCGCCACTGACCGGCCGCAACGACCAGTACGGGCCGGCCACCCCACGGAACTCACCCACCCGGTCGCGATGCCCCATGTCCACCAAGAGCGTTCCACGGGACGGGACTTGAGGGGATTCCTGCCGGGTCGGGGAAACGTTCTCTTCGGGCATGGTCAACTCCGCTCCGTAGCGATCCCACTACCAAGGCGATTCAGCGTGGCCCAGGGTCGGGAAGGTCTTCAACTTGCACAAATTGCTTGGGGAGTTAGGTGACAGCTGTTGAATCGGAAAGAGTTGGATCCCGAGGAATCACCGAGTGCGCAGTTCGGGCAACGCCTGCGCATGATGAGAGACGAACGAGGTTGGACGCAGGACGAACTGGCCGCGCGCGTTGGATGCTCGGGAACGCATATTTC
This sequence comes from Streptomyces sp. NPDC001732, assembly GCF_053596315.1. Taxonomy (NCBI): domain Bacteria; kingdom Bacillati; phylum Actinomycetota; class Actinomycetes; order Kitasatosporales; family Streptomycetaceae; genus Streptomyces; species Streptomyces sp. NPDC001732. The sequence continues at coordinate 148,980 of NZ_JBSFFY010000002.1, forward strand.
CGCTGTGGAAACTGGTCGCCGTCCTCCAACTCGTCGCTTTGCTTCAAGCATTGACAGGGTGTTTGGGACGGGGGACAGGTTCGAGCGTCAGAGCATGGCTGTGCGCCACACAGCGCTCATCGAAGGGTTCCCTGAGTACGTTGCGCATGAAGGGCGAGCCTCGGAGATCAGGCTGTACGAGGTGGGCGTTATCCCTGGCCTGCTCCAGACGGCGGAGTACGCAGCGACGCTCGAAGCAGACGCGGTGCGGCGGGAAGCAATCACACCCGAACAAGCCGACGAACGTGTCAGGCTGGTGGCGAAGCGGCAAGCCGCCCTCGTGCGGTCGCCATCCCCTCTGATCCTTGCGGTACTTGACGAAGGGTGCATCCATCGGCCGATGGGAGACCCAGCTGTCATGGATGCCCAGTTCGCGCGCTTACTTGAGTTCGCCGAGCTGCCGAACACCGTGCTTCAGATCGCGCCGTTCTCCATAGGAGCGCGCAGGCCGTTCAGCCTGCCCATCACTGTGCTCACGATGCCGGACCGCTCGTTGATGTCCTACGCCGAGTCCACCCACCGAGGCCACCTCGAACGGGAAAGCACGTCCGTGCTGCCGATACTGACCGCCTACCATCAACTACAGGCCGAGGCGCTCTCCCAAGCGGCATCCGTGGCCATGATCGAACAGGTACGAAAGGGCTCCCTGTGACGACCGAATCCCCCCGTTGGTTCACGTCCTCCTACAGCGGCAACGGCGGCCAGTGCATCGAGGTCGCTTCCAACCTCGCCGGCTCGTTCGGCGTGGTCCCCGTACGCGACTCCAAGAACCCGAACGGCCCGGTGTTGAACACCTCCCCCGCCTCGTTCGCCACCTTTGTCGCGGGCGTCAAGGCCGGAGAGTTCGGCACCGTCTGACCACCAGGTTCAGCGCATGTGATCAGAGAAGGCCCCGCCGTGCGAGCTTGAGCGCATGGTGGGGCTTCTTGCTGTTGTGGGCCGGGATCACCGGTCGACGTGGGTGTTGGTCTGCTGGTCCAGGCCGTCGGCGGTCAGTCCGGCCAGGACCGCCTCGCCCAGGGCCTGTACGGCGGACTGCGGCCGGACCATCACCGTGAACTCCTTGATCCGGCCGTCCTCGGCGAAGTGCAGCAGGTCGATGCCGTGGATCTGCTTGCCGTTCACGGTCGCCCGGAAGAGCAGGACCGCCGAGGGGGACTCGGTGTCGTCGGCGCTGGTCCAGGAGGCGCCGTCGTAACGGCCGATGTAGTGGAAGTCCTCGAAGACGCGCAGGAGCACGCCGAAGAGGCCCAGCACCATCGTCCTGCCCTCGAAGGGCGTGAACTTCACGGGGCTGTAGAGGCGGACGTCCTCGGTGAACAGGTCCTCCAGGGCGGCGAGATCACGGTGGTCGACGGCGGTCCGGAAACGGTCTGCTGCGGCGGTCACGGTCTCTCCTCATATTCATGAATCTGAGTAGTCAGGTTCTTGAGTACCATGGAGGGCGCCCCGGTGGACAGAGGGGGCCGGGAAGGGACGGAGGAGGTGGCCCGATGGCCCTGCGGCATGCCGTGCTGGCGGCGCTGCTCGACGAGGAGCTGAGCGGGTACCAGCTGGCCAAGGCGTTCGACCTCGGTGTGGCGAACTTCTGGTACGCGCAGCCGCAGCAGCTCTACGCCGAGCTGACCCGGCTGGAGAAGGACGGACTGGTCACGGGCCGGGAGGTGGTCCAGGAGACCCGCCCCAACAAACGCCTGTTCAAGGTCACCGACGCCGGCCTGGCCGAGCTGCAGCGGTTCACCGCCGCCACCGCCAAGCCCTCCTTCATCCGCGACGACCTGCTCGTCAAGGTCCAGGCCGCCGACCACGTCGACACCGGGACGCTGATCTCGCAGCTCGTCGAGCGCGCCTCCTTCGCCCAGGCCAAGATCGACCTGGTCGGCGAGCTGCTGCGCACCATGCGCGGTGATCGCACCGAGGAGGAGTTCCTGCGCCACGGCGCGTGCGTCGGCCCCTATCTGACGGGCCTGCGCGGTCTCGCCTTCGAGGAGGGCAACCGCGACTGGTGCCTGCGCACGGCTGCCGTCCTGCGGGAGAGGCGGGACGCCCATGTCCGGCACTGACGACCCGCCTCACCTGCGTTGCGTACCTCACCTGCGCTACGTAGCCCTGGGCGACAGCCAGACCGAGGGCCTGGGCGACGGCGACGACGCCACCGGGCTGCGGGGCTGGGCCGACCGGCTCGCCGAGCACCTGGCCCGGCACAACCCCGGCCTGCGGTACGCCAATCTGGCCGTGCGGGGGTGTCTGGCCCGTGAGGTCCGCACCACCCAACTCGCCCCCGCCCTCGCCCTGCGCCCCGACCTGGCCACCGTCGTCGCCGGGGTCAACGACCTGCTGCGACCGGGGTTCGACGCCGACGAGACGGCCGGCCACCTGGAGGCGATGTTTGCCGCGCTCACCGCCGAAGGCGCCCGCGTCGCCACCCTCACCTTCCCCGACGTCACGCGCATCACCCCGCTCGCCCGGCCGCTCGCCCCCCGCGTCACCGCCCTCAACGACCGCATCCGCCGGGCAGCGGGTCGATACGGGGTCGTCGTCGCGGAGACCGGTCACCACCCCGTGGTCACCGACCCCCGCCTGTGGAGCCCGGACCGGCTCCATGCCGGCCCCCTCGGCCATCAGCGGATCGCCGCCGCCGTGGCCCACGCCCTCGCGCTGCCCGACAGCGACGACACCTGGACCCACCCCCTGCCCCCGCCCGCGACACCCTCGCCCACCGGCAAGAGCGCCGTCCTCGCCGAACTGCGCTGGGTCGCCGCCTTCCTCGGGCCCTGGCTGGGCAGACGACTGCGCGGCCGGTCGAGCAGCGACGGCCGCACCGCCAAACGCCCCCACCTGCTCCCCGTACGGGAACCCGAAGACGCCGGTCATGGAGAAGTACGGGACCGAGCGGACAAGGGGCGGGGCTGAAGAACTGTCCGTCGATACGAGCGGGGCTGTCGGCCACGTACGAAAAGGCTGTCCGTCACGTGCGAGGGGGCTGTCCGTCACGGCGGACGAGAAGGGCAGGAGGAACAACCCACTCCTTGCCACTTTCAACGTATAGCGCACCGGGGGGCTTGCGGCAAGGCCCCCGGGATGGCGCAGAATCTCCGTTCGCAAGCGGCCTCAGACGGCCTCAGAAATCGGAGACGACTTCGTGAACCCCCTCACCACCAGTGCTTTCGACCTTTCCGATCGTCTCGCCCCCAAGGCTGTCCCGGCGCTGATCGCCCGCGACGAGGAGCACTTCGCGGCCATCGCGCGGTGCCTGGAGGAGACGATCGCCGAGCTGTCCGACCGGCTCGACGCCGAGCGCAGGGCGCCCGGTGGCGCCGGGCGGCAGGCGATGGACCGGGACGTGGAGATCCACCGGCTCTCCGCCCGGCTGCGCGCGCTGCGCCGCTTCGGCCTGGACCTGTGCCTCGGGCACATGGTCGGCGCGGACGGTTCCGAGCCCCTGTACGTCGGACGGCTCGGCCTCACCGACAGCGCGGGGCGCCGGCTGCTGGTCGACTGGCGTTCCCCCGCGGCCGAGCCGTTCTTCGGGGCCACCCACGCCAACCCGATGGGCCTGGCGAGCCGTCGCAGGTACCGCTGGACCCGTGGCCGGATCAGCGACTACTGGGACGAGGTCTTCACCCCGGACGCGTTCGCCGGGCACGCCGCGCTCGACGACCAGTCCGCCTTCATCGCCAGCCTGGGCAGCAGCCGTTCGGCCCGGATGCGGGACGTGCTCGGCACCATCCAGGCCGACCAGGACGCCATCATCCGGGCGGGGTCCCGCGGGGCCCTCGTCGTCGACGGCGGGCCGGGCACGGGCAAGACCGTCGTCGCCCTGCACCGCTCCGCCTACCTCCTCTACTCCGACCCCCGCCTCGGCCACCGTCGGGGCGGCGTGCTGTTCGTCGGCCCGCACGAGCCCTACCTGGGCTATGTCGCCGACGTCCTCCCCAGCCTCGGCGAGGAGGGCGTGCAGACCTGCACCCTGCGCGACCTCGTCGCCGAGGGGGCCACGGCGACGGCCGAGACCGACCCGGACGTGGCCCGGCTGAAGTCGTCCGCGAAGCTGGTGAAGGCGGTCGAGGCGGCCGTCCGCTTCTACGAGGAACCGCCCACCCGGGGCATGACGGTCACGACCCACTGGTCCGACATCCGGCTGACCGCCGACGACTGGGCCGTGGCGTTCGAGGCGGCGGACCCCGGCACCGCGCACAACGAGGCGCGCGAGCAGGTCTGGGAAGAGCTGCTCACGATCCTGATGGACAAGCACGACGGCGACGCCCCGACCGAGCTGCTGCGCAGGTCGTTGTCGCGGAACCGGGAACTGCTCACGGCCTTCAACCGCGCCTGGCCGCTGCTGGAGGCGGCCGACGTCGTCGGGGACCTGTGGTCGGTCCCCGCCTACCTGCGCAGGTGCGCCCCCTGGCTCGGCCCCGACGAGGTCCGGCTGCTGCAGCGCGCGGACGTACGGGCCTGGACGGTCTTCGACCTGCCGTTCCTGGACGCGGCGCGGCAGCGGATCGGCGACCCGGAGGCGGCGCGGCGCAGGCGTCGGCACAAGGCGTCCGTCGCCGCCGAACGCGAGCACATGGCCAAGGTCATCGACACCCTGATCGCGGCCGATCACGACGGCGAGGGCGTGATGACGATGCTGCACGGACAGGACATGAAGGAGACCCTGGTCGACGGGAGCGAGGTGTCCGGCACCGAACCGGACCTGCTCGCCGGGCCGTTCGCGCACGTCGTCGTGGACGAGGCCCAGGAACTGACCGACGCGGAATGGCAGATGCTGCTGCTGCGGTGCCCGTCCCGGAGCTTCACCATCGTCGGGGACCGCGCCCAGGCCCGGCACGGGTTCACCGAGTCGTGGCGGGAACGGCTGGAGCGGGTCGGGATCGACCGGATCGAGTCGGCCTCCCTGAGCATCAACTACCGGACGCCGGAAGAGATCATGGCGGAGGCCGAGCCGGTGATCCGGGCCGCGCTCCCGGACGCCAACGTGCCGACCTCCATCCGCGGCAGCGGCGTCCCCGTCGTGCACGGATCGGTTTCGGAGCTGCAGCCGGTCCTCGACGCCTGGCTCGCCGCCCACGACGAGGGCACCGCCTGCGTCATCGGCGATCCCGCGTTCCGGGCGACGTCCCGCGTCCGGTCGCTGACCCCGGAGCTGTCCAAGGGGCTCGAATTCGACCTGGTCGTCCTCGTCGACCCGGAGTCGTTCGGCGAGGGCGTCGAAGGGGCGGTCGACCGCTACGTCGCGATGACCCGGGCGACCCGGCAGCTCGTCGTCCTCACCAGCCCCTGACGAGGCCCGGCCGGGCTGTGGGGGCGCCGTCGTGCCCCGGCGGTGCTCGGTGGTCCGCCGGGGCGCCGTGCCCCGGCGGACGGCCGGGCGCGCGGGGCAGGCGGGGTGCGGGTTCCTCAGCCCGTGCGCGAGGCCGTGCGCGCCAGCTTCTTCGCTATCTTCTCGGCGTCCAGAGCCAGTTCGCGCAGCATGCCGCTGATCGGGTTGGTGAAGCCGGTGAAGTACAGGCCGGGGGCCTGTCGGGGGGTGCGGGCGCCGTGCACCACCGGCCGGCCCCGGTCGTCCAGTACGCCGAGGTGGCCGACCAGCCCCTCCAGGGACCGTCGGTAGCCGGTCGCCGCGATCACCGCGTCCGGGGTGATCCGTTCCCCGTCGGCCAGTACCACCGCGTCCCCGTCGAACGACTCGACGGCCGCGACCGGCGCCACCCGGCCGCCCTTCACCGCGTCGATCAGCCCCACGTCCTGCACCGGGATGGCGCCCTGCCTGGCCCGGGTGTACAGACCGGCGTCCGGGCGCGGGAGCCCGTGCGCGGTGAGGTCGGGCACGGCGACCCGGGCCATGGCGCCCGCGGCCCGGTCCACCAGTCGCACCGGCAGTCGGCGGGCCAGGACGCCGTTCGCCTGGGCGGGCCAGCCCGCCGTCGAGCGGCGCACGATGTACGGCGGGGTGCGCACCGCGATCCGCACCCGGGACGCCCCGCCCTCCACCAGGTCGACGGCGATCTCCGCCCCCGTGTTGCCGATGCCGACGACGAGGACGTCCTTGCCCGCGTAGGGGGCGGCGTTGCGGTAGTCGGCGGCGTGCACCAGGTCGCCGGTGAAGGCGTCGCGGCCGGACCAGTCGGGGACGTGCGGGGTGTGGTTGAAGCCGGTGGCGACGACGACGGCCCGGCCGGTCAGCACCCGCCCGCCGCTTGCGGTCAGCTGCCAGTCCGTCCCGTCGGGGGCGCGGTCGATCCGGGAGACCTCGACGCCCGTCACCACTTCCAGTTCGTGGTGTTCGACGTACTTCTCCAGGTAGCGCACCACGTCGTCCCGGCCCACCCAGCGGCCGAACCGGCGCGGCATCGCCAGGCCCGGCAGCGCGGACCAGCGGCGGGTGGTGTGCAGGTGCAGCCGGTCGTAGTGGCGGCGCCAGGACGCGCCCACGTTCCCGGACTTCTCCAGCACGACCGCCCGTACTCCCCGCTCGCGCAGGGACGCGGCGACGGCGAGGCCGCCCGGACCGCCGCCGACGACGTAGACGGGCCGGTCCTCGGTGCGACCGAAGGGGGCCGGGGCGGAACCATCGGCGGTGCGTGCGCTGTCGGACATGATCCGGAGCGTAATCGCGCACCCGGTTGATGGGTCTCGGTCAAGACCGGAATCGATTGCGAATTGGTCACGCCTGCCGCCGGGGCCGGGCCGGCACGCCACCCGCCCGCCCCCGCCCACCAGCCGTTCGTGGCACGCCTCTTGCGCACGGCGGCTGCCATCAGGTGAACTGACGTACCGTCAGATTCCTTGAGGGGGAGGCATCGTGCAGACGATCTGGCTCGACGGAGCGGAATGGCTCGCCGTCCTCCGGGTGGGGCTCGGCCTGTGGTGGCTGGAGAGCTGGCGGCACAAGGACAAGAAGGGCTGGTTCGAACGCGGTACGGGCATCGCCTGGGCCGCCGACGTGGCGGGCAAGCACCGGTGGCCGGCGGTGAGGAAGGGTTTCGAGCGGATCGTCGCGCCGCGCCCCGGGCTCATGGCCCATGTCGTCGTGTACGCGGAACTCGCCCTGGGGCTGGGCCTGGTGGCGGGGTTCCTGACCCCCGTCGCCCTTGTCGCCGGGCTGTTGCTCAACCTGCTCTACCTGGTGCTGATGATCCACGACTGGGCCGAACAGGGGCAGAACTCGATGATGGCGCTGATCTCGCTCGTCGCGCTGTTCGCGATGTCCTGGCAGACCTGGTCCCTCGACGAGGCGATCGGACTCTTCCGGTGACCGCGGCGGCAGCACGTTTCGACCTTCCCGAACCCGACGCCTTCACCCGGCCCTACTGGGACGCCGCGGCCCGGGGACAGCTGCTGCTGCGCCGCTGCCGCGCCTGCGGGCGCGCCCACCACTACCCCCGCGAGTTCTGCCCGCACTGCTGGAGCGAGGACGTCGTCTGGCAGCCCGCGAGCGGCCGGGCCACGCTCTACACCTGGTCCGTCGTGCACCGCAACGACCTGCCGCCGTTCGGCGCCCGGGTCCCGTACGTCGCCGCCGTGGTCGACCTGGCCGAGGGGCCGCGGATGATGACGGAGATCGTGGAGTGCGCGGAGTCCGCCCTCGCCATCGGCATGGCGCTGCGGGTGACCTTCAGGAGGGAGGAGGGACGGGAGGCCGTGCCGGTCTTCCGCCCCTGAACGGTGTACGGCGCGGGGGCCGGGGCGGTGGACGGTGCGCGGTGCAGGCCCCCGGCGCGCTACTTGGTGTCGCGCAGCTTGCGGCGTTCGCGGAAGTTGGGGTGGCGGACGGTCACGCCGCCCATGCCGCAGGAGCCCGTCAGCCGGAGCACCGGGGCGCCGGGCGTGCCTGTGCCCTCGGTCCGGTCCTTCAGACCGCCCATGGCGGGATCCAGCTCGTCGGCCCGCGCGGTCCAGCCCTGCGGGACCACGATCATGATTCCGCCCATCTCGCCGTACACCTCCAGCTCGACCTCGCGCAGTCGGCACTCGGCGAGGGTGAAGTCGAGCTTGACGCTCCCCATCCCCGCGTGGACGAGGATCACCGGGGGCACCTTCCAGCGGCCCGAACGGCTCGCCCCGTGCACGCCCCCCTTGAGTACCAGCGGCTCGACCGGTACCACGGGGCCGAGGTCCTCGGTGAGCGGCGCCAACTCCGCGTGGGTCCTGGCGGACAGGGCCTGCCCGAGCCGGATGTCCAGCTCCTCCATGTCGATGCGGCCGTCGGCCGCCGCCTCCCGCAACTGCTCGACCACCGCCTCCCGATCGGCGTCGGAAGCGCGCATACGGCCGGCGGAACGCGAGGGGTCGACAGTCATGGGGGCGATGATACGTACGGGCCGCACCGGGCGCCCCGGCCCGTACGGCGCCCTTCGGGTCACAGCCCCGGCGCACCCCACACCGGGAACCACCGGGACAGGTCCTGCTCGATCCGGAGGTCGTCCCCGAGGACCGCTCTGACCTGCAGCTCCAGCTGGTTGTCGCGCCGCTCCACCCCGCCGGGCAGGGGTGCGAACGGGTAGAACGTGCCGCGTTTGTAGAGATAGACCAGCGCCAGCGGACGGTCCCGCTCGTCCCGGAAGCCGATCAGCGAGCAGAGCAGGTGCGGGCCGAACCCGCCGTCCTGGAGCAGCGTGTTGACCGCGTGCAGGTCGTTGACCAGCCCGGCCGTGTCGTCGGGGGAGTGCTCGGCCAGCAGCCAGGTGTAGCCGTAGCCGTCCTGGCTGAACCTCACCGGGATGCCGCCGCGGCCGGTGTCGGCGTCGAGCAGTTCGCGCACGTCCTGCTGGAGGCGGGCGAAGGCGCCGCCCTCGACACCCGCGAAGCAGACCGACCCGAGACCGGTCGGGGCGAATCCGGCGCCCGCCTGGAGGGTGAGGGCGGCGGACGGCACGGCGAAGAGCTGGTCGAGATCGGGGCGGACCGGCTTGCTGCGGCCGAGGATGGTGTCGAGAAGGCCCATGGGCGTACCTCCGGACGGGAGAGCGGGCTGCGGCAGGTCACGGGCGGGCGAGGTCGGCGGAGATGCGGGCCAGCTGGTCGAGGCGCTGTTCGAGGGTCGGGTGGGAGGAGAGCAGTCGGCTCAGGCTCTCCTGCGAGGAGAACGCGGGGACGAAGTAGAAGGCGTTGTACGGCTCCGCCTTGCGCAGGTCCTCGGTCGGGATGCGGGCCATCTGGCCGCTCACCTTCGTGAGGGCGGAGGCGAGCGTGGAGGGGCGCCCGGTGAGCAGGGCGGCGGTGCGGTCGGCGGAGAGCTCGCGGTAGCGCGAGAGCAGCCGGGTCAGCAGGAAGCCCAGGGCGTACACGGCCGCGCTGACCAGCGGAATCAGCATGATCGCAATGCCTGCGGGGCCGCTGTTCCGGGCGCTGCGGGAGAGTCCGCCCCACAGGGCGGCCCGGGTGATGACACCGGCGAGCACACCGAGGAACGAGGCGATCGTCATGACGGCCACGTCACGGTGGGCGACGTGCGACATCTCGTGCGCGAGCACTCCTTCCAGCTCCGGGGGGTCCAGTCTGCGCAGGAGCCCGGTGGTGGCGCAGACGAGGGCGGTCTTCTCGTTCCGGCCGGTCGCGAAGGCGTTGGGCACATCGCTCCGGGCGATGGCCACGCGCGGTTTCGGCATGTCGGCAAGAGCGCAGATCCGGTCGACGGCGCCGTGCAGCTCGGGCGCCTCCTCCGGGGTGACCTCGCGGGCCCCCATGCCGAACGCGGCGATGCGGTCGCTGAACCAGAACTGCGCGATGAACATGCCGCCGACGAAGAGCAGGATGATCGGCCAGGCGCCGCGCAGCACGGCGAGCAGCACGCCGACCAGGACCACGTACAGCAGGCCGATCATGAACATGGTGCCGACCATGCGTGTGGTCAGTCCGCTGTCCGGGGCGTAGCGGGAACGGGTTCGGCTCATTGTCGCCTCCAGTCACCCTGATGCCTTCCATATTGCCCCTTTCGCAGGGGAAATCAGATTTTTGGATCTGGCTCGAAAGCGCGCCCGGAGATGCTGCGGGAATATGGCAGACAGAGAGCGGACGGAGAAGCAAAAGGATCAGGGGGGTGCCCGATCGGGCGCCGGAGGATATTTGGCCGAACATTACCTGGACCCATTAGGTGCCTCAGGCATCTAGTGGGCAGAGATCGGTAGGACTCCCTCACCCCTTGCGAGGCCCCGACATGGCAGACGCCGACACCATCCCGTTCCCGCAGAACCGCACCTGCCCCTACCAGCCCCCGGCGCAGTACCGCGGCACCCCCGGCGACCGGCAGCCGGTGTCGCCCGCCCGGCTCTTCGACGGCCGTACGGTGTGGCTGGTCACCGGGCACGCCGAGGCGCGCTCCCTCCTGGTGGACCCCAGGCTGTCGTCCGACCGGGAGAATCCGGACTTCCCCCTGATCGCCGAACGGCTGGCCGCGACGAGCCTGCGGCGCGTGGAACTGCTCGGCGTCGACGACCCCGAGCACAACGCCCAGCGCCGGATGCTGATCCCGAGCTTCACCGTGAAGCGGACCGCGGCCCTGCGGCCGCAGATCCAGCGGACCGTGGACGGGCTGCTCGACAGGATGATCGAGCAGGGGCCGCCGGCCGACCTGGTCGGCGCCTTCGCGCTGCCGGTGCCCTCCATGGTCATCTGCGCGCTACTCGGGGTGCCCTACGCCGACCACGAGTTCTTCGAGGCGCAGTCGCGCAAGCTGCTCCGCGGCCCCGCCGCCACCGACGTCGAGACCGCGCGGGAGGCCCTGGACGAGTACTTCCGCGTACTGATCGACCGGAAGCGGGCCGCCCCGGGCGAGGGGCTGCTCGACGAACTGGTCGAGAAGCAGCTGGAGACCGGGGCCGTGGACCGCGATCAGCTCGTGCGACTGGCGGAGATCCTGCTCGTGGCCGGTCACGAGACGACCGCGAACATGATCTCGCTCGGTACGTTCACGCTGCTCCAGCACCCCGACCAGCTGGCCCGGATGCGGGACTCGGAGGACCTGATGCCCTCCGCGGTCGAGGAGCTGCTGCGCTTCCTGTCCATCGCCGACGGAATCTCCCGGGTGGCCGTCGAGGACATCGAGGCGGGCGGCGTGACCATCAGGAAGGGGGACGGCGTCATCCTGTCCACGTCGGCGATCAACCGCGACGAGACCGCGTACGAGTCGCCGGACGAACTGGACCTCGGCCGGAACGCCCGGAACCACGTCGCCTTCGGATTCGGGATTCACCAGTGCCTGGGGCAGAACCTGGCCCGTGCCGAGATGGAGATCGCGTTGCGCACGCTCTGCCGACGCCTTCCCGGCCTGCGGCTCGCGGTGCCCGCGGAGGAAATTCCGTTCAAACCCGGGGACACCATTCAGGGGCTGATCGAAATGCCGGTGACATGGTGAACACGGTGATCGGAATCGGATCGGAAAGGCTTGCCGGGATGCGTATCAGTATCGACAAGGACCGGTGCATCGGCGCGGGACAGTGCGCGCTCACCGCACCGAAGGTATTCACCCAGGACGACGACGGATTCAGCGAACTGCTGCCCGACCACGAGGACGCCCTCGAAGGCCCCCTGGTCAAGGAGGCTGCCCGCGCCTGCCCCGTGCAGGCGATCACCGTCGACTGACGGGGAGCGGGGTACGGGAACGGGGACGCCGGCCGGCCGTCGCCACCGACTTCCTCCGCCCGGGGAAGGCGTGGCGGCGACGGGCGGCCGGCGTCCCGGGCCGTCAGGGCCAGAGCAGCTCCCGCTCCCAGCCGTCCGCCCGCCCGCGGTAGCGCAACCGCACGTGCCGACGTCCGGCGTCGCCCTGGAAGAACTCGACCTCCCGCGGCTCGACCACGTACCGCGTCCAGCTCGCGACCTCCGCGTCCGGCTCCGCCCGCGCCCGCTGCCAGGCCGCGTCCGAGGCGCGGCCCAGTTCCTCGTACGAGCCGAGCACCTCGCTCTGCCGTCCGACCAGCGCCGACGCCAGCGCCCCGGCCGAGCGGGCGTGCAGATCGGCGCTGCTCTCGGCGGGCGTGCAGGCCGTGACCCGGCCCCGGACCCGCACCTGCCGTCCCCGCGCGGGCCAGTAGAAGCCGAGCGCGGCGTGCGGCCGGCCGGCGAGCTGGCGGCCCTTCGCGCTGGTGCGGTGCGTGGCGAAGTGCCAGCCGCGCCCGTCCGCGTCGTGCAGCATCACCGTCCGCACATCGGGCCGGCCCTCGTCGTCGGCGGTGGCCAGCGACATCGTGTGCGGCTCGGCCTGCCCGGCGGCCACGGCCTCGGCGAACCAGGCGTGGAACAGGGCAAGCGGGTCGGCGGGCGCGGCGGCCGGATCGAAGACGGGAAGCTCCACGTCCCAGACCCGCTGGGCGTGGAGCAGATCCAGGAACCTCTGGTGTGCGTCGCTCATGCCCCCATTGCAGCGCACGGCGCGGTACGGGGGGCGAAGCGATCCCCGTAGCGCAGCGAGACACGCCGGGCTACGCTTGTCCGCATGAGGACCATCACCCAGCGCGAGTTCCGGAACAACTCCGCCGAAGTCATGAACGCCGTGGAGGCGGGCGAGGTCTTTCGCGTCACCCGCAATGGAATAGAGGTCGCCGAACTGCGGCCGCTCGCCCGGAAACGGCGGCTGAGCGCGGAAGAGCTGGTGGCCAGACACCGGCGGCTGCCTCGGGTGGACGCCGCGCTGATGCGCCGCGAGGCCGATGAACTCTTCGGGGGCGAGGACCGGGTCGGCGACGACGACCCGTGGGAGCGCGGGCGTGGCTGAGCGACCTGCCGAGGGGGTGCTCGACACCTGCACGTACATCGATCTCGATCTGCTGCGTGCGGAGGACCTGCCCGCCCTCCCGGCGCTCACCGCTGTGACGACGGCCGAGCTCCAGCAGGGCGTGGCGACGGCCCGAGACGCCGCCGTGCGGGCGGCCCGGATGGAGAAACTCGGCGCGGCCGTGGCCGACTTCGAGCCGCTTCCCTTCGACGCGGACGCCGCTGCCCGTTACGGGACCCTGGTGGCCCTGGTGATCGCCGCCCGGCGCGACCCCCGGCCCCGGCGCATGGATCTGATGATCGCGTCCATCGCCTCGGTCAGGGGGCTGCCGCTCTACACGCGCAACGCGGACGACTTCAAGGGGCTGGAAGGGGCGCTCACCGTCGTCCCGGTGTGACCGCCCGGCCGCGGAACCCGCCCCGCCCCGCCCCTCACCCCCGCCCCAGCACCACCGTGGCCGACGAGCAGAACCAGCCGCCCGTGCCCGAGGCCACCGCCAGTTCCGGGAGCCGGCCGCCCCGACGGCGCACCTGGCGCTCGCCCGCCTCGCCGCGCAGTTGCCGTACCGCCTCCACCAGCAGGAACAGCCCGCGCATCCCGGGGTGGCAGGCGGACAGGCCGCCACCGTCGGTGTTCACCGGCAGCTCGCCCGTCAGCCCCGTCCGGCCCTTCTCCACGAACGGGCCGCCCTCGCCCTTCGCGCAGAAGCCCAGGTCCTCCAGCGTCACCAGCGTCATGTAGGTGAACGCGTCGTAGATCTCGGCGAGATCGATGTCCGCGGGCCGCACCCCGGCCCGTTCGAACGCCAGGCGGCCCGAGACCGCCGCGGGGGAGACCGTGAAGTCCTCCCACTCGGACATGGCGGAGTGCGAGACGTGCTCCCCCGTGCCGAGAATCCACACCGGGGCCTTCGCGGTGTCCGCCACGTACTCCTCGGCGGCCAGCAGCACCGCGCAGCCGCCGTCGCTGCGGATGCAGCAGTGCAGCTTGGTGAACGGGTCCGCGATCATCGGCCCCGACAGCACGTCGTCCACGGTGATCGGGTCCCGGAACATGGCGTCCGGGTTGGCCGCCGCGTTCGCCCGCGCCCGGACCGCCACCTCGGCGAGCTGTTCCGGGGTCGTCCCGTACTCGTGCATGTGGCGGCGGGCGGCCATCGCGTACTTGGCTATCAGCGAGTGCCCGTACGCCACCTCGAACTGGAGCGGGCCGCGCGCGCCGAAGGAGAGGTTGGAGGTGCGGCGGCCCGCCTTGACGTCCGACCGGGCCGTCGACCCGTACACCAGCAGTACGGCATTGGCGCGCCCCGCCGCGATGGCGTCCGCCGCGTGGGCCGCCATCACCTCCCAGGTCGAGCCGCCGACCGAGGTGGAGTCCACCCAGGTGGGCTTCAGCCCCAGGTACTCGGCGACCTCGACCGGGGCGAGCGTGCCGAGCCCGGCGGAGGCGAAACCGTCGACCACGGACCGGTCCAGCCCCGAATCGGCCAGGGCCCGGCGGGCGGCCTGGGCGTGCAGGGCGTACGGCGTGGCCGTCTCGACGCGCCCGCAGTCGGCGAGGGATATGCCGACGACAGCGACCTTGCGGTGGGAAGAAGGCATGGATCTGACGGTACATCAGATATGGGCGGGAGGAGCCCGGTCGGCGGCTCGGTGTTCGGGGCCTGGGGTTCCCTCCGCTTCCGCTGCGCGACTCTGGGCATCTCGCGGATTCACCCCTAACATGACGGACCGTCAGATCGGGGGCCGATGGTCCCTGAGGGGAAAACGGAAGCCCCTGGGGAAGGAGCCCGCCGATGGACGCCGCCTTCACCGCGGAACAGGACGAGATCCGCCGCACCCTGCGCGCACTGCTGGCCACGCACGGCACGCCCGACGCTGTCAGGAGCGCCGTGCGCACCGACGAGGGGTACGACCCGGCCCTGTGGCGACGGCTCGCCCGGGACCTCGGGCTGCCCGGACTCGCCCTCCCGGAGGAGTACGGAGGCGTCGGCCGCGGCCTCGCCGAGCTGGCCGTCGCCTGCGAGGAGACCGGCCGGGCCCTGCTGCCGTCCCCGCTGATCGCCACCGCCGTCCTCGCCGCACCCCTGATCGCCGCGCTCGGCACCGAGGCCCAGCGCGCCGACCTGCTGCCGCGCATCGCGGCCGGCGAGCTGACCGCGGCCCTGGCCGTCCCCGGCGCCGCGCTCACCGCCGCGCTCGGCCTCGCCGCCGACCCCACCGGCGGCACCTGGGCGGGCGGCGGCCGGGCGGGCGGCGTGCAGGCGACCACGGTCCCCGGCACGGTGGACCGGCGGCTGTACGGGGAGGTGGACCAGGTCCTCGACGGGCACGGCGCGGACCTCCTCCTGGTCGCGGCCCACACCGGCGGCTTCCCGCGCAGCCGCACGCTGCTCTTCCTGGTCCGCCCCGGCACGGCGGCCGGAGTCGTCCGCACCCGGCACACCCCGCTGGACGAGACCCGCCCCTCGGCCCGGGTCGAACTCCGCGACACCGGGGCCGAACTCCTCGGCGCGGACGACACGGAGGACGTCACCGGCGCACTCGCCCGGGTGGGCGGCCCTGCCGCGGCCCTGCTCGCCGCGGAGGCGGTGGGGTCGGCGGCGAGCGCACTGGAACGTACCGTCGAACATGTGAGGACGCGCGAACGGTTCGGCCGCCCGATCGGCTCGTTCCAGGCCGTGAAGCAGCGCCTGGCGGACCTGTACGTCCGGGTGCGGGCGGCCCGCTCCGCCGCGTATTGCGCGGCCTGGGACCCGACGGCCGGCGGGCTCGCCCTCGCCCAGGCCCTGGAGGTGCTGCGGCTCACCGCCGCCGAGGCCGTCCAGCTGCACGGCGGAATCGGCTCCACCCGGGAAGACGAGGCGCACCTGTACTTCAAGCGGGCCGTGGCCGGCGAACTGCTCCTCGGCCCCGTGCACACGCTCCGTGACCACGCGGCGCGGCAGGCCGGGCTGTTCGCGCCGCCGGGCGATCCGTCGGCCGCCGGTCCTTCGGGCGGTCCGTCGGGCGTCGGCCTCCCGCTCGCCGGTCCGGCGGCCGTCGATCCGGGAGCGGCCGAACGGGTGACGGTCCGATGACGCCCGGCGTCCGGCTGGTCCGGAAGATCTCCGCCACCCGCACGTTCGCGAGGATCGCCCCGCACGTCGTCCCCGCCGTGGACCGTACGGTGCACCGGCTCACGCGCGGCAGGGTACTGCTCAGCGCACGCATGCTGCCGGGGCTGGTCCTGACGGTGCCGGGGGCGCGGAGCGGGCGGCCCAGGACCACCCCGCTGGCCTGCATGCCGGAGTACGGGGGCGAGGGAGGGGGGCGTGCCGGGGGAGGGGCGGAGTCGAGCTGGATCCTGATCGGCAGCAACTTCGGCCGTCCGGGGCACCCGGCCTGGACCGCCAATCTGCTGGCCGGCCCCGAGAAGGCCGTCGTCAACCGCAGGGGCCGGGACATTCCGGTCCGGGCCACGCTGCTGAAAGGGGCGGAACGGGAGGCGGTGTGGCGCAAGGTGCTGGAGTTCTGGCCGCCGTACGCGGCCTACCAGGCACGGGTCGAGCGCGAGATCCGGCTGTTCCGGCTGGAGAGACGGGAGGACGGCCCGGCGTCCTGAGACGTACGAGGCGTGCGTGGAGGGGGCGTACGGAGCGGAGATGTACGCGGATGGGGCGTGTGGAGGCGTAC
Organism: Streptomyces sp. NPDC001732; assembly: GCF_053596315.1. Classification (NCBI taxonomy): domain Bacteria; kingdom Bacillati; phylum Actinomycetota; class Actinomycetes; order Kitasatosporales; family Streptomycetaceae; genus Streptomyces; species Streptomyces sp. NPDC001732. Next base: position 165,414 of record NZ_JBSFFY010000002.1, read on the forward strand.
GGGGCATACGGGGCGTATGGGGGTCTACGCCGGGGGCGTGAAAAATGGTCCGGGTACACCGACGGCGGACCACATGCGTGGTCCGCCGTGATGAGACAGGACCTGAGGCACCCGGAACTGCCGCGCGATGCCCAGTGGGGGATGGGGCGTTGGCGCCGGTGCTACTTCGTCGGTTTCCTGCCGGTGATGCCGAGGTGGACCAACAATGCGAGGTTCGGCTTGAGTTCGGCCTGCTTGACGCCCCAGGTCGTGAAGCCCTTCTGGTGCGAGGCGACCGCGGCCAGCATCGCGACCAGCGAGCCCGCCATCGCGGCGGCGCTCACGTCCTTGTCGACCTTGCCCCTGGCCTGGAGCTCCTTCACCGAATCGGTGAGGGAGTTGGTGACCGAGTTCAGGATCTTCATGCGGATCTTGTAGAAGCGTTTGTCGCCCTCGGCCGCACCGAGGTCGACCACGCGCAGGATCGCGTCGTGGTGCCGCCAGAAGTCGAGGAACCCCTCCACGAGCTCCTCGGCCGTCTGCCAGCCGGCCTTGCCGACCCAGGAGCGCCCTGCGACCAGTTCGGTCAACCCGGCGCCCTCCTTCGCCATTTCCTCGGCGATTTCGAGGACGGCGCCCTCGACGTCGGGGAAGTATTGGTAGAAGGTCGCGGGGGAAGTCCCGGCCTTCCGGGCGACGTCGATGACTTTGACGTCCCGGTACGGCGAGGAGCTGAGCATCTCGCTGAGGCAGTCGAGCAGCTTCTGCCGCGTTGCCTGTCCGCGTCGACCGGCCACGCGGCCGTCGACGGTGCGTACTTGTCCTGTCATGCCGTCAGCTTACCGAGGGGTGATCGGAGCGCGATTCGGCCGAGTGCAAATGGGGAGCCCCGCAGGAACGGTGGGGGGAGTGGCCGGATTTCGACGGATGCGCACCGCTGAACGGTAAGTCGTATCAACAGCCTGTGGATAACTTCCGTGGATAACTTTCTGTGACGTTGTGAGTATGGAACTTTTCTATCGAAATTTTGTTCGTTTTTGTTGGGCGGGAACGGGGGTGGAGGGCGTCGCGTGCACCCCGTGTGCGCCTTGGCTGTGACGAGTGTCACCGAAATGAACCGCGGGTCGCGCGGGGGTGGGGCGCGGGCCGTTCCCGGTGTGGAGACGGGCTGCTGTGGTCGGGCTGCGGACATGGCGCGATCACGTCGTGTCCGGGAAGCGGTCGGAGTGTGGCAAAAGTGCTACTGCGAACCGCGGCGCGACGGCTCGGGGGCCGGTCCGGCGGGGCGGTTGGGATGTCGCGTTAGGTGTGTTCCGTCCCTCTGTGTCCGGGATGGGGGCGGAGTGAGCTGTGACACCCCGATCCGCCCCCGGGTTCGCAACCGGGGCCTCAGCCAGGAAGAATCGGGGGTGCGCACCGCCGGGTGGTGCCCAGTGGTGAGACGCCGTACAGGGCGGGTTTCACGGGCTTCTGTTCCTGAGGCTCGTACGGGGAGGTGGCAGGGCAAGTGGTGGAGCAGCTGACGCAGCACGACCCGAGGAGGATCGGCCCGTTCGAGGTGCTGGGACGGCTCGGCGCCGGCGGCATGGGGCTCGTCTACCTCGCCCGTTCGGCTTCGGGCCGGCGGGTGGCGATCAAGACCGTGCGTACGGAGCTCGCCGAGGATCAGCTGTTCCGGGTCCGCTTCACGCGCGAGGTGGAGGCGGCCAGGGCCGTCAGCGGCTTCTACACGGCCGCGGTGGTGGACGCCGACCCGCGGGCCGCCGTGCCGTGGCTGGCCACCGCCTATGTGCCCGCCCCCTCGCTGGAAGAGATAGTGACCGAGTGCGGGCCCATGCCCGTCCAGGCGGTGCGCTGGCTGGCCGCCGGGATCGCCGAGGCGCTGCAGTCCATCCACGGTGCCGGGCTCGTCCACCGCGACATGAAGCCGTCGAACGTGCTCGTCGTCGAGGACGGCCCCCGGGTGATCGACTTCGGGATCGCGTCCGGGGTCTCCAACACCCGGCTGACCATGACGAACGTCGCCGTGGGCACCCCCGCCTACATGTCGCCCGAGCAGGCCAGGGACTCGCGCAGCGTCACCGGCGCCAGCGACATCTTCTCGCTCGGCTCCACCCTGGTCTTCGCCGCCACCGGCCACGCCCCGTTCCACGGCGCCAACCCCGTCGAGACGGTCTTCATGCTGCTGCGCGAGGGCCCGGACCTGGAGGGCCTGCCCGGCGAACTGCGTCCGCTGATCGAGTCCTGCATGCAGATGGACGCCGCGCTGCGCCCCACCCCCGCCGACCTCCAGGCCCAGCTCGCCCCGCACCTGTTCGCCTCCGGCGGCGACGACAGCGGCACGGCCTCGGCGTGGCTGCCGGCCTCCGCCACCACGATGATCGAGCAGCGCCGCGGCGGCCGGCGTCCCGCGCCCGCCCCTCCGGTGACCCCGCCGCCCCCGCCGCCCGGACCGCCGCCCGGCGGCCCCGACGGCGGTCGGCCCGCCACCCCCGACCCGCGCCCCTCGGTCTCCCTCTCGGCGCACGTCTCCGACGCGGGCGGCCCGGTGCGGCTGCCCGGGGCGAAGGTGCCGATCGGCCCCGGCCCGCGGGCCCAGGACGTGCGGTCCGCCGCCACGGCCGCCGCGGAGGCGGGCCCCGCGACCGGCTGGGTGCGCCCGCCCGCCGGGGTGGACGGTGCCACCCGGTCCGCCCCCGCCCCCGTGCCCGCCCCCGCGCAGCCCTCCGACCCCCCGCCCGAGCCGGACCGCTGGCGGCCCTGGCGGTTCCGGATGTCCAACGACGTGTGGGGGACACCCGTCGTCGCCGGGGACCTGCTCTACGTCACGTCGTTCGAGGTGCACGCCCTGGACGTCGGCAACGGGCGGCGCCAGTTCAAGACCCGCGACGTGGCCTGGGTGATGGCCGTCGAGGGAGGCAGGATCCACGCCTCCGACGGGCCGTCCCTGTACGCCCTGGACGCGGCGACCGGCGCCGAGCTGTGGCGGCTGCAGACGGACGCCTGGGTGTACTCCCTCAAGGCCGAGCGCGGCACCGTCGTCACCGGCACCCGCGGCGGCGGCGTCCAGGCGTGGGAGGCGTCCTCGGGCGAGAAGCTGTGGGAGAGCGGCGGCCTGCAGACCGACTTCGAGACGGCCGAGGCAGGCCCCGTCGTCCACGACGGCACCGTCTACCTCTGGCAGGACGCCCGGCTGCGCGCCGTGGACGCCCGCACCGGCATGGAGCGCTGGTCCTACCCCATCGGCGACGCGGCCTCCTGCGGCGGCGTGCCGGTCCGGGTGACGGCGGCCCCGGACGGCTACGTCTACGTCGGCGCGGGGGCCCGGGTCCTGGCCGTCGACACCATGTCCGGCCACGTCCGCTGGCACTTCGAGTCGCCCTCGGTCTTCCTCTCCCCGCCCGCCTTCGCCCCGGGCCCCGCCGTCACCGGCGGCGGCGTGTACCTCGCCGACTACCTCGGCACGGTGTACGCGATCGACGCCTCGACCGGCAAGGACCGCTGGCGCATCGCCACGGAGGCCCGCCAGTCGATCGAACCCGTCCTGGTGACGGCCGGGAACGTCCACGTCGGCAGCGGCAGCGCCCTGTACACGCTCGACGCGGTCACCGGCACCCCGAAGTGGCGGTTCGCGGCCGGCGGCGAGGTGGTGGGCTCCCCGGTGGTCGCCGACGGACGGGTCCACTTCGGCTCCGCCGACCACGTCCTGTACACCCTGGACGCGGCGGGCGGGCAGCTCCGCTGGAAGCTGGCGACGGGCGGTGAGATCACGGGCTCGCCCGTGGCGCAGGGCGGCGTCGTCTACGCGTGCAGCAAGGACCGCTGCGTGTACGCCCTGGACGCGCTCAAGGGCACGGGCACGGGAGGCCGGGCCCGGACGTGACGCACCGCCCGCACCCGGGGGCGTCCGGAGCCGTCCGTGGGCGAGGCCCTTTGCGCCCGGGGACCGCCCGGGGCGTCAGCGGTGCGGCGGACGGTCCGTGTCCGGGCTCCCGCCATACGGGCCCTGGTCCGGTGCGGCGTCCGGTACGACGGGGTGCGGGACGGTGTCCTGATCCCTGTGGCCTCCCGGGCGGTGGCCCGGGGGCGGCGGCCCCGTGTACAGCTCGGGTTCGGGCTCCGGCAGCGTGCTCGTCTGCACGGACGGGCCCGGCTCCTGCGTCGGCGGCCAGGTGTCCGGATGCTCCGAACCGGGTGCCGGGTACGGCCGGGCGCGCGCCCCGCGACCGGACCCCCCGCGACCGGGCCGCCCCGACATCACCGCCGCACCCACCAGCAACAGCACCCCGCCCGCCGCGGCCTGGGCCACCCCCCACCTCAGCCCGGAACCGTCGCCCGCGACCGCCAGACCGCCCGCCGCCTGCCCCTGGCGCACCATCCACAGCACGGTGAACCCGAGCACCACCACACCCGCAACCCCCACCAGCAGCCGGGACCGCAGCGCCACGCCGAGCACCGTCAGCAGTGCGGCGAAGAGGAACACGAGCAGGACCGATCCCAGGGGGCCCGGCCGACCGCCGGTGACCCCGGTGAACAGGTCGTCGATCCGGTACTGGCGCCCGAGACGGCCGTCGTACCAGTCACGGAAGGGGCTCAGCACGGCGGCCGTCGCTCCGGCGAGAGCGAGGACCGAGCCGAGGACGTTGCGGATCATCATCGGCCTCCTGCGGTGTGCGGGCAGGCATCACCGCTCTGCACCGCTTCTGCACCGCTCTCGGCCTCGACGCTACGCCCGCCTCCCCACCCCCGCCACCGTGCGCTAGCGTGTCGCGCGGTCGTTCGACAACAGAAGAAACGGACAACAACACAAGGGGGGCTGCATCGATGATGCGGCAGCACGTCAGGCTTTCCGCGGTACTGATCGTGGTGGTACTCGCTCTCACCGGTTTCTCCACGTCCACCCACGGTGGCCGCAGCGGCAAGAGCAAGGGGTCCAAGAGCAGCAGCGGCGGCGGTGGCTGCTCCAACTCCAAGAAGAGCAACAACGGTTACCACGGCAGCGACTACGACGACGATGACTACGGCTCGTCGAGCAGCTCCTCCGGCGGCACCGACTACGGCACCCCGACCCCGACCGCCACGGCGTCCGGCGGGCCCGAGACGTACGTCGTCCGCTGCGCCCAGCCCCGCAAGGGCAAGCGCAAGGCCGTGACCACCTCCACCGTCAGGCTCACCGCCGACGCCGGTGCCACCGGCTCGCACACCTACGAGGTCGACGTGACCTTCCTCGACGCGATGGGCAGGACCGTCGACACCGGCGAGGCGAGTGTGACCGCCGAGGGAGGCGAGACCAAGACCGTCTCCGTGCGGATGGACAACCCGCGCAAGGTCTCCAAGGTGAAGAACTGCCGCGTGGATGCCGAGCTGAGCTACTGAGCCGAGCCACTGAGCCGTCAGCGTGTCCGGAACCCGCCCCGGCCTCCGTCTCCGTCCCGGCTACGGCCCCGGAACAGCTCGGCCTGCTGTTCCGGGGGCAGGTTCCCCAGCGCGATCAGGTGCGGGGCATGGGCCATGGCCTGCGCCCTGGCCGCCTCCTTCGCGGACCACACCGCCCGCACCGTCCCCTGCACCGCCGCCGTCGGGTACGAGGCGATCACCTCCGCCGCCCGCAGCGCCGCCGCCACCGCCCCGCCGACCGCCGTCACCTCGCTGACCAGCCCGGTCTCGTACGCGCGGCGGGCCGTGACCCGCTCGGCCGTCCCCATCAGCGACATCCGGGCCACCTCGCCGAACGGCATCCGCTGCGCCATGGAGATCGCCTCGTACGCGCTGACCATGCCGTACGTCGTGTGCGGGTCGAAGAACGTCGCCTCCTCGGACGCGATCACGAACTCCGCCTCGCCCAGCAGGTAGAACGCCCCGCCGCAGGCCATGCCCTCCACGGCCGCGATCACCGGTTTCCACAGGTCGTTCGCCTTCGGCCCGATCGCGATCAGCGGGTCGTCGATCGTGTACGGGGACGAGGGCTGCGGCACCCGCGCGTCCCGGTCGATCCCGGTGCAGAAGGCCCGGCCGCCCGCACCGGTCAGGACCACCGCCCGCACGTCGTCGTCGTACCGGAACGCCCGCCACCCGGCGGCCAGTTCACCCGCCGTCGCCGGATCGACCGCGTTGAGCCTGGCCGGCCGGTCGAGGGTGACGAGCGCGACCCCGGTCTCCTTGTCCGTCTCGATGCGCAGCGCCACCGCCGCTCACCTCTCCAGCAGCCAGCGCACCAGCGTCACCCCGGACCCGGCCGGGCAGAACACCGCCCGCACCGGTGCGCCGATCCGCAGCCGAGCCGGGTCGACCGAGTCCAGCGGGGCGTCCGGCCCGCTCACCACGTTCCCGACCAGCCGGATCCCCGGCGCGTCGGCCAGCTCGACCACCACGGCGTTGTACGGGGCCTGCGCGGCGTACGCCGGCAGCAGCGGCGGATGCGGCAGCACGTACGACCAGATGCGCCCGCGCCCGCTCGTCGGCCGCCACTCGCTGTCGAAGGACCGGCAGTGCGGGCAGCACGGCCGGGGCGGGAAACGGAGCCGCCCGCACTCCGGGGCGGCGCACGCCTGGACCCGGAGTTCGCCGCGGGCCGCGTACTCCCAGAAGGGGGCGCCGTCCTCGTCCACGACGGGCAGCAGCAATCCATCCATTGCGGTCAACTCCTCAGCAGTACGGCGGATGTGGGCACGCCCTCGCCCGCGGTGACCAGGCACGTGGCGGCGTCCGGGACCTGGGCGGTGGAGTCGCCGCGCAGCTGCTTCACGCCCTCGGTGATCAGGTTGAAGCCGTGCACGTACGCCTCGCTGAGCCCGCCGCCCCCGGTGTTGATCGGCAGCCGGCCGCCGCTCTCCAGCGCCCCGCCCTCGGTGAACGCGGCGCCCTCGCCGCGCCCGCAGAAGCCGTAACCCTCCAGGGAGAGCGGGACGAGCGGGGTGAACGCGTCGTAGATCTGCGCCACATGGACGTCGTCCGGGCCGAAGTCGGCCTGTTTCCACAGCTGCCGGGCGGCCGTCCAGGCGGGGCCGGAGAGCGGATCGTCGTTCCAGTAGTTGACCATGCCGTGGTGCTGGGCGGGCAGGCCCTGGGCGACGGAGTGGATGTAGACGGGCTTGCGCCGGCAGTCGCGGGCCCGCTCCGCCGACACGACGACGCAGGCCAGCGCCCCGTCCGTCTCCAGACAGTTGTCGAAGAGGCAGAGCGGCTCGCTGATCCAGCGCGAGGTCATATACATGTCGCGGGTCAGCGGCCGTTCGTACATCACCGCGTCCGGGTTCTGGTTGGCGCGGTTGCGGCAGGCGAGGGCGACGTTGAAGAGATGGTCGCGGGTCGCCCCGTACTCGTGCATGTACCGCCGGGCCAGCATCCCGATCTCGTCGGCCGGCCGCAGCAGCCCGTACGGGCGGGTCCACTGGCCGGGGGTGGGCAGTTGCACCGCGGTGTTCCTCCACGGCCGGGGGCCCGAGCCCCGCTTCCGCGACCGCCAGGCGACACCCACGCTCGCCTGCCCGGTCGCCACGGCGGCGGCGAGGTGCGCGATCGTCGCGCAGGAGCCGCCGCCCCCGTACCCCACCTTGCTGAAGAAGGTGACATCGCCCGCCCCGACGGACTTGGCGATCTCGACCTCGTCGGTCTCCTCCATGGTGTACGAGGCGAACGCGTCCACCTCCGACGCGGCGATGCCCGCGTCGTCGAGCGCCGCGACGATGGCCCGGCAGGCCAGGGTCTTCTCGGATTCGGGCAGTCGTTTCGCGAAGGCCGTCTGTCCTATGCCGGCTATCGCCGTCGCGTCCTTGAGCGCCGTCACCGCCACCTCCCAGGCAGTCATGACTGCTGACAGCGGCTGAGGCTACAGCTAATCTGACGGATAGTCAGCTATTGCGTCAGGAGGACGGACGATGCGCGGCGACGAGCAGTGGGGCAGCATCCCGGGGCTGGTGCGGGCGGCGGCGCGGCGGTACGGGGACCGGGAGGCGGTCGTCGAGGGCCGGACCCGCATCTCGTACGCCGCGCTCGGCGAACGCGTCGAACGGGCCGCCGCGGCGTGTCTGGCCTCGGGCGTGGAACAGGGGGACCGGGTCGCGATCTGGGCCCCGAACACCCTGGACTGGATCGTCTCCGCGCTCGGCGCCGTCACGGCGGGCGCGGTCCTCGTCCCCCTCAACACCCGCTTCAAGGGCACGGAGGCGGCGTACGTCCTGCGACGCAGCCGGGCGAAACTCCTCTTCGTCACCGGCACCTTCCTCGGCACCTCGTACGTGGCGTCCCTGCGCCGGGCGGGGACGCCGCTCCCGCACCTGGAACGGGTGGTGGTGCTCGCCGACTCCGCCCCCGACGACTACGTCACCTGGAAGGACTTCCTGGCGGCGGGGAAGGGGGTGTCCGGGACCGAGGTGCGCGCCAGGGCCGATGCCGTCGCCCCCTCTGCCCCCTCCGACATCATCTACACCTCGGGCACCACGGGTCGGCCCAAGGGCGCGGTGATCACCCACGCCCAGACCCTGCGCTGCTACGCGATCTGGAGCGAACTGGCCGGTCTGCGCGAGGGCGACCGCTATCTGATCGTGAACCCCTTCTTCCACACCTTCGGCTACAAGGCGGGCGTCCTCGCGTGCCTGATGCGGGGCGCGACGATGGTCCCGCAACCGGTGTTCGACGTGGACACGGCCCTGGCCAACATCGCCGCCGAACGCATCTCGGTCCTCCCGGGCCCGCCCACCCTCCACCAGTCCCTCCTGGACCACCCGGCGCGCTCCGCCCACGACCTCTCCGCCCTGCGCCTGGTGGTGACGGGCGCGGCGGCCGTCCCGCTGAAACTGGTGGAGCGGCTGCGCACGGAGCTCGGCGTCGCGACGGTCCTCACCGCGTACGGCCTCTCCGAGGCGAGCGGCATCGTCACGATGTGCCGCCGCGGCGACCCGGCCGGGACGATCGCCTCGACCTCGGGCCGGGCCATCCCGGGCACGGAGGTCCGCGTACGGGCCGAGCCCGGCGAGCCCGGCGAGATCCTGGTCCGCGGTTTCAACGTGATGGCCGGCTACTTCGAGGACCCCGACACCACGGCCGCCACGATCACCCCGGACGGCTGGCTCCGCACCGGCGACGTGGGCGTCCTCGACGAGGCGGGCAACCTCCGCATCACCGACCGGATCAAGGACATGTTCGTCGTCGGCGGCTTCAACGCGTACCCGGCCGAGATAGAACAGCTCCTCGGCCTGCACCCGGACGTGGCCGACGTCGCGGTGATCGGCGTCCCCGACCCCCGGCTCGGCGAGGTCGGCAAGGCGTACGTGGTCCGCAGACCGGGCGCGACGGCGACCGCCGACGACCTGATCGCCTGGTCGAGGCGCGAGATGGCGAACTACAAGGTCCCCCGGGCGGTCGAGTTCGTCCCCGGCCTCCCGCGCAACGCGAGCGGCAAGGTGCTGAAGGGGGAGTTGCGGGGGCGGTAGGGGCGGGCGGCGGACACGGAAAGGGGCACGAGCCGTCCGGCTCGTGCCCCTTCGTCACTGTGTGCCCGCGGTCGTTGCCGTGGGCCGTGTCCGCTGCCGTGGCCCGCGGACATGCAGCGGCCGCGACGGCTCCCCCTCCGCGCCGCCGCGGCCGCTCCCCCGTCGAGTGAGGTTTCAGGCCTTCTCGGAACCCGCGTGGTTCTCCTGCGTCTTGAGGAGGTCCTTCGGCGTGCTGCCGGCGTGGTTCTCCAGGGTCGTGATGTCCTCGCCGACGCTGCCGGCGTGGTTCTCCAGCGGCTTGACGGTGCCGCCGCTGCTCGGGCTGCCGGCGTGGTTCTCCTGTGTGATCGCGGCACCGGTCTTCGGCTTCAGTGCGTCGCTCATGCCTGTCAACTCCCCAGAGATCTTGCTTGCTCGGTCGGCGATGCCTGTCCAGCTGTTCCCCCGTGGACTGCTGGACAGGCATGTCAGGGCCGTTCACCCTAGCGGTGTGGTCCCCCCTGCGATCCGTCTGCCCCCCGACAGGGCGGATCGATGGGCTTAAGACTGGCGAGTGGCGATAAACGTTCGATGAACGCCGGCGATTTTCTTCCGGACCCGGCGGCTCAGGCGGTGCCGGCCGGGGTGAGCAGGGCCCGGACCTTGTCCGCCTCCGCGGCGCCGAACTGCTCGTGGATGGCGAGTGCTTCGGTCCAGCATGCATGGGCCCGGTCGATCTGACCGAGGCGTTCGAGGGCGTGTCCCAGGGTGATCAGAACATTGCCCCGCATCCACTCGCCCCCGATGACGCGCAGGGCCAGTGCCTGCTCCGCGTGCTGGGCCGCCCGCGCGGGGCGCTCGTCCGTCAGGTGCGCCTCCGCCATCCGGAAGTGGGTCGAGCCCTCCCAGAGCCGCTGGCGGTTGTCCTGGAACACGCGCAGCGCCTCGTCGAGTTCCTCCAGGGCCTCGGTCGGCCTTCCGGCCTGGGTGAGCGCGATGCCCAGGGCGAAGCGGCCGTTGGCCGTACGGAGACTGAGGCCCATCCCGTCGAAGATGGCCGTCCCCTGCCGGGCGAGCTCGACCGCGCTGGCCGTGCGGTTCATGTTCACGTGGATGCGGGAGAGGTTGCACAACGCGGACGCCTCGCCGACCAGGTTCCCGTCCGCCCGGTAGCGGTCTATCGCCTCCTGCAGGAACTCCTCGCCCTCCTCGTGCCGCCCCTGGTAGAACGCGATGATGCCGCGGTCGTTGGGCGCCCAGCAGGCGGGGATCGGGTCCTTGGTGGTCCTGGCCAGGTCCATCGCGTGCCGGGCCTCCTCGTCGGCCAGCGTGAAGCGGCCGGAGACGAGGAAGACGGTGGACAGCGAGGCACGGGCCCGCGCCTCGGAACGGGGGTCGGCGGCAGCCCTCGCGGCATCGCGCAGGGCCGCGCCGGTGATCTCGTACTGGCGGGAGTTCGCCCCCGACTCGGCGAGGTCCTTCGCCGCGCAGAGCAGGTCGACGGCGCGCTGCAGCATTCCGTTCGACGCGCTCTGATGGGCGCAGGCGAGCAGCGAATCGGCCTCGCTGTACAGCCAGTCCACCGCCTCGTGCCCGTCGGAGAATTCGAGCCCCGGGTGCTCGGTGGCCACCAGGTGGGCGACGGCACGGTCCCCCGGCCGCTCCAGCGCGTACACCCCCGCCGCCGTCGCCAGGTAGAAGTCCAGCAGGCGGGAGAGGGCCGACTCGCGTTCCTCCAGGGGCTCTTCGCCGCGTTCCGCGCAGGAGCGGGCGTAGAGGCGCACCAGGTCGTGGTAGCGGTACCGGCCCGGGGCCGCCGACTCCACGAGGCTGGTGTCGACCAGGGCCTCCAGGAGGTCCTCCGCCACGTGCACGTCCAGGTTCAGCAGGGCGGCCGCCGCGGCGAGGGAGATGTCGGGGCCGTCGGCCAGGCCGAGGAGGCGGAAGGCGCGGGCCTGGGCGGGTTCGAGCTGGCCGTAGCCGAGCTCGAAGGTGGCCTTCACCGCGAGGTCACCGGCCTGGAGCTCGTCCAGGCGGCGGCGTTCGTCCGCGAGCTTGGCGGCGAGGACGGAGACCGTCCAGGTGCGGCGGGCGGCCAGGCGGGAGGCGGCGATGCGGATGGCCAGGGGGAGGAAACCGCAGGCGGCGACCACGTCGAGGGCGGCCTCGCGCTCGGAGTTGATGCGTTCCTCGCCCACGATGCGGGTGAAGAGCTGGAGCGCCTCCTCGGGCGACATCACGTCCAGGTCCACGAGGTGGGCACCGGCCAGGTCGACCATGCGGACGCGGCTGGTGACCAGGGCCGCGCAGCCCGCGGTGCCGGGGAGGAGGGGGCGGATCTGGGCCGCGTCGTGGGCGTTGTCGAGGAGGACCAGGATGCGGCGGCCGTCCAGGATGGACCGGTACAGCGCGGCGCGTTCGTCCAGCGAGTCGGGGATCGCCGAGTCCGCCGTGCCCAGGGCGCGCAGGAACGCGCCGAGGACCGTCTCGGGTTCGGCGGCCCGTGCCCCCGCACCCTGGAGGTCCACGTACAGCTGGCCGTCCGGGAAGTGCTGGCGCGCCTGGTGGGCGACGTGCACGGCGAGGGTCGTCTTGCCGACGCCGCCGATGCCGGCCAGCGCCGAGACGGCCATGACGGACCCCTCGGCGGTCGCCAGCCGGGCGCCGAGTTCGCGCACGAAGGAGGAGCGGCCGGTGAAGTCCGGCACGGTGGCCGGAAGCTGGGCGGGGCGCACCGGCGCGGGGGCCGGGGCCGGTTCGTCCGTCGGGCGGGCCAGTTCCTCGTCGGCCTGGAGGATGCGCTGCTGGAGCTGGGCCAGCTCGGGGCGCGGGTCGACGCCCAGTTCGTCGGCGAGCAGCCGGCGGGTGTCGGCGTACACCGCGAGTGCCTCGGCCTGCCGGCCGCTGCGGTACAGGGCGATCATGAGCAGTTCGCGCAGCCGCTCGCGCAGCGGGTGCGCGGCGGTGAGGGCGGTCAGTTCGGAGACCGCCTCCGCGTGGTTGCCGACCTCCAGGTCCAGGTCGAGGCGGGTCTCGGTGAGCTGGAGCCGCCATTCCTCCAGCCGGGTCCGCTGGTTCTCGGCGTACGGGCCGGGCACGGACGCCAGCGCCTCGCCGTCCCACAGCCCGAGCGCCTTGCCGAGGAGGGTGCGGGCCTGGGCGCGGTCGCCGCCCGCGCGGGCCTTCTCCGCCTCGGCCGCCAGGTCCTGGACCACGTTCACGTCGAGGGCGTCCCGGCCGGCCCGGATCGCGTACCCCCCGGCGTCGCTGACCAGGGTCTGCGGGTCCAGGAACTTGCGGAGCCGGGAGGCGTACGTGCGTATGGTGGCGAGCGCCTGCGAGGGCGGTTCGTCGCCCCAGATGGCGTCGATGAGCTCGGCGGCGGTGGCCGTGCGGCCGTCGCGCAGCAGCAGCGCGGTCAGCAGGGCGCGCTGCTGCGGTGAACCGGACGGCAGCGCCTCGCCGTTCCGCCACGACCGCACCGGACCGAGCACGGAGAAGCGCAGGTCGGCACCGTGTGCCGACCACTGCTGCGGAGCACGCTGCTCCGGAACACGCACGCGCGGCCCGTTGTCACGGTCCATTGCTGCCTCCTGTCCTGCTCGCCCCGCCGGTGCCGCCGACCGTGCCGGTGCCGCCCGTCCGGATTACCCGTCCCTGTACCGGTCCGGGTCGGGTGGATCCGGATTGCTCGGTACCGCTGGTATCGCGCTCAACAGTCTGCCTTGTCTTGGGCGGGCACGACAGCAGTGGGTGACGCTCTGCACAAGCCCTCGACAACGATTTCGGAAAGGGTGGCCGAACGGATAGCTGACGGTTCGTCAGATCGGCGCTACCGTGTTGGACATGGAGACCTTCCCGAAGATCATCTCGGTGGACGACCACACGGTGGAGCCCCCTCATGTCTGGCGGGACCGGCTCCCGTCCAAGTACCTCGACCGCGGTCCGCGGATCGTCCGCGCCCCGCTCAAGGAGATGACGTTCCTGGGTGGAAAGTTCGCACCCGTGATGGGGGAGCGGGGCGACGACGGACCGGTCGGCGACTGGTGGGTGTACGAGGACCTGCACCGGCCGCTCACCCGGCTCGACACCGCGGTCGGCTGCGACCGGGACGAGATCAAGCTGGAGATCATCACGTACGAGCAGATGCGTCCGGGTTCGTTCTCGGTGCCCGAGCGGCTCGCCGACATGGACGTCAACCACGTCCAGTCCGCCCTCTGCTTCCCCACCTTCCCCCGCTTCTGCGGCCAGACCTTCACCGAGGCGAACGACCGTGAGCTGGGGCTGCTCGGGGTGCGCGCCTACAACGACTGGATGGTGGAGGAGTGGTGCGGGCCCGAGGCGCGGGGCCGGCTCATCCCGCTCACCCTGATCCCGCTCTGGGACGCGCACCTGGCCGCCGAGGAGGTCCGGCGCAACGCGGCCCGCGGCGTGCGCGCGGTGGCGTTCTCCGAGATACCCCCGCACCTCGGTCTGCCGTCCATCCACACGGACGAGTGGGATCCGTTCCTGCGGGCCTGCGACGAGACGGGGACGGTGATCGCGATGCACATCGGCTCGTCCTCGAAGATGCCGTCCACCTCGGCCGACGCCCCGCCCGCCGTCGGCTCCACCATCACCTTCGCCAACTGCTGCTTCTCCATGGTCGACTGGCTGATGAGCGGCAAGTTCGAACGCTTCCCGAACCTGCGGATCATGTACGCGGAGGGCCAGATCGGCTGGATCCCGTACATCCTGGAGCGCGCCGACGTGGTCTGGGAGGAGAACCGGGCCTGGGGCGGCGTCGTCGACAAGGTCCACCGGCCGCCGTCGGAGCTGTTCGCCGAGCACGTCTACGGCTGCTTCTTCGACGACGCCTTCGGCCTGAAGAACCTGGACGCGATCGGCGTGGGGAACGTCCTGTACGAGACGGACTACCCGCACTCCGACTCCACCTGGCCCAAGTCGCGCGAGGTCGGCGAGGCGCAGATGGGGCACCTGGACGCCGATGTGGTGGACCGGATCGTGCGCCGCAACGCGATCGACCTGCTGGGGCTGACGGACGACGGGCTGTGGGCGGGGAGCGGGGGAGGACGGTAGGGGAGGCGGGGGGACGGAAGGACGTGACACCCGGGGGTGGGGTGTCACGTCCTTCTCGCGCCCGGGTGTCCGGGCAAGGGGGGGCAGGCCCTGACGACCGGGCCCCGGAGTCAGGGCCCGGAGGCGATCAGATCCTGGTGATCGGCTCCTGGAGCTCCGTCACCCACTGGTCCCGGTCCTCGGGGCACTCCAGGTTGATCTCGCGGGCGTACCCCGCCGACCGGTAGCCGTGGGCGTCGATCCAGCGGGCCAGGGTCTGGGACGTCGGCAGCACCCCGTCCATCGACCCCCGGTGGACGATCGTCGCGGCCTCGAAGGCCGGCAGCTCGACCACCGTGATCCCGGTGTCACCGAGCGGACCCGCCGGGGCGGAGACCGTGACCCCGGCGTGGACGACGACCCCACCGCCCTCCGGCGCGTCCTCGTAGTACGCGATTCCCGGTCCGCACGGAACGGTGCCCGCCGCGTCCAGCAGGGGGAACAGCCGGTCGTACAGCGGGCCGATCACGGGGGAGATGTGCTCCGGCCCGTAGCTCGCCGCGGTGCCGGTCAGCTCGGCGACCCGTACCGCCGCGATCTTCTTGACGACGACGTCGTTCGTGGACATGTGTCCCTCGCTCTCGATCGACCGGAGCCTCGCCTCGACCTGTGCCAGCCGTGCCGCCGCGGCCCTCATGGCCTCCTCCAGTTCCGCCCGGCGCAGCCGCAGCATTCCGCGCAGCTCCTCCGGCCCCACCTGCTCGTCGAGGACGGCTCGCACCTGCTGGAGCGTGAAGCCGAGGTCCTTGAGGGCGATGATGCGGTTGAGGCGGGCGAGCTGGGCGGCGCCGTAGAAGCGGTAACCGCTGGCGGGGTCGGTGCGGTCGGGGTGCAGCAGCCCGATGGCGTCGTAGTGGCGCAGCATCCGGGCCGACACCCGGCCGTAGCGGGCGAAGTCTCCGATGGTGAACATGATGTCTCCACCCCACGGCTTCACACGGTGTCAAGGTCAAGCCCCGCTGCCGGGCACGGGTGGGGCACGGGTCGAAGGAACTCCCGCCCCCTCGCACGGAAAGCCGCGGAAGCGGAAAAGGAACGGCGCCGGGGAAGGGGTCGGGGAAGGGGGCGGGGCAAGGAACGGGAGCGGTAAGGGGGCGGGTAACGGGAAGCAATTCCGTTCCGCTGTCGGCACTCCCGCACGGGCGGTGAAAAACGGCGGAAGAGAAGGAGGAGGGGGGAAGAGAAGCGGGAAGCGGAGAGCGGGAAAAGGCAGGAGCCCCGTTCCCCGCCGAGGCGGAGGAGCGGGGCTCCTTGGGTACTACTAGCCGGCCGCGATCGGCCGACCCGGGCAACTAGGCCGGGGTGACGTTCTCAGCCTGCGGACCCTTGGGGCCCTGAGTGACGTCGAAGTTCACGACCTGGTTCTCCTCGAGGGAGCGGAACCCGGACGCGTTGATCGCGGAGTAGTGGACGAAGACATCCGGGCCGCCGCCGTCCTGGGCGATGAAGCCGAAGCCCTTTTCAGCGTTGAACCACTTGACGGTTCCGGTAGCCATAAGCCCTCCTTGGGCCAAAGGGTTGCCCTGCTCCAGAACCTGCATAGAAGTCTGAAAACTACAAAAGCCTGCGGGTTACATGCTCCGCAGGCTCTGTACTGCAAGGGAAACCAAACTGCAACTTGCGTCGAGCCTAGCACGCAGCGTGTATCGAGGGGTAGAGGGAAAGATCACTTCACCCGGATGTTTGATTGCCGTGCTGATGAGCTGACGAAGTAGGTGCACCGGAGGGTGTCGCGGAGGTGCCTTCAAGGGGTACGGAAGGAGTCCTCGCGGCACTTCCCGGCACTTCCGGAGCGTGGCGCGCGTACTTCCGGAGCGTGGTGCGGGTGCTCCCGGGAGTGGGTGCGCGTACCCCCGGAGCGGGCGCGTGTGTTCCTGGGGCGGGCGTGCGTGCTCCCGGGAGTGAGTACGTGTGTTCCACGGGGTGAGATCGGGGACGCCCCGCGCCCCGGTGCCGTCCGGGCGGCACCGCGGGTCTAGCCTCGCGATGTGGACAATTCAACCGTTTCAACCGTCGCGGGCGACGGCCGCCGCAGCCGGCCACGCGTCGGCCACATCCAGTTCCTCAACTGCCTGCCGCTGTACTGGGGGCTGGCGCGCACCGGAACCCTGCTCGACCTGGAGCTCTCGAAGGACACCCCGGAGAGGCTCAGCGAGCAGCTGATCAGGGGCGATCTGGACATCGGCCCCGTCACGCTGGTGGAGTTCCTGCGCAACGCCGACGACCTGGTGGCCTTCCCCGACATCGCGGTGGGCTGCGACGGGCCCGTCATGTCGTGCGTGATCGTGTCGCAGGTGCCGCTGGATCGGCTGGACCGGGCCCGGGTGGCGCTCGGCTCGACCTCGCGCACCTCCGTACGACTGGCGCAGCTGCTGCTCGCCGAGCGGTACGGGGTCGCCCCGGACTACTACACCTGCCCGCCCGACCTGGGCCTGATGATGCAGGAGGCGGAGGCGGCCGTGCTGATCGGCGACGCCGCGCTGCGCGCCAACCTGCACGACGCGCCCCGGCTCGGCCTCCAGGTCCACGACCTCGGGCAGATGTGGAAGGAGTGGACCGGGCTGCCGTTCGTCTTCGCTGTCTGGGCGGCCCGCAGGGACTACCTGGCGAAGGAGCCCGACCGGGTGGGCGAGGTGCACGAGGCGTTCCTGGCCTCGCGGGACCTCTCCCTGGAGGAGGTCGCCAAGGTCGCGGAGCAGGCGGCGCGTTGGGAGGCCTTCGACTCGGAGGTGCTGGAGCGGTACTTCACGACCCTGGACTTCCGCTTCGGCCCGGCCCAGCTGGCGGGCGTGGCGGAGTTTGCGCGCCGGGTCGGCCCGACGACCGGCTTCCCGGCGGACGTGGAGGTCGAGCTGCTCGGCGGCTGACCGGGGCCCGGCGCGGTGTGGGCGGGGTGCGGCCGTGGCTGCGGGCTGCGGGATTGTGGGGCGCGGGTGGGGGTGCGAGGCGCGGGTGCGAATGCGCGGATCGGGCCGCCTCGGGGGAATGCACCGGACATAGGTGAATCCTGTACTTTCCGGGGCGGTTATCTCTTCCCGTGCTCTCTTCCGGCCCTCTCCGCGCTTCCTTCGCCCCTTCCCGGCCCGTTCCGTCATCGATTCGGGGCAATACGCGTCGAATAACCGATTGCCCGGAGAGGAGACGGCGGGTCGGTTCACGTGTCGTAATCGCTCAGGCGAACGACGCATTCACGCCTTTTGTTGTGCCGAAAACTGTTGTTCGTTCCCTTGGGGGCGAAATAGGCGGATGGTTTCCTCTGTGGCCCGATGACCTTCGCCCCCTAGGCTTCGGTCGGAGGTCGGGCCGGTACACAGGGGGAGTCCATATGCAGCCGCTGGAAGCCGGCGAACCGTTGAGCATCGGCTCCTACCGATTGCTCGGCAGGCTCGGCGCGGGCGGTATGGGCCGGGTCTATCTGGGGCGCAGCACGGGCGGACGCACCGTCGCGGTCAAGGTCGTGCACCCCCATTTCGCCCTCGACGAGCAGTTCCGGGCCCGCTTCCGGCGCGAGGTGGACGCGGCGCGGCGGATCGGTGCGCAGTGGACGGCGCCGGTGCTGGACGCCGACCCGGACGCGCCCATCCCGTGGGTCGCCACCGGCTACGTGGCCGGGCCCCCGCTCTCCGCCGCGGTCGCCGAGCACGGGCCGTTGCCCGAGAACGCCGTGCGGACGCTGGGTGCCGGGCTCGGGGAGGCGCTGGCCGCCGTGCACGAGCAGGACCTCATCCACCGCGACGTGAAGCCGTCCAACGTGCTGCTGGCCCTCGACGGCCCCCGCCTGATCGACTTCGGGATCGCCCGTGCCCTCGGCGCCACCGCCTCGCTCACCTCCAGCGGGGTCTCGGTCGGCTCGCCCGGCTACATGGCACCCGAGCAGATCCGGGGCGTCGACGTCTCGGGCGCGGCCGACGTCTTCTCGCTCGGTGCGGTCCTCGCGTACGCGGCGACCGGGACCGCCCCCTTCCTCGGCGACTCCTCGGCCGTGCTCCTCTACAAGGTGGTGCACGAGGAGCCCGAGCTGGGAGAGCTGGAAGGGGACCTGCGGGAGATCGTCGCGGGCTGCCTGATGAAGGACCCCCGGGACCGGCCCACGCCCCTGGAGCTGGCCCGGGGGCTGGCGCCGGGCGGGGCCGCCGCGCTGGTGGCGGCCGGCTGGCTGCCCGGACCGCTGGTGCGCGAGGTCAGCCGGGCGGCGGTCGCGCTGCTGGACCTGGAGCCGCAGGACGCTCCGGCGCAGTCGGGCCCGGTGCCGTTCAGCAGCGCCTCGTGGGGCGACGACGGAGCCGGAGGCGCGAACGGCGCCGGGAACACGGGCGGGGCCGGGGACCCGGGCGGCGGGTTCGGGCCGCCGGTCGAGCCCTTCCCCACGCACGACCCGACCCGGCTCTCCCATCCGGGCATACTGCCCTCGTGGCCCACGGCGACCGGTGCGGCCGAGCCGGTCGGAACGTCGGCGGCAGCCGGGTCGCGCGGGCGGCCCGGTGTGTCGGGGCTGCCCGGACCACGGGTCGCCGACCCCCGGTTCTCCGTCACCGTCAGCGCGGACTCCGCCCCGGCCCGGCCGGACCCCAACCGCGGCCGGAGGCTGAGCTGCACCGTCGCGCTCGCCGTGGCGGGCGCGTTCGTCGCCGTGACCCTGGGCAGCGCGTTCCTCCTCGACCTGATGCCGGGCGGCGGCAGTCGCAACGGCGCCGATCAGGGCGGTGCCCGCCCCGAGCCGAACGCCTCCCAGTCCAGCCCGTCGCGGCCCTCCGACGCGGGCACGGAGGACGGCTCGGGCACGGACGATCCGGGCGCGGGCAGCTCGGACGAGGTCTCCGCGCTCCCGAAGGAATTCGTCGGCACCTGGAAGGGTCCGGTCACCGAGAAGACCTCGGGACAGCCGCACGGAACGCTCACCGCCGTCTTCACCGCCGGGAAGAAGGGCGCGGACGTGGTCCGCATGAACACCGAGCTGACCAGCCTCGGCATCACCGTCAGCTGCAACAGCGTCGCCGCCCTCGCCTCCGTCACCGGCAAGGAGGTGACGCTCGAGGAACGCACCGACCCGGACCGCCCCAGCACCCCCGGCCTGTGCACCTCCACCACCTCCGTCGTCCACTTCACCCGCACCGCCGACGGCACCCTGGAGTTCCGGTCCGAGGAGCGGGGAGCGGGGCTTCCGTACGGCACGCTGACCCGGTCCGGGGGCTGACCCCGGCAGGGGCTGGCGTACGCTGAACCGGTCCGTAGATCGTTGAAAAACCGCCGAAAGGTGACAGCCCGGTGACCGAGAAGGCCGACCTTCAGCCCATCCTCGACCGAGCCGCCGAAGGCGGTCGGATCTCCGCGCAGGAGGCGCTCGACCTCTACCGCTCGGCGCCGCTGCACGCCCTGGGCGCGGCTGCCGACGCCGTTCGCCGACGCCGGTACGCCGGTACGGAGCACATCGCGACGTACATCATCGAGCGCAACATCAACTACACGAACGTGTGCGTCACGGCCTGCAAGTTCTGCGCCTTCTACGCCGCTCCGAAGGACACCGCCAAGGGCTGGACCCGCGACCTCGACGACATCCTGCGCCGCTGCGCGGAGACCGTCGAACTCGGCGGCACCCAGATCATGTTCCAGGGCGGCCACCACCCGGACTACGGCGTCGAGTACTACGAGGAGCACTTCTCCGCGATCAAGAAGGCGTTCCCGCAGCTGGTCATCCACTCGCTGGGCGCCTCCGAGGTCGAGCACATGGCCCGGATCTCCAAGGTCTCCGTCGAGGAGGCCGTCCGGCGCATCCACGCCGCCGGTCTCGACTCCTTCGCGGGCGCCGGCGCCGAGCTGCTGCCGGCCAGGCCGCGCAAGGCGATCGCCCCGCTCAAGGAGTCCGGCGAACGCTGGCTGGAAATCATGGAGATCGCGCACGGCCTCGGCGTCGAGTCCACCTCCACCATGCTCATGGGCACCGGCGAGACCAATGCCGAGCGCATCGAGCACCTGCGGATGATCCGCGACGTTCAGGACCGGACGGGCGGCTTCCGGGCGTTCATCCCGTACACGTACCAGCCGGAGAACAACCACCTGAAGGGCCGGACGCAGGCGACGCTCTTCGAGTACCTGCGGATGATCGCCATCGCCCGGATCTTCCTCGACAACGTCGCGCACATCCAGGGCTCCTGGCTGACCACCGGCAAGGAGGTCGGCCAGCTGACCCTGCACTACGGCGCCGACGACCTCGGCTCGATCATGCTGGAGGAGAACGTGGTCTCCTCGGCCGGTGCCAAGCACCGCTCCAACCGCATGGAGATCATCGACCTGATCCGCAAGGCCGGCCGGGTACCGGCGCAGCGCGCCACCACGTACGAGCACCTCGTCGTGCACGACGACCCGGCGAACGACCCGGTCGACGACCGCGTGGTCTCGCACATCTCCTCCACGGCGATCGAGGGGGGCACGGCGCACCCCGAGCTGAAGCTCCTGAACGCCAACTGAGTCCGACCGGCAGTCCGACCGGCAATGAGGAGGCCGCGTTGCTGACGATCCACGCCGCCGACGCGGTGCACGGGGGACCGGACGGGGCGGACGCCGTGGCCGTGGACGGTGCCGTGGTCGTCGCCGTCGGGCCGTGCGCGGAGCTGGCCGCCGCCCGGCCGCGGGCCCGGATCCGGCGGTGGTCCGGCCTGATCACCCCGGGGCTGCTGAACGCGGGCGCCCCGGAACTGCTGGAGGCCGCCTACCACCCGGACCCGCGCGAGGCGGACGAGCTCGGCGACCAGCCGCTCACCGGGGACGCGCTCGACGCGCTCGGCATGGACGACGCCCGCTGGGGCGCGAGCGCCCGGCGCGGACTGCAACGGATGCTGCGGCACGGCACGACCGCCGTCCGGGGCCCCTTCACCCGCCCGGCCGTGCGCACCGCCGTCGCCCGTTCGGGCCTGCGCGTCCACGCCCCCGCCACCGGACCGGCGGCAGGACCCGTCTCCCTGGACCCGCTGGCCGCCGGGCCGGGAGGGGCCGGGGCGTTCGCGGCGGCCCTCGACGTCGGCGGGCCCGCGGACCTGGCGGTGTTCGGCGTACCGGACCTGGCGGCGCTGCTCGCCGAGGGCGCCGGGTGCTGCACGGCGACGGTGCTCGACGGACGGCTGGTCTTCCGGCGGAGCTGAGGGGCGTACCCTCCCGTGCCCCTCCCGTTCACGGCACCACCGGGCCCCCTCCTGTTCACGGCACCGCCGGGCCGCCCAGGTAGCGGCCCTCGGCGTCGTACGGCCAGGCGTTGGAGACGCAGCCCTTCAGCCCGTATATCTGCTGCATCATCGCGGGGGCGGGGCGGCCCCTGCCCGGACAGGTCTCGTGGCCGCGGCCCAGCCAGTGGCCCACCTCGTGATTGATGATCAGGGCCCGGTACTCGGCGAGCGGGCCGTGGAACTCGGGCGACCCCCGCTGCCAGCGCTTGAGGTTGACCATGACGTCGGTGCCGACCCGGCAGTTGACCTCGCCGTGGGTGTCGAGGCCGCCCCTGCCGCAGACGGCGTCGGTGGTCCCGGGCGTGGCGATGCGGATCACCAGGCCCGCCGGTCCCTCGGAGACCCGGCGGAAGGTGTGTTCGCCGCGGTGCGACCAGCCGCGCGGCGAGGCCAGGACGCGGGCGATCTCGGCGGCGGCCCGGTCCGCGTCGACGCCCGCGCCCTTCTCCACCTCGACCCGGTACGGCCTGCCGCCGCCCCCGCTCCCGCCCTCCCGGGCCTCGGCGCGGGCGACGGTGAACGTGCCGGTGCCCGACGGCGTCCCGGACGCGGCGGGCGCGCCCGCCGGCTCCTTCTCGTCCCCGGCCGACCACCGCGGCCCCACCACGACGGCGGCACAGATCAGCGCCACCGGTACGACGGCCGTGACCAGCCGCCGGCCGCGGCCCCGCTCCGGTCGCCCCCGCCGACCCGCCCCCTGTGCGGACATCTGTGCCCTCCCCGGCCCCGGACGGCCCGGTGCCCCCTTCTGTACTGACCCCCGACGGGCCCGGTCGGTTCATTCCGTCCGCCCCCGACTCCGGCCGACGCAAAGCGCCGCGAACCGGGCTGCTTGAATGGGCGGGTGACCCGAGCCTCCCTGGACAAGCAGCCGCACGAAGTCGCCACGATGTTCGACAAGGTGGCGGCGAACTACGACCTCACCAACGACGTGCTCTCCCTCGGCCAGGCCAGACTGTGGCGCAAGGAGGTCGCGAAGGCGGTGCACGCCCGGCCCGCCGAGAAGGTCCTCGACCTGGCGGCGGGCACCGCGACGTCGTCGCTGCCGTTCGCCGCGACGGGCGCGTACGTCGTGCCGTGCGACTTCTCCCTCGGCATGCTGCGGGAGGGCAAGAAGCGCAACTCCTGGCTGCCCTTCACCGCGGGCGACGCCACCGGGCTGCCGTTCCGCGACGAGACCTTCGACGCGGTGACGATCTCCTTCGGGCTGCGCAACGTCCAGGACACGGACGCCGCGCTGCGCGAGCTGTACCGGGTGACGAAGCCGGGCGGCCGGGTGGTGATCTGCGAGTTCTCCCAGCCGACCTGGGAGCCGTTCCGCACGGTCTACACCGAGTACCTGATGCGGGCGCTGCCGCCGGTCGCGCGCGCCGTCTCGTCCAACCCCGACGCGTACGTCTACCTCGCCGAGTCCATCCGCGCCTGGCCCGACCAGCCCGGCCTCGCCGCCGCGCTCCAGCGGGCCGGCTGGTCGAAGGTCGCCTGGCGCAACCTCACCGGCGGCGTGGTGGCACTGCACCGGGGCGTACGCCCCTGAGCCGCGCCGGGCGCACGTACCGGAGTACTCGGAGTGCCCGACGGCCTCGGAATGCACCGGGCGTACGTCCCCGTACGTACCCGAATGTAACGCTCCGGTGACTTTCGCCGACGGGAACCGGGCATCGGTGAAGATGTGTCCCTGACAGGTCAGGTCTTCCCGTGTCCTGTTCCCGTTTCCGTATCTGCCGTCGGAGCCTTCATGTCGTCGTACTGCCCCTTCTGCGGAACTCCGGCTCCGGACGAGGCCCGCTTCTGCATGAAGTGCGGGCGCGAGCGTCCGGACACACCCCCGGCGGAGGCCACCGCGCCGACGAAGCCGGACGCGGCGCCCCCGCACGCGGCGCCACAGCCCCCGTCCGGGCCTCCGTCCGCTCCGCCGTCCCAGCCACCGGTGGCTCCGGCCCCGGCTCCGCCGATCCAGCCCCCGCCGCCCGGCATACCCGCGTCCGGGTACGTGCCGATGCCGTCGGCCCCGCCGGTGGCGACTCCTGCCGGGCCGTCGCCCGTCGGGGAGTTCTTCGGCCGCGTCTTCCGGGGCGGCTGGGCCGGTGCGGCGAAGGCGGCGGCCTGGCCCAGCGGGCTGTTGATCGCCCTGGCGGTGGCGCTCGCCATTCCCACGTACGGGCAGGACGACACGGTCGTCGTCGGGTGGACCGACCGGCTGCGGATCGCGCTGGCGATGCTGCTCCAGGCGTTCGGCGGCAACTTCGAACTGCGGGCCGTGGGCCCGGCCGGCCGCTACGAAGAGGACTACGGGAACGACTACGGAGGCGGCTACGACTCCGACGGCTACGGCATGGACGGGGACATGACGCAGGGCGCCGTGCTCTCCGTCGTTCCGCTGACCGTCACCGTGCTGTGGCTGGGGGCGCTGTTCCTGGCCGCCCGCGCGGCCCGCAAGCGGGGCGAGGGCATGGAGGCCGCGGTACGGATCAGCCTGGTGGCCTCGGCCGTCGTGCTGGTGCTCGGGCTGTTCTCCCAGCCCGACATCGCCGGGGTCTCGGTCTCGTCCGCGCCGCTGCTCGCCACCCTCGGGGCGCTGGTGCTGTCGCTGCCGGCCACCGCCGGGGCGCTGTACCGCGACGAGTCGGGCCGGTGGCGGGCGCAGAGCCCCGCCGTGCACGCCGCGGTCCGGGTGGCGGGGACGGCGGTACGGGCGCTCGGCATCGTGCTCCTGCTCTGCTCCCTGATCGGGTTCGTCTCCTACGCCAACATCGACGACGTGGACGGCGAGGCGATGCTGATCGCGTTGCCGCTGCTGCCGAACATCGGGCTCGCGGTGCTCGGCGTGAGCTGGGGGGCCCCGGTCGAGTACGACGTGCGGGGCCGAGTCGGGTACCTGGGCTCGGGGACGGAGCACGGTGGCTTCGGGCTCTCCGAGCTGGGCGACGAGGTCGGCGGCTGGGCGGTGGCCTGTGCGGTGGCGACCGGTGTGGTGTGCGCGCTCGTGGTGGGCATCACGGCCGCGCGGCGCTCGGCGGACCGGCGCGAACAGGCCGCCGCGGGAGCCCTGTTCCTCGCGATGTTCCTGGTGCTGTGCGGTATCGGCGGGGTGTCCACGGAACTGTCGGGCGGCTTCGCGGAGATGGGCGGGCAGGGCACGGCGGAGTTCGCGCCGAGCGTGCCGGACGCGCTGCTGTTCGGGCTGCTGTGGGTGGGCGGCGCGGTGTTCGTCGCGCCGTACCTGCTGCGCATGACGGGCCGGGGCACCCCGCCCGCCCCGACGCCCCCGGGCGTGCCCCCGGTGCACCCGGGCGCGGCCCCGTTCGTACCGGCACAACCGGGCACGGCCCCGGGAACCCCGGCCCAGCCCGCCCCGCTCCAGCCTCCGGCGGCCCACCCCGCACCGGCCCAGCCTCCGGCGGCCCAGGCTCCGGAGCACCCCGCCCCGGCGGCTCCGGAAGCTCAGGCCCCGGGCCAGAACCCGCCCCCGGCCCCGGGCCAGAACCCGCCCCCGGCCCCGCCCCAGGCGCCGGCCCAGACCCAGGCCCAGGCACCGGCCCCCGGCCCGTACGACGCGCAGACCGCGCAACTGTCCGCCCTGCCCGCACCCTCCGCCGGGTCCGGGACGCCTTCCGCCTCCAGGCCCGCCCCGGCGGCCGGTTCCCGCAGGCGCACCGCGCTCGTCTGGACCGGCACTCTCCTCGCGGCGCTGCTCGTGGGCGGCGGCGCCACCGCGGGCGTGCTGTTCCTGATGGACGATCAGAAGGACGGCCCGGCGGACGGGAACAAGCCCGCCGCGACGGCCGGACCTTCACAGGAAGGCACCCCGTCCACCGACCCGTCCTCCTCCGCCGGAGCCACCCCCTCCGCGTCCGGCTCCACCGCTCCCACCGTTCCCGAGGGGTTCCGGTACGTCTCCGACACGGCCGGGTTCTCCCTCGCCGTCCCGACGGCCTGGGACCAACGGACCGAGAAGGACGACCAGATCACCTACTCGGGCTCCACCGGGCGGGCCGAGCTCAAGATCGGTGTCATCCGCAACGCCTCGTACACCTCGTACGAGAACTTCCGGACGATGGAGGCGACCGCCGAGAAGAACCAGAAGAACTACCGGCGGATCCAGCTGTCGGCCAACACCTTCCAGGGACTCCCGGGCGCGATCTGGGAGTACACCTACGAGGACGGGCAGAGCGGCGAGACGATCCACGCGATCGACCAGAGCCACATCGCGGAGGACGGCACCGAGTACGCGGTCTTCACCTCCGAACGCGATACCGATTGGGAGCCGGCCCGGAAGATCTTCGACACCGCCCTGTCCACCTGGCTCCTCAACGACGTCGACTGACGGCCGCCGTCACCGCCGGCACCGCCGTCACGACCGTCGACGGTGCCGGCCTCGCCCCGACCCCGTCACGGAGCCGACGTGGGCACCGGCCGGAAGCAGTCCACCTGCCGCCCCGTCCGCGGATCGGTGAAGCTCTCCGCCCGTTCCATGCCCAGCCGCCGGGCCACGGCGATCGACCGTTCGTTGCCCGCGTCGATCGTCGCGACCACCCGTTCCACCCCGGCCGCGCGCAGCCGCTCCAGCGTGATGCGCGCGGCGGTGGTGGCGTAACCCCGGCCCCAGGCCGTCCTGGCCAGCCGCCAGCCGATCTCGGTCTCGCCCACCGGGCCGTACTCGGTCCGCGGCCAGGGCTGGGCGCCGGTGAAGCCGACCACCTCGCCGTCCTCGTCGAGCACCGTCCACAGGCAGTAGCCGAGCTCCGCGTCGAGCTTGCGCTGACGGGCGGTCCACTCCTCGTACAGGGAGAGTTCCTCCGACGCACCGCCGAAGAACTCCATCACCTCGGGGTCGTCGAAGGCGCGGTGCCAGGAGAGCGCGTCCTCGTCGGTCGGGACACGCAGCCGCACGGCGGGAGCGCCGGAATGCTCGGTCGACATCTGGGAGCCCTTCGGAAGTTGATCGGCGAACCCCCATAGACTGCATGGGACAGGTGCCGCGCGGCACGCGATTTCGAGTTTTCGGGAGATCCGACCGTGACCGAGCAGCCCCTCTCCGAGCACAGCGCGGATGTGATCGTCGTCGGGGCAGGCCCGGCCGGCTCCACGACCGCGTACTACCTCGCCAAGGCCGGACTGGACGTCCTGCTCCTGGAGAAGACGGCCTTCCCCCGCGAGAAGGTCTGCGGCGACGGTCTCACCCCGCGCGCCACCAAGCAGCTCGTCGCCATGGGCATCGACATCTCCGAAGAGGCCGGCTGGCTGCGCAACAAGGGCCTGCGGATCATCGGTGGCGGTGTCCGCCTCCAGCTGGACTGGCCGGACCTCGCGGCGTACCCGGACTACGGACTGGTCCGCAAGCGCGACGACTTCGACGAGCAGCTGGCCCGCCAGGCGCAGAAGGCCGGCGCGCGGCTGTACGAGCGCTGCAACGTCGGTGCCCCGATCATCGACGACCGCACCGGCCGCATCGTCGGGGTCAACGCCAAGCTCGGCGAGGAGAAGACCCCGGTCACCTTCCACGCCCCGCTCGTCGTCGCCGCCGACGGCAACTCCACCCGGCTGTCGCTCGCCATGGGCCTGCACCGCCGCGAGGACCGCCCGATGGGCGTCGCCGTGCGCACGTACTTCACCTCGCCCCGCCACGACGACGACTACCTGGAGTCCTGGCTGGAGCTGTGGGACCGCCGCGGCCCCCAGGACCGGCTGCTGCCCGGCTACGGCTGGATCTTCGGCATGGGCGACGGCACGTCCAACGTCGGCCTCGGCATCCTCAACTCCTCCTCCGCCTTCAAGGAGCTGGACTGGCGCGAGGTCCTCAAGGCGTGGTGCGCCTCGATGCCGGAGGACTGGGGCTACACCCCGGAGAACATGACGGGGCCGATCCGCGGCGCCGCCCTCCCGATGGCCTTCAACCGCCAGCCGCACTACACCAGGGGCCTGCTGCTCGTCGGCGACGCGGGCGGCATGGTCAACCCGTTCAACGGCGAAGGCATCGCGTACGCCATGGAGTCGGGCCAGATCGCCGCCGACGTCATCGTCCAGGCCCACGCCCGCGCGACCCCCGCACAGCGTGAACTGGCGCTGAACAACTACCCGAAGGTGCTCAAGGAGACCTACGGCGGCTACTACACGATGGGCCGCGCCTTCGTGAAGCTGATCGGCAACCCGAAGATCATGAAGATCGCCACCCAGCGCGGTCTGACGCACCCGCTGCTGATGAAGTTCACGCTGAAGATGCTCGCCAACCTCACCGACCCCACGGGCGGCGACGCGATGGACCGCATCATCAACGGCCTCTCCAAGGTGGCCCCGAAGGCCTGACCGGCCGCGCGGCCTCCCGCACGGGCGGGGCGTCAGCCGTTCCGGTGGCCGGCGCCCACGCGGACGGGCCGCTCGGGGGTTTCGGAGGTCTCCGGTGCCGGGGACCCGGTGCGCTTCCGGCGCCGGGTGAGGCCGGCTCCGTAGCGGGGCTGGAGCAGCAGGAGCAGGCCCACTCCGCAGACGAACGCGACGCCGTACAGGATCCAGGACTTGGCGCCGCGTGCCGAGAAGGCCACGATCCCGAACGAGAACAGCGCCGACCAGAAGTACATGAGCAGCACGGCCCGGCGGTGCGAGTGGCCGAGCTGGAGCAGCCGGTGGTGGAGGTGGCCCTTGTCGGCGGCGAAGGGCGACATTCCGTTCCAGGTGCGCCGGACGACGGCGAGCACGAGGTCCGCGACCGGCAGCGCGATGACGGACAGCGGCAGCAGCAGCGGGATGTAGACCGGAACCATCGCGGCCGAGCCGGAGGTGCCGTCGACCGACTGGTTGAGGAGGCTGGGGTCCACCTCGCCGGTTACGGAGACGGCGCATCCGGCGATGAGCAGTCCCAGCAGCATGGAGCCGGAGTCGCCCATGAAGATCCGGGCCGGGTGCGAGTTGTGGACCAGGAAGCCGAGGCACATGCCGGCCAGGATCGCGGAGAACAGCGTGGTGGAGGCCGCGGCCTCGATCCCGTAGCCGTACCAGAGCCGGTAGCCGTACAGGAAGAACGCCGTCGCCGCGATGCCCACCGTTCCGGCGGCCAGTCCGTCCAGGCCGTCGACGAAGTTGACCGCGTTGATGGTGACCACGATCAACGCCACGGTCAGCAGGGTGCCCTGGCCGTCGGAGAGGTAGATCCCGTCGGTGCCCGGCACCGGGAGCCAGAGGATGGTCAGGCCCTGGAACGCCATCACCCCGGCGGCGATCACCTGGCCGCCGAGCTTGATCAGCGAGTCGACGCCCCATTTGTCGTCGAGCACCCCCAGGAGCCAGATCAGGGCCGCCCCGGACAGCAGGGCCCGCGGCGTCGAGCTCTGGGTGAAGATCTCTTCGAGCTGGGGCAGGTGCGAGGCCGCGAGGTATCCGGCGAGCAGTCCGCCGAACATGGCCACACCGCCCAGGCGCGGAGTGGGTTCGCGGTGGACGTCGCGGGCCCGGATCTCCGGCATCGCCCCGATCGAGATGGCGAACTTCCGGACGGGGCCGGTCAGGAGAAGGGTCACCGCGGCCGTGATGAACAGCATGAGCAAGTAGTCCCGCACGGGCGGCCTCACATCCCGGCCCACGGGGGCCGATACCTGAACAGTTTCTTCCGGTTCTCCGGGGCTGCTGCTCAGGGCGGGACGGGGCCGGTGGTGATTCCGATCCGGCGGCACGGGTGACCCGGACCCTGTTCGAGGCCCCTCACTGCACCCCGGCGAGCCTAGCCCATACGGATTTCCGTGCGGTGCGGGGCGGTGGGGGCGGGGCGGGGGACTCGCGCGGCGGTGGGGGCAGGACGGGGGACTCGCGCGGCGGTGGGAGCAGGACGGGGGACTCGCGCGGCGGTGGGGGCAGGACGGGGGACTCGCGCGGCGACGGGCTCCGGGGCGTGCTTCTCCCGTGTCCTCCGTATCCCCTGTGGCTCCCGTGTCTCCCGTACGGCGAGCAGTCCCGCCAGCACCAGTGACACCCAGAGCACCGGGTTCAGCGGGTTTCCGGGGGAGACGAAACCCTGCGCGGCGAGTCCGAGGAGGCCGCCGGAGGAAAGCACGGCCGCGAGAACGACCTTGCCGAGACTCGTGTGCGACACCGCACCGGAACCGCGCCGGAATTCGAAACGGCCGAATGTTCCGGTGAAACACAGCAGGGAGATTCCCGCGATCGCGATCCACGCCGGAATCACCGCGAACCACATCGGGCTGCCGGGCGTCGGAGTCGCGAAACCGAATCCGATAACGGTGATTCCCACCGTCACCGCGAGCGCGGGCATGTGCCAGAGATACAGGGTCATGAATCGGGCCCCGCACCACCGCAGAAAGGCGGCGGCGAAAGGGAGTTCGGCGCATCGCGCCAGGGCCGGCCGGAACGTCAGCCAGAGCCCGACCTGGCCGATCGTCAGCGACAGCATCACCGCGGTCGGAGGGCTCATGTTGGAGACGGGAGCGCCGGGCATTCCGATCATGGACGCCGGGTAGGGCCCGAAGAACACGGCGGCCGCGGTGAGCCCGAAGCCGACGACGGCCAGGGCCGACGACGCCCACGCGCTCCGCACGCGCAGACCGCCGTCGGCGTAGTGGAAGCCGAGCTGGTGGGCCGCGGGCCAGACGAACAGGGCATTCAGGAAACCCGCCGCGGGGGCGACCTCGAAGCGCAGTACGTCGACGACCAGTGCGCAGACGGCGAGGACCCCGAGCACGCGCCACCCGTACCGGCGGTACCACCTGAACATCACCGGCGTGAGCGCCACCACGAGCACGTAGACGGCGAGGAACCAGAGCAGCTGCCCGGCCAGTTTGCCCGCCATCAGCACCGGCTGGCGGGGCACCCCCGCACCGATCAGCACATGGGGCAGCACCAGCCACACGGCGGCCAACGGCACGACCGGCACCAGGAGCCGCGCGATCCTGCTCCGGAGCCAGACGGGCACCGATTTCGCCGACCGGAACGAGAAGAAATTGGCGGCACCACCGGCGAAGAACACCATGGGCATGACCTGCGTCAGCCAGGTGACAATCCACCAGCCGGGGCTGGAGAAAGCATTCCCGGCGCTCATGTGCCCATTCTCGTAGGACAGGACCGGCATGAGCCAGTGCTGGGAAATGACGGCCAGCACGCACAGCGCTCTGACGATGTCTATGAACGGGTCGCGATCATGGCCGCGACTTCGGCTGGGAGTGGGCGAATGGGCGGGCGTCGGCTGCATGCAATTATCGTGCGGTCGGCGGTCGACGAGGTCAGTGACGCGGCCCCCCGAATTGCCCGGGGGGCCAGCACTGGGGCCGGGGGTGGGGCTGTCCCCACCGGCCGTCGGCCACTGTCCACCCCGCTGTCCGCCACCACCGGTTCACGGCGAAGGGCCGCCGCTCCCGAGCGGGGAGCGACGGCCCTTCGCCGTCTTCACACGCGCCTGCACGCGCTCACGCACGCTTGTGAATCAGAGAACTCGGAGAGCTCGAAGAACTCAGAGAACGCGGACCGCGCCCGACGGCGGGTCGTAGGAGAGCGGGCGCTGCACCACACCGGTGCTGGAGTTCTGCGCACCGACGAACTCGCCGCCGCCCACGTAGATCCCGACGTGGTACGCGCTGCCCGCGCCGCCCCAGTACAGGATGTCGCCGGGCTGGAGGTTGCTCAGGGAGACCTGGGTGCCGGCGGTGGACTGGGCCTGCGAGACGCGCGGCAGGTCGATGCTGACCGAACGGAACGCGGCCTGGACGAGGCCGGAGCAGTCCCACGAGGAGGGGCCGGTGCCGCCGGACACGTACGCGTCGCCGATCTGGGCCTTCGCGAAGGCGATGACGGCCGCGGCCGAACCGGTCGCGTTCGACGAGGAGGAGGGGGACGGGGACGACGTGGAACCGGAGCTCGCACTGAGCGTCGTGCGCTCGGCGGTGCGGGAGGCGCGCTCGGCGGCCTCCGCCTTGGCCTTGGCAGCCGCCTCGGCCTTCTTCTTGGCCTCCGCCTTGCGGACCGCCTCGGCCTTGGCCTTCTTGGCGGCCTTGGCCGCGGTGGCGGCTGCGGCGTCCTGCTGGGCCTGCGTCTGCAGGTCCTGGGCGACCTGCTGCGTGGCCTGGGCGGACGCGGCGACGGCGGGGGAGAGCCCGGAGGTGATGGTGGGCATCTCGATGGTCTGGGTCACCGGCTCGGCCTGGGCCGGACCGGCAGCGCCTGCGACCGCGATGGTGCTGAGGACGCCACCGGCAACTCCGGCCCGCAGCGCCGTCTTCGGGGCGTTTCGGCGGGGCTTCCGGTGGCTGGGTATGTGAGCGGTGTGGGACATGAGTACTAGCGCTATCAGGGCCTCGGGGCTCCCATCAAGAAACGTGTGTTGCGACACAGTTACGTCCGGAATCCCTGAATCCGCTTTCCGGTGCCCCCCATTGACGCCGTAACGGGCAAAACGGTCATGTGTGATCACGGCTGTGATCACGGGCTTTCGGCAATATGCCTGAATTGCCCGCCGCCTACCATCCGTTCGCACCGATGGCCAAGCCCGCTTTTGTCGGGGCCCCGATGGCGTGACGCAGGTCACATGCCCGTTGCGGCGACGCTCTCACATGCGTGACGAACCCTCAACGCGGCGTCAGGGGGCGGGCCATGTCCCGTTTACGGTGAAAATCACACATGTAGGCGTGTGTCCACTTCGCGCCTTCCGTCCCCTCGCCCGGGTGAGTCCGGTCGGTCCGGACGGAGTGCGGTGACCCCGGACCACCGGAGCGGGGTCGTAGATCATCCGGCTCCTTTATCACCTCGGGCCGTCCATCTCCAATTTGCTTGGTGGTGCCATCTCTTGATAGTGCGGCACCTGTTTGACCAGCGGTAACAGCATCAGATGTCACGTCTCGTGATCACTCGACCGCTTCACGTGTGAAGATCACCGCTCATCCGACTTCATGATCCTTCGTCAGGTGGTGGAGATCACAAAGACGTTGCTGTACCCCGTGTCGCAGATCACAGGACGGCGGGCATAGGATGCGGGGCAGTCGGGCTTGTGAACTGCCTCACATGTGCACGATCTTGCTGGGGTGGTGAGCCGGTCGCCCGATGCGGTCCAACGGTCAAGGACGACTGGAAGGAGCGAGGAGCGTGAATGCCTACGCGCCCATCCTCGTGCTCGGCGCCCTCGGGGCAGGGTTTGCGATCTTCTCCGTGGTCATGGCCACGCTTATCGGCCCCAAGCGGTACAACCGGGCGAAGCTCGAAGCGTACGAGTGCGGCATCGAGCCCACTCCGACGCCGGCCGGAGGCGGCCGCTTCCCCATCAAGTACTACCTGACGGCGATGCTCTTCATCGTCTTCGACATCGAGATCGTCTTCCTCTACCCCTGGGCGGTCACCTTCGACGCCCTGGGGATCTTCGGGCTCGTGGAGATGCTGCTCTTCGTGCTCACCGTCTTCGTCGCCTACGCGTACGTATGGCGTCGCGGCGGCCTGGAATGGGACTGAGGGGCTGAGGGGCACACCATGGGACTCGAAGAGAAGCTGCCCAGCGGCTTCGTGCTGACCACTGTCGAGCAGGCTGCGGGCTGGGTGCGGAAGTCCTCCGTCTTCCCCGCCACCTTCGGCCTCGCCTGCTGCGCCATCGAGATGATGACGACCGGAGCCGGGCGCTACGACCTGGCCCGTTTCGGGATGGAGGTCTTCCGCGGATCGCCGCGGCAGGCGGACCTGATGATCGTGGCAGGGCGGGTCAGCCAGAAGATGGCTCCCGTCCTGCGCCAGGTCTACGACCAGATGCCCAACCCCAAGTGGGTGATCTCCATGGGCGTTTGCGCATCGTCGGGCGGAATGTTCAACAATTACGCAGTTGTTCAGGGTGTTGATCACATCGTCCCGGTCGACATCTATTTGCCGGGCTGTCCGCCGCGGCCCGAGATGCTGATGGACGCGATCCTCAAGCTCCACCAGAAGATCCAGGGCTCCAAGCTCGGGGTCAACGCGCAGGAGGCCGCCCACGAGGCGGAGGAAGCGGCACTCAAGGCGCTGCCCCTGATCGACATGAAGGGGCTGCTGCGATGAGCGAGAGCCGGAACCACGACGAGCACAACGACAACGGCGTCCCCGTCCCGCGCGGCGAGGGCGGCGAGGTCATCGGCGTACGCAAGGGCATGTTCGGCGCCAACAACGGCGGCGACACCTCCGGCTACGGCGGCCTCGTCCGCACCGTGGCCCTGCCGGGCGCGGCCTCCCGGCCGTACGGCGGCTGGTTCGACGAGGTCGCGGACGAGCTCGAAGGGGCCCTGGAGGAGCAGGACCTGCTGCCCGCCAGCGCCATCGAGAAGACCGTCGTCGACCGCGGCGAGCTCACCTTCCACATCGCCCGCGAACACCTCGTCCAAGTCGCCCGCACCCTGCGCGACGACCCGGCGCTGCGCTTCGAGCTCTGCACGGGCGTCAGCGGCGTCCACTACCTCGGCGACAAGGGCCGGGAGCTGCACGCCGTCTACCACCTGCGCTCGATCACGCACACCCGGCTGATCCGGCTGGAGGTGTCGGCCCCGGACAGCGACCCGCACATCCCGTCCCTCGTCCCGGTCTATCCGACCAACGACTGGCACGAGCGCGAGACCTACGACTTCTTCGGGCTCGTCTTCGACGGGCACCCCGCCCTCACCCGGATCATGATGCCGGACGACTGGCAGGGCTTCCCGCAGCGCAAGGACTACCCGCTCGGCGGCATTCCCGTCGAGTACAAGGGCGCCCAGATCCCGGCTCCGGACCAGCGGAGGTCGTACTCCTGATGACTACTCCCCACCCCCACCCCACCTCGTCGGGGCCCTCCGGAACGCCCTTCTCGGACGCCCGCGACACCACCGAGGGGACCGTGTACACGGTCACCGGCGGCGACTGGGACGAGGTCGTCGAATCCGCGGCCAAGTCCGACGACGAGCGCATCATCGTCAACATGGGCCCCCAGCACCCGTCCACGCACGGGGTGCTGCGACTGATCCTGGAGATCGACGGCGAGACCGTCACCGAGGCCCGCTGCGGCATCGGCTACCTCCACACCGGCATCGAGAAGAACCTCGAATTCCGGAACTGGACCCAGGGCACCACCTTCGTCACGCGGATGGACTACCTGACGCCCTTCTTCAACGAGGCGGCGTACTGCCTGGGGGTCGAGAAGCTCCTCGGCATCGAGGACCAGATCCCCGACCGGGCCACCGTCCTGCGCGTGCTGCTGATGGAGCTCAACCGGATCTCCTCGCACCTGGTGTGCATCGCCACCGGCGGCATGGAGCTCGGCGCCACCACGATCATGATCTACGGCTTCCGCGATCGTGAACTCGTTCTCGACCTCTTCGAGCTGATCACCGGCCTCCGCATGAACCACGCGTTCATCCGGCCCGGCGGACTCGCCCAGGACCTGCCGCCCGGCGCGATCGACCAGCTGCGCGAGTTCGTGAAGACCATGAAGAAGAACCTGCCGGAGTACGACAAGCTCGCCACCGGCAACCCCATCTTCAAGGCCCGCATGCAGGACGTCGGCTACCTCGACCTGACCGGCTGCATGGCGCTCGGCGTCACCGGCCCGATGCTGCGCTCCGCCGGACTCCCGCACGACCTGCGCAAGACCGACCCCTACTGCGGGTACGAGAACTATGAGTTCGACGTCCCCACCGCCGACAGCTGCGACGCCTACGGCCGCTTCCTCATCCGCCTGGAGGAGATGCGCCAGTCGCTGCGGATCGTCGAGCAGTGCATCGACCGGCTCGCCCCCGGACCGGTGATGGTCGCCGACAAGAAGATCGCCTGGCCCGCGCAGCTCGCGCTCGGCCCGGACGGCCTGGGCAACTCGCTCGACCACATCAAGAAGATCATGGGCACCTCCATGGAGGCCCTGATCCACCACTTCAAGCTGGTGACCGAGGGCTTCCGGGTCCCGGCAGGGCAGGCGTACACCGCCGTCGAGTCCCCCAAGGGCGAACTCGGCGTGCACGTCGTCTCGGACGGCGGCACCCGCCCCTACCGGGTCCACTTCCGTGACCCGTCCTTCACCAACCTCCAGGCCATGGCGGCGATGTGCGAAGGCGGCCAGGTCGCCGACGTCATCGTCGCCGTCGCGTCCATCGACCCCGTGATGGGAGGCGTCGACCGGTGACCGAAGCACGTCAGGAAGTCAGTCTGGGGATGCCGCAGCTCCCCGCCCCCGCCTACCCGGCCGAGGTGCGCGCCAGGCTCGAAACGGACGCGAGGGAGGTGATCGCCCGCTACCCCGACAGCCGCTCCGCCCTGCTGCCCCTGCTGCACCTGGTGCAGTCGGAGGAGGGCTACGTCTCCCGCACCGGCATGGCGTTCTGCGCCGACATGCTCGGCCTCACCACCGCCGAGGTCACCGCGGTCGCCACCTTCTACACGATGTACCGGCGCAAGCCCAGTGGCGACTACCAGGTCGGTGTCTGCACCAACACCCTGTGCGCGGTGATGGGCGGCGACGCCATCTTCGACCGGCTCAAGGAGCACCTCGGCGTCGGCAACGACGAGACCACCGAGGACGGGAAGATTACCCTTGAACACATCGAGTGCAACGCGGCCTGCGACTTCGCCCCCGTGGTGATGGTCAACTGGGAGTTCTTCGACAACCAGACGCCGGAGAGCGCGACCCGCCTGGTCGACGACCTGATCGCCGGGCGCACCGTCGAACCCACTCGCGGCGCCCCGCTGTGCTCGTACAAGGAGACCGCCCGGATCCTGGCCGGCTTCCCCGACGAGCGCCCCGGTGCCGTCGAGGCGTCCGGCGGCGCGGGCCCCGCCTCGCTGATCGGCCTCCGGCTCGCCAAGGGCGAGGAGCCGCACCCGCGCGTCGTCGCCCCGCGCGGCGAGCGCCCCACCGGCCCCCAGCCCCACGACCCGTCGCCGTCCGAGCACCTCGGCTCGCACGACGCACCGCAGCAGACCTCGGCCTCCGACCCGGACCACCCGGCCGGCCCGACCGCCGAGGAGGGGGAGTGATGACATTGGCGACCGAGATCAACGACAACGGAAGCGGCCACGGGGACAGCCCCGAGAAACTGCTCGCCCCCGTCCTCTCCGCCTTCTGGGACGAGCCGGAATCCTGGACCCTGGAGACCTACCGGCGCCACGAGGGATACGAGGGACTGCGCAAGGCCCTCGCCATGGCACCGGACGACCTCATCGCCTACGTCAAGGACTCCGGCCTGCGCGGCCGCGGCGGTGCGGGCTTCCCCACCGGGATGAAGTGGCAGTTCATCCCGCAGGGCGACGGCAAACCCCACTATCTGGTTGTCAACGCCGACGAGTCGGAACCGGGCACCTGCAAGGACATCCCGCTCCTCTTCGCCAATCCGCACAGCCTCATCGAGGGCATCGTGATCGCCTGTTACGCGATCCGTTCGTCGCACGCGTTCATCTACTTGCGCGGTGAGGTCGTCCCCGTGCTGCGGCGGCTGCACGAGGCCGTACGAGAGGCGTACGAGGCGGGTTATCTGGGGACGAACATCCTGGGCTCGGGGCTCGATCTGGAACTCACGGTGCACGCCGGTGCCGGCGCGTACATCTGTGGTGAGGAAACCGCGCTGCTCGACTCTCTCGAAGGACGGCGTGGCCAGCCCCGGCTGCGCCCCCCCTTCCCCGCGGTCGCCGGTCTGTACGCCTGCCCCACAGTGGTGAACAACGTCGAATCCATCGCCTCGGTTCCCGCGATCCTGAACCGGGGCAAGGACTGGTTCAAATCGATGGGCAGCGAGAAGTCCCCCGGCTTCACGCTGTACTCGCTCAGCGGGCACGTCGCGAGCCCCGGCCAGTACGAGGCCCCGCTCGGCATCACGCTGCGCCAGCTGCTCGACATGAGCGGCGGCATGCGCCCCGGGCACCGGCTGAAGTTCTGGACCCCGGGCGGCTCGTCCACCCCGATGTTCACCGACGAACACCTCGACGTGCCGCTCGACTACGAGGGCGTCGGCGCCGCCGGCTCCATGCTCGGCACCAAGGCGCTCCAGTGCTTCGACGAGACCACCTGCGTCGTGCGCGCCGTCACCCGCTGGACCGAGTTCTACGCCCACGAGTCCTGCGGCAAGTGCACGCCCTGCCGCGAGGGCACCTACTGGCTCGTCCAGTTGCTCCGCGACATCGAGGCGGGCAAGGGACGGATGGCCGACCTCGACAAGCTGAACGACATCGCCGACAACATCAACGGCAAGTCCTTCTGCGCCCTCGGCGACGGCGCCGCCTCGCCGATCTTCTCCTCGCTGAAGTACTTCCGCGAGGAGTACGAGCAGCACATCACGGGCAAGGGCTGCCCCTTCGATCCCGCCAGGTCCACCGCGTGGGCCGACGACAAGAACGCTCACCAGGGGGTGAACGCATGACAGTCACCACGAGTGCGCCCTCCGGGGGCGGCGAGGCGGCCATCCCGCCCGAGGACCTGGTCACGCTGACCATCGACGGCATCGAGATCAGCGTGCCCAAGGGCACCCTGGTCATCCGGGCCGCCGAACTCCTCGGCATCGAGATCCCGCGCTTCTGCGACCACCCGCTCCTCGACCCGGCCGGCGCCTGCCGCCAGTGCATCGTCGAGGTCGAGGGCCAGCGCAAGCCGATGGCGTCCTGCACCATCACCTGCACCGACGGCATGGTGGTGAGGTCGCAGCTGACCTCGCCCGTCGCCGAGAAGGCGCAGAAGGGCGTGATGGAGCTGCTGCTCATCAACCACCCGCTGGACTGCCCGGTCTGCGACAAGGGCGGCGAGTGCCCGCTGCAGAACCAGGCGATGTCGCACGGCGACGCGGACTCCCGCTTCGAGGGGAAGAAGCGGACCTACGAGAAGCCCGTCCCGATCTCCACCCAGGTGCTGCTGGACCGCGAACGGTGCGTGCTCTGCGCGCGCTGCACCCGGTTCTCCAACCAGGTGGCGGGCGACCCGATGATCGAGCTGATCGAGCGCGGCGCGCTCCAGCAGGTCGGCACCGGCGAGGGCGACCCGTTCCAGTCGTACTTCTCCGG
The DNA here is from genome assembly GCF_053596315.1 of Streptomyces sp. NPDC001732. NCBI lineage: Bacteria > Bacillati > Actinomycetota > Actinomycetes > Kitasatosporales > Streptomycetaceae > Streptomyces > Streptomyces sp. NPDC001732. The sequence goes on from NZ_JBSFFY010000002.1 coordinate 204,094, forward strand.
GAACACCATCCAGATCTGCCCGGTCGGGGCGCTGACCTCGGCGGCGTACCGGTTCCGTTCCCGGCCCTTCGACCTGGTGTCCTCGCCGTCGGTGTGCGAGCACTGCGCGGGCGGCTGCGCGACCCGCACCGACCACCGGCGCGGCAAGGTCATGCGGCGGCTCGCCGCCGACGACCCCGAGGTCAACGAGGAGTGGGTCTGCGACAAGGGCCGCTTCGCCTTCCGCTACGCCCAGCAGCGCGACCGGCTCACCACCCCGCTGGTGCGCAACGCGGACGGCGTCCTGGAACCGGCGAGCTGGCCCGAGGCCCTGGCCGCCGCCGCCACCGGACTGGCCGCCGCGCGCGGCCGGACGGGGGTGCTCACCGGCGGCCGGCTGACCGTCGAGGACGCCTACGCGTACGGCAAGTTCGCCCGGGTCGTGCTGGACACCAACGACGTCGACTTCCGGGCCCGCGCGCACAGCGGCGAGGAGGCCGAATTCCTGGCCGCCCGCGTCGCCGGACGCGGCCGGGACCTGGACGGCACGGGGGTCACGTACACCTCGCTGGAGAAGGCCCCGACGGTGCTGCTGGCCGGGTTCGAGTCGGAGGAGGAGGCGCCCGGCGTCTTCCTGCGGCTGCGCAAGGCGATGCGCAAGTACGGCCAGCGCACCTTCTCGATCGCCTCGCACGCCACCCGGGGCCTGGAGAAGGCGGGCGGCACGCTGCTCCCCGCCGCCCCCGGCACCGAGACCGAGTGGCTGGACGCGATCGCGGGCGGCGTCGGCCTCGACGGCGACGGAGCCGTGGCGGCCGAGGCGCTGCGCGACGAGGGCTCCCTGATCGTGGTCGGCGAACGGCTCGCCGCGGTACCGGGCGCCCTGACCGCCGCGGTACGGACCGCCACCGCGACCGGGGCCGCGCTGGTGTGGATCCCGCGCCGGGCCGGTGAGCGCGGTGCGGTGGAGGCGGGCGTGCTGCCCTCGCTGCTGCCCGGCGGCCGTCCGGCGACCGACCCGCGGGCCAGGGACGAGGTGGCGGCCGTCTGGGGCGTGGGCGAACTCCCGTCCCGCTTCGGCCGCGACACCGGCCAGATCGTGGAGGCCGCGGCCACCGGCGAACTGGGCGCGCTGCTCGTCGCCGGGGTCGAGCCGACGGACCTGCCGGACCCGGCGCGGGCCCTGGAGGCGCTCGACGAGGTCGGCTTCCTGGTCTCGCTGGAGCTGCGGCCCAGCGAGGTCACCGAGCGTGCCGACGTGGTCCTCCCGGTCGCCGCGGTGGCCGAGAAGCCCGGCACCTTCCTCAACTGGGAGGGCAGGGCGCGGATGTTCGAGGCGGCGCTGAAGCCCGAGCAGATGACTCGTCCTCTCGCGCCGACCGACGCCCGGGTGCTGCACATGCTGGCCGACGCCCTGGCCGGGGTCACGGACGCCGAAGGGCCCGCCCGCTTCGCGCTGCCGGACCTGAGGTCCGTACGCCGTGAGCTGGACCGGCTCGGCGGCTGGACCGGCGCGCACGCCGCCGACCCGAGCGAGACGGCGCACCCGCTGCCCAGGCCCGGCAGCGGCGAGGCGGTCCTCGCGGGCCACCGGATGCTGCTCGACCTGGGCCGGCTCCAGGAGGGCGACGAGGCGCTGGCCGGCACCCGGCACGCCGCCCTCGCCCGGCTCTCCGCCGCCACCGCGGCCGAGACGGGCATGAAGGACGGCGACCTGCTGGCCGTCACCGGCCCGACGGGCAGCATCGAACTCCCGCTGAAGATCACCGACATGCCGGACCGGGTGGTCTGGGTGCCGCTGAACTCCGTCGGGCGGGGCGTCCCGGCCGACACCGGTGCCCGGCCCGGCGGCCTGGTCCGGATCGGCCCCGCCGCACCGGGCGGCCACGACATCGCATCGGAGGTGGGGGCGTGACCGGCTTCGCTCAACTGGCCGCGGCGCCGCACAGTGCCGTACTCGCCGCCGAGGACCTGTCGATGTTCGGCACCGACCCCTGGTGGCTCATCGGCATCAAGGCGGTGTTCTGCTTCGCGTTCCTGATGGTGACGGTGCTCTTCTCCATCGTGTGGGAGCGCAAGGTCGTCGCCTGGATGCAGCTGCGCATCGGCCCCAACCGGAACGGGCCCTGGGGCCTGCTCCAGTCGCTGGCCGACGGCGTGAAGCTGATGCTGAAGGAAGACGTCGTCGTCAAGCGCGCCGACAAGGTCGTGTACGTGCTCGCGCCGATCGTCGCCGCCATCCCGGCGTTCATGGCGATCGCCGTGATCCCGTTCGGCCCGTCCGGCAACGAGGTCTCGATCTTCGGGCACCGTACGGCGATGCAGCTCACCGACCTGCCGATCGCGATGCTCTACGTCCTCGCGGTCGCCTCTGTCGGGATCTACGGCATCGTGCTGGCGGGCTGGTCGTCCGGATCGACGTACCCGCTCCTGGGCGGTCTGCGCTCCTGCGCGCAGATGATCAGCTACGAGATCGCGATGGGGGCCGCGTTCGCCTCGGTCTTCCTCTACTCCGGGTCGATGTCGACCTCGAAGATCGTGGAGGCGCAGCAGGACCGCTGGTTCATCCTGCTGCTGCCGGTCTCCTTCATCATCTACATCGTCACGATGGTCGGCGAGACCAACCGGGCCCCGTTCGACATGCCGGAGTCCGAGGGCGACCTGGTCGGCGGCTTCAACACCGAGTACTCGTCGATCAAGTTCGCAATGTTCATGCTCGCCGAGTACGTCAACATGGTCACCGTCTCCGCGGTCTCCACGACCCTGTTCCTGGGCGGCTGGCGGGCCCCGTGGCCGATCAGCACCTTCTGGGAGGGCGCGAACCACGGCTGGTGGCCGTTGCTCTGGTTCGTCATCAAGGTCCAGCTGCTGCTGTTCTTCTTCATCTGGCTGCGCGGCACGCTGCCCCGGGTCCGCTACGACCAGCTGATGAAGCTCGGCTGGAAGGTCCTGATCCCGGTCTCCGTGGTCTGGCTGATGATGGTCGCCACCGTGCGGGCGCTGAGCAACGAGGGCTACGACTTCTCCCGGATCGTGCTGTACGTGGCCGGGACCGTGCTCGCGATCCTGCTGCTCTCCTTCGTCGTCGACGTCTTCCGCGACAAGAAGGTCCGGGCGGAGACCGAGAAGGCGGGCCCGGAGCCGGAGTTCGACCCGATGGCGGGCGGATTCCCGGTGCCGCCACTGCCGGGGCAGACCCTGCCGCCGGTGCCGCGCCGCAGGCCGCGGGGCGAGCGGGAGCTCGTTGTCAGTGGCGGGTCGGATACTCAGAGTGACGAACACGCGAGTGACGGAAAGGAGGCGGACGGTGTCTGAGTCGTCAGAGTCCTCGGGGACCCCGGGATCCTCGGAGAAGTTCCAGAACCCCGTCGCCGGCTTCGGCGTGACCTTCAAGGCCATGTTCAAGAAGCGGCTGACCGAGCAGTACCCGGAGACGCCGAAGGTGACGGCGCCGCGCTTCCACGGCCGGCACCAGCTCAACCGCCACCCGGACGGCCTGGAGAAGTGCATCGGCTGCGAGCTGTGCGCCTGGGCCTGCCCGGCCGACGCGATCTACGTCGAGGGCGCGGACAACACCGACGAGGAGCGCTACTCCCCGGGTGAGCGCTACGGACGCGTCTACCAGATCAACTACGCGCGCTGCATTCTCTGCGGGCTGTGCATCGAGGCGTGCCCCACCCGGGCGCTGACGATGACCAATGAGTTCGAGCTCGCCAACACCACCCGCGAGAGCCTCATCTACACCAAGGACGAGCTCCTCGCGGGCCTGGAGGAGGGCATGGTCGACACCCCGCACGCGATCTACCCGGGGATGGACGAGCAGGACTACTACCGGGGCCTCGTCTCCGGCGCCGCCCCCGGCACGGAGCGTCAGACCGCGGTCTCCAAGGGCGAGAAGCCCTCGGACGACGCCCACGAGAACAACGGCTCGGCGCGGGGGGTGGGCGCATGACCGCCCTGGCCGCCGCGGCCTCGACCGGCGAGGCCGTCCAGTTCTGGGTGCTGGGCGTCGTCGCCGTCCTCGGGGCGCTGTCCACCGTACTGATGAAAAAAGCCGTGCACAGCGCGCTGAGCCTCGCCGGGACCATGATCGTCCTGGCGGTGTTCTATCTGGCCAACGGCGCTTACTTCCTGGGCATCGTCCAGATCGTCGTCTACACCGGCGCGATCATGATGCTGTTCCTCTTCGTGGTCATGCTCGTCGGCGTCACCGCGGCCGACTCCCTGAAGGAGACCCTCAAGGGGCAGCGCTGGCTGGCCGCGGGCTGCGGCCTCGGCTTCGGCGTCCTGCTGATCGCGGGCATCGGCCACGCCTCGCTGCACAGCTTCAACGGACTGGGCACCGCCAACACCGCGCACGGCGGGAACGTGGAGGGGCTGGCCAGCCTCATCTTCACCAGGTACGTCTTCGCCTTCGAGATCACCGGCGCCCTGCTGATCACGGCGACGGTCGGCGCGATGGTGCTCACCCACCGGGAGCGCACCGAGCGGGCCAGGACCCAGCGGGAGCGGTCCGAGGAGCGGGTGCGCGGCACGCAGCTGCCGCCGCTGCCCGCGCCCGGCGTGTACGCCCGGCACAACGCCGTGGACATCCCGGGGCTGCTCCCGGACGGCACCCCGTCCGATCTCACCGTCATGCGGACTCTGCGCGACCGCGGTCAGATCCGCGACGTGTCGCACGAGTCGCTGGACCGGCTCAAGGCACTGGAGCAGCGCTCCGGCGAGCGGCTCGGCCGCAACGGTGAATCCGACCGGGCCGACGAAGAGGAGGTCGCCAAGTGAATCCGGTCAACTACCTCTATCTCGCCGCCCTGTTGTTCACCATCGGCGCGGCCGGTGTGCTGATCCGGCGGAACGCGATCGTGGTGTTCATGTGTGTGGAGCTGATGCTCAACGCCTGCAACCTCGCGTTCGTGACCTTCTCCCGGATGCACGGCAATCTCGACGGCCAGATCATCGCCTTCTTCACGATGGTCGTCGCCGCGGCGGAGGTCGTGGTGGGGCTCGCGATCATCGTGTCGCTGTTCCGTTCCCGCCACTCGGCCTCGGTCGACGACGCCAGCCTGATGAAGCTGTAAGGGGACGTTGAATCGTGGAGAATCTGATTGCGCTGCTCGTCGCGGCGCCTCTGCTCGGAGCGGCGGTCCTGCTCTGCGGCGGCCGACGGCTGGACCGCGCCGGACACTGGCTCGGCACCCTGCTCGCCGCCGCGTCGTTCGTCATCGGTGTCGTGCTCTTCCTCGACCTGCTGGGGAGGGGCGCCGAGGACCGGACGCTGCACCAGAAGCTGTTCAGCTGGGTTCCGGTCGAGAGCTTCCAGGCCGACGTGGCCTTCCAGCTCGACCAGTTGTCGATGACGTTCGTGCTGCTGATCACCGGTGTGGGCACCCTGATCCACATCTACTCGATCGGCTACATGGAGCACGACGAGCGCCGTCGCCGCTTCTTCGGCTATCTGAACCTGTTCCTCGCGGCGATGCTGCTGCTGGTCCTGGCCGACAACTACCTGCTGCTGTACGCCGGGTGGGAGGGCGTCGGTCTGGCGTCGTACCTGCTGATCGGCTTCTGGCAGCACAAGCCCAGCGCGGCCACGGCCGCCAAGAAGGCGTTCCTGGTCAACCGCGTCGGCGACATGGGCCTGTCGATCGCGATCATGCTGATGTTCACCACCTTCGGCACGTTCGCCTTCGGGCCCGTCCTGGAGGCGACGGGCCGGGCGAGCGAGGGCAAGCTGACGGCGATCGGTCTGATGCTGCTGCTCGCGGCCTGCGGCAAGTCGGCCCAGGTGCCGCTGCAGTCCTGGCTCGGTGACGCGATGGAGGGCCCGACCCCGGTCTCGGCCCTCATCCACGCCGCGACCATGGTGACCGCGGGTGTGTACCTCATCGTCCGGTCCGGCGCGATCTTCAACGCCGCCCCGGATGCGCAGCTGGTCGTCGTGATCGTCGGAGCGGTCACGCTGCTCTTCGGTGCGATCGTCGGTTGTGCGAAGGACGACATCAAGAAGGCCCTCGCCGGGTCGACGATGTCGCAGATCGGCTACATGATCCTGGCTGCCGGGCTCGGCCCGATCGGCTACGTCTTCGCGATCATGCACCTGGTGACGCACGGCTTCTTCAAGGCCGGGCTCTTCCTCGGCGCCGGTTCGGTCATGCACGGCATGAACGACGAGGTCGACATGCGCAGGTACGGCGGACTGCGCAAGTACATGCCGGTCACCTTCATCACCTTCGGCCTCGGCTACCTGGCGATCATCGGCTTCCCCGGCCTGTCCGGCTTCTTCTCCAAGGACAAGATCATCGAGGCGGCCTTCGCCAAGGGCGGCACCGAGGGCTGGATCCTCGGCTCGGTGGCCCTGCTGGGCGCCGCGATCACCGCGTTCTACATGACGCGTGTGATGCTGCTGACGTTCTTCGGCGAGGAGCGGTGGCGGACGTCGACGCCGTCGCCCGCCGAGACGGACGTCGAGCCGGCGGCCGAGACCCGCGGTGAGCACGCCGAGCCCCACCCGCACGAGTCCCCGAAGTCGATGACCATCCCCATGATCGTCCTCGCGTTCGGGTCGGTCTTCGCGGGCGGCCTCTTCTCCATCGGCGACCGCTTCCTGAACTGGCTGGAGCCGGTCACCGGCCACAGCCACGGACACGCCCCGGTCAGCGCCACGACGATCACCGCCGCCACCATGGTGGTACTCGCCATCGGCGTCGCCATCGCCTGGGCGATGTACGGCCGCAAGCCCGTTCCGGTCGTCGCCCCGCGCGGCTCGCTGCTCACCCGGGCCGCCCGCCGCGACCTCCTCCAGGACGACTTCAACCACGTGGTCCTGGTCCGCGGCGGCGAGCACCTCACCCGCTCCCTGGTGTACGTCGACCACACCCTGGTCGACGGCGTCGTCAACGGCACGGCCGCCTCGATGGGCGGGCTCTCCGGCCGGCTGCGCAAGCTGCAGAACGGCTACGCCCGCTCCTACGCGGTCTCGATGTTCGGCGGTACGGCGATCGTCATCGCCGCGACCCTGCTGATGAGGGCGGTCTGATCACCATGTCCTTTCCCCTCCTGACAGCGACGGCGGCACTCCCGGCGATCGGTGCGGTCGCCACCGCCGCCGTCCCGGCCGCCAGGCGCACCGCCGCCAAATGGACGGCGCTGGTCTTCTCCCTGGCCACGCTCGTCCTGGCGGGCGTCGCGCTCGCCCGCTTCGAGCCCGGCGGCGACCGCTACCAGCTCACCGAATCGCACGCCTGGATCAAGGACTTCGGCGTCCGCTACGAGCTGGGCGTGGACGGCATCGGGGTGGCGCTCATGGCGCTCACCGCGCTGCTGATCCCCTTCGTCGTCCTGGCGGCCTGGCACGACGCCGACCCCCTGGAGACCAGCTCCTCGCGCTGGCGCCCGACGCAGGGCTTCTTCGCCCTGATCCTGATGGTCGAGGCGATGGTGATCCTCTCCTTCGAGGCCACCGACGTCTTCCTCTTCTACATCCTCTTCGAAGCCATGCTCATCCCGATGTACTTCCTCATCGGCGGCTTCGGGGACCGGGCACACAGCGGCAGCGACGAGAACGCGGCGGCCCAGCGCTCGTACGCCGCGGTCAAGTTCCTCCTCTACAACCTGGCCGGCGGCCTGATCATGCTGGCCGCCGTGATCGGGCTGTACGTGGTCGCGGGGACGTTCTCGCTCTCCGAGATCGCCGAGGCCCGCGCCAACGGCTCGCTGTCCATGGCGACCGGCACCGAACGCTGGCTGTTCCTCGGGTTCTTCTTCGCCTTCGCGGTGAAGGCCCCGCTGTGGCCGCTGCACACCTGGCTGCCCAACGCCATGGGCGAGGCGACCTCCCCGGTCGCCGTCCTGATCACCGCGGTCGTCGACAAGGTCGGCACCTTCGCGATGCTCCGCTTCTGCCTCCAGCTCTTCCCGGAGGCCAGCAAGTGGGCGACGCCGGTGATCGTCGTCCTGGCGCTGATCAGCATCGTGTACGGGGCGCTGCTCGCCGTCGGCCAGCGCGACATCAAGCGGCTGATCGCCTACGCGTCGATCTCGCACTTCGGCTTCATCATCCTGGGCATCTTCGCGATGACCAGCCAGGGCCAGTCCGGCGCCACGCTCTACATGGTCAACCACGGCATCTCGACCGCGGCGCTGATGCTGGTGGCGGGCTTCCTGATCACCCGGCGCGGCTCGCGGCTCATCGCCGACTACGGCGGGGTGCAGAAGGTGGCGCCCGTCCTGGCCGGCACCTTCCTGATCGGCGGTCTGGCCACCCTGTCGCTGCCCGGACTCGCCCCGTTCGTCAGCGAGTTCCTGGTCCTGGTCGGCGCGTTCAGCGTCTACCCGGCGGCGGGCATCGTCGCCACGACCGGCATCGTGCTCGCCGCGCTCTACGTCCTCGTCCTCTACCAGCGGACGATGACGGGCCCGGTGAAGGCCGAGGTCCAAGGCATGGCGGACCTCAAGGTCAGGGAACTGACGGTGGTCCTGCCGCTGATCGCACTGCTGCTCTTCCTGGGCGTCTACCCGAAGCCGCTGACCGAGATCGTCAACCCGGCGGTGCAGCACACCATGTCGGACGTCCAGAAGAAGGACCCCCAGCCTGAGGTGGAGGCCGCCAAGTGAGCGCAACAGCTGTCCACAGCTTGTGGACGACGGCGGGCGGGACGACAACGGCCGCCCCGGGCGAGAGGTTCCAGGCCCCGGTCATCGAGTACACCCAGCTGATGCCGGTCCTCATCGTGATCGGTGTGGCCGTCGTGGGCGTGCTCGTCGAGGCCTTCGTGCCGCGCCGGGCCCGCTACCACACCCAGGTCTTCCTGACGGTCGTCGCCCTGGCCGCCGCGTTCGCCGCGGTCGTCGGCCTGGCCGCCGGGGGATACGCCACGACGAAGGCGCACATCGCCGCGATGGGCGCCATCGCGATCGACGGGCCGACGCTGTTCCTGCAGGGCACCATCCTGCTGACGTCGCTGGTCGCCGTCTTCACCTTCGCCGAGCGCCGCCTCGACCCCGCCGCGCACGGCAACAGGGTGGACTCCTTCGCCGCCCAGGCCGCCTCGGTCCCCGGCAGCGACAGCGAGAAGGCCGCGGTCAAGGCCGGATTCACCACCACCGAGGTCTTCCCGCTGGTCCTGTTCTCGGTGGCCGGCATGCTGGTCTTCCCCGCGGCCAACGACCTGCTGACGCTCTTCGTGGCCCTGGAGGTCTTCTCCCTCCCGCTCTACCTCCTCTGCGCCGTCGCCCGCCGCAAGCGGCTGATGTCGCAGGAGGCCGCGGTGAAGTACTTCCTGCTCGGCGCGTTCTCCTCGGCGTTCTTCCTCTTCGGGATCGCCCTGCTGTACGGGTACGCGGGCTCCGTCTCGTACGGAGTCGTCGCGAGCGTCGTCGACGGCTCCGTCACCCGGGTCGACCCGGCGCTCGCCGCCACCATGGGCAACGACGCGCTGCTCCTGATCGGCGGCGCGATGGTCCTGACCGGTCTGCTCTTCAAGGTCGGCGCCGTCCCGTTCCACATGTGGACCCCGGACGTCTACCAGGGCGCCCCGACCCCGGTCACCGGCTTCATGGCCGCGGCCACCAAGGTCGCCGCGTTCGGTGCGCTGCTGCGCCTGCTGTACGTGGTGCTGCCGGGGCTCGTCTGGGACTGGCGCCCGGTGATGTGGGGCGTCGCGATCGTCACGATGCTGGGCGGTGCGATCGTCGCCATCACCCAGACCGACATCAAGCGGCTGCTCGCCTACTCCTCGATCGCCCACGCCGGTTTCATCCTCGCCGGTGTGATCGCGGCGACCCCGGCCGGCATCTCGTCGGTCCTCTTCTACCTGGGCGCGTACTCCTTCGTGACGGTCGGCGCGTTCGCCGTGGTCACCCTGGTGCGCGACGCGGGCGGGGAGGCGACGCACCTGTCGAAGTGGGCCGGGCTCGGCCGCCGCTCGCCACTGGTCGCCGCGGTCTTCGCGGTGTACCTGCTGGCCTTCGCGGGCATCCCGCTCACCTCCGGTTTCTCCGGAAAGTTCGCCGTCTTCAAGGCGGCGGCGGACGGCGGTGCGAGCGGTCTGGTCGTGGTCGGTGTGATCTCCTCGGCCATCGCCGCGTTCTTCTACATCCGGGTCATCGTGCTGATGTTCTTCAGCGAGCCGAAGGCGGAGGGCCCGACGGTCGCCGTCCCGTCCCCGCTGACGATGACCACGATCGCGGTCGGCGTCGCCGTCACCCTGGTGCTGGGCCTGGCCCCGCAGTACTTCCTGGACCTGGCGAGCCAGGCGGGAGTCTTCGTGCGGTAGCACCCCGCGCACAGCAGCGACGACGCCGGACGGGCCCTGGAAGTCAAGCCCGTCCGGCGTTGTCGTAGGCGGCGCCTATCGTGGCAGGGGACGGCGGCGACGAGGACGAGCCGCGGACGGAGCCGGGACAGGACGATGGGCACGACGGGCGGAACCATGGATGTGACCGAGAGCGACGCACGACGGACGCTGCACCGGGTGTTCGGATACGAGGCGTTCCGCGGCGAGCAGGAAGCGATCGTCGACCACGTGGTGGCCGGCGGGGACGCCGTGGTCCTCATGCCGACCGGCGGCGGCAAGTCCCTCTGCTACCAGATCCCGTCCCTGGTCAGAGCGGGCACGGGCGTCGTCGTCTCCCCGCTGATCGCCCTGATGCAGGACCAGGTGGACGCCCTGCGGGCGCTCGGCGTGCGTGCCGGTTTCATCAACTCGACACAGGACTTCGACGAGCGCCGCTCGATGGAGGCGCAGTTCGTCGCCGGTGAGCTCGACCTGCTCTACCTGGCTCCGGAACGGCTCCGCCTCGACTCCACGCTGGCGCTGCTCTCCCGCGGCGAGGTCTCCGTCTTCGCGATCGACGAGGCGCACTGCGTGGCCCAGTGGGGCCACGACTTCCGCCCGGACTACCTGGCCCTGTCGGTCCTTGGCGAGCGCTGGCCCGAGGTGCCGCGCATCGCCCTGACGGCGACCGCGACCGCCGCCACGCACGAGGAGATCACCCGGCGACTGGGCATGCCCGACGCCAAGCACTTCGTCGCCAGTTTCGACCGGCCCAACATCCAGTACCGGATCGTGCCCAAGGCCGACCCGAAGAAGCAGCTGCTCTCCTTCCTCAAGGAGGAGCACGCCGGGGACGCCGGCATCGTCTACTGCCTCTCGCGCAACTCGACGGAGAAGACCGCCGAGTACCTCTGCCGCAACGGCATCGAGGCCGTCCCGTACCACGCGGGGCTCGACGCGGGCACCCGCGCCGCCCACCAGTCCCGGTTCCTGCGCGAGGAGGGCCTGGTCGTCGTCGCGACCATCGCCTTCGGCATGGGCATCGACAAGCCGGACGTCCGTTTCGTCGCCCACCTCGACCTGCCGAAATCGGTCGAGGGCTACTACCAGGAGACCGGCCGCGCCGGGCGTGACGGGCTGCCGTCCACGGCCTGGATGGCGTACGGCCTCCAGGACGTCGTGCAGCAGCGCAAGCTCATCCAGGGCGGGGAGGGCGACGAGTCCTTCCGCCGCCGCGCCGCCTCCCACCTCGACTCGATGCTCGCCCTGTGCGAGACGGTCCGGTGCCGGCGCGCCCAGCTCCTGAGGTACTTCGGCCAGGAGCCGGGCGCGGCGTCCTGTGGCAACTGCGACACCTGCCTCACCCCGCCGGAGAACTGGGACGGCACGGTGGCCGCCCAGAAGCTGCTGTCGACCGTGGTGCGGCTGAAGCGGGAGCGGGGGCAGAAGTTCGGCGCGGGCCAGATCGTCGACATCCTGCTCGGCCGCAAGACCGCCAAGGTCATCCAGTTCGACCACGACCAGCTCTCGGTCTTCGGCATCGGCGGCGAGCTGACCGAGGCCGAATGGCGCGGAGCGGTACGGCAGTTGCTGGCCCAGGGGCTGCTCGCGGTCGAGGGCGAGTACGGCACGCTGGTGCTGACCGAGGAGAGCGGCTCGGTCCTCGGCGGAGGACGCGAGGTGCTGCTGCGCAAGGAGGCCCCGAAGCCCGCCTCGCGGTCCACGAAGGGCGAGCGCAAGGCGAAGTCGCAGGCGGCCGGGGCCGAGCTGGCGCCCGAGGCCGTCCCCGTCTTCGAGGCGCTGCGGGCCTGGCGCGGCGCGCGGGCGAAGGAGCAGGGCGTCCCGGCGTACGTCATCTTCCACGACGCGACGCTGCGCGAGATCGCCACGGTGCGGCCGGATTCGGTGAGCGCGCTGGGCGGGATCAGCGGCCTGGGCGAGAAGAAGCTGGCGACGTACGGGGAAGGGGTGCTGGAGGTCCTGGCGACCTTCGGGACCGACGGCACGACCCCGGCTCCGGCTCCGGAAGCTGTGCCGACCCCGGCAGCCGTGCCGACCCCGGCTCCGGAAGCCGCGCGGGTCCCGTCGGCGCCGTCGGCTCCCGACGACGACCCGGAGTTCGGCTGGGACGAGGAGCCGCCCGAGTACGAGTGAGCGGTACGGGCCGGGTGGCGGTGGCGCGGGCGGCGGGACGGCCTACTGCGGCTCCGCCGCCCGGCGGCGCGCGGTGATCGCGGTGAGGTCGAGGTCGACGGGGAAGGGGACGGAGACCTTCATCCGGTCGTGGAAGATGCCGGTGGAGGTGTAGGTCCCGGTCGACGGCTCCAGCTCGAAGACGTAGACCACCGCCCGGTCGTCGTGGTTCTCCACCCGCCAGTAGTGCGGGATCTTCGCCCGTGCGTACTTCACGGGCTTGGTCTCCCGGTCCCGGGTGACGGATTCCTCGGACACGACCTCGATGGCCAGCAGCACACTGTCCGCGGGGAAGCGGGTCTGCCTCAGTCCCTCGACCACGTCCGCGCGCACGACGACCACATCGGGTTCGGGCCTGTTCTGGATGTCGATGTCGACGGTGAACTCGCGCACGACCTCAAGATCGTGCGGCAACAGCGACTGCAACTGCCACTCGAAGAAGCTCACTGCCCTCGAATGGAACAAGGTCTGCGGACTCACGAAAACAAGACTCCCGTCGATCAGCTCCGTGTGCGGAGGCAGATTCGGGAGTGTGTCCAGGTCATCGGCGGTCCAGCCGCCCACGGGCGGAACCGCCCACCGCGGCTCGGGGGCCTCGGGTTCGACGCTCATCAGTGCTCCCATGACGCAGAGTCTCGCGGGACTTTCCAGCGTATCCGCAGGGAACAGGACATGGTTCCCCCGAACGCGTGAACGCCCCGCACGTCGCTGACCAGCGGGTTTCCGGGGCGTCCCCCCAGCATGTCCGTTCTCTCAGTCGTCGTCCGAGCCGCCGTTCGAGCCGAAGGCCGGGCTGCGGTTCCCGGACGACTGGTCCCGGCGGACGTTCTGGTGCACCGCGTGCGCGGCCCAGTCGTCGTGGACCAGGTCGCGCATCGCCCAGCGGCCGCGCAGGCCGCCCCGGCTCACCTCGGCCGACAGGTCGATCGCCGAGACCAGCGCGGCCAGGGCCCGGCTGCGCGGGTCCGGGAAACCGGCGGCCCCGGCGGCCGTGAAACGGTCCCGGACCGCGAGCGACCGGGCCGGGTCCGTCGCCGGGTGGCGGTGGTACGGCAGCAGGCCCAGCAGACGGCCGGTCTCCCGGCGCAGGACCGAGCGGCGCACCAGGTGTTCCACGCACAGCTCCTCGGCGTACCGGCCGGCCTGCCGCACCCAGCCCCGCGCGCCGACGCCGCCCCCGGGCCCGCCCGGGGGCGGCAGGCTCCCCAGGACCTGGGCCAGGAAGGGGTCCGGGGGAGCGGGCGCGCCGATCACCCGTATGCGGCCGTGCTCCTCGGCGACCCGCCCCTGGAGCTCCAGCTCCCGCAGGGCCGCGCCCGCCGTCCCGTATCCCAGGAAGCGGTCGCGGCACAGCGGCTTGCCGCGCAGCGGATCCAGGGCGAGCAGCAGCAGTTCCTCGGGGAGCGTGAGCTCCGGGGCGGGCGGTGTCATGACGCGGGCACGATCCGCCCGGTGACCTCGCCGATCCCGACCCGGGTGCCGTCCGGGCCCGGTGCCCAGGCCGTCATCGTCACCGTGTCGCCGTCCTCCAGGAACGTGCGCTTGCCGTCCGGGAGGTCCAGCGGGTCGCGGCCGTTCCAGGTCAGCTCCAGGAGGGAGCCGCGCTGTCCGGGCTCGGCGCCGCTGACCGTGCCGGAGCCGTACAGGTCGCCGGTGCGCAGCGACGCGCCGTTCACCGTCATCTGGGCCAGCATCTGGGCCGCCGTCCAGTACATGGTGGCGAACGGCGGCTCGGCGACCACCTGGCCGTTGATCGCGACGGAGATCCGCAGGTCGAAGCCGCCGGCCTCGTCCTCGTCCGCGTCCTCCAGATAGGGGAGCAGCGGGAAGTCGCGGGCCGGGGGTGCGGTCCGGGCCGACTCCAGCGCCTCCAGCGGGGTCACCCAGGCCGAGACGGACGTGGCGAAGGACTTGCCGAGGAACGGGCCGAGCGGGACGTACTCCCAGGCCTGGATGTCCCGCGCCGACCAGTCGTTGAGCAGGCAGAGCCCGAAGACGTGGTCGCGGAAGCCGCCGAGCGGGACCGGGGTGCCCTGCTCGGAGCCGACGCCGACGACGAAGCCGACCTCGGCCTCGATGTCCAGCTTGACGGAGGGGCCGAAGACGGGGGCCGCGTCGGTCGGCGCCTTGCGCTGGCCGGACGGGCGCACCACGTCCGTGCCCGACACGACGACGGTGCCGGACCTGCCGTGGTAGCCGATCGGGAGGTGCTTCCAGTTGGGCGTCAGCGCCTCGCCGTTCGGCCGGAAGATCTGCCCGACGTTGGCGGCGTGGTTCTCGCTCGCGTAGAAGTCGACGTAGTCCGCGACCGCGTAGGGCAGGTGGAGCGTCACGGCGTCGAGCGGGTGCAGCAGCGGCTCGATGTCCGCGCGGTGCGCCGGGACCGTGACCCAGGCGGTCAGGGCCCGCCGGACGTCCCGCCAGGCGGTGCGGCCCGCCGCCAGCAGCGCGGTCAGGTCCGGCTGGGCGAGGAGCTGCGCGTAGGGCGAGCCGAGCGCGTGCGCGGCGGCCCCGGCGTCCAGGACGTGGTTGCCGATGCGGACGCCGACCCGGCGGTCCTCGGGGTGGTCGGGGGTGGAGAACACTCCGTACGGAAGGTTGTGCGGACCGAAGGGGTCGCCCTCGGCCAGATCGAGCGGGCTGCTCTGCTCGGGCATGTGTTGCTGCCTCGCTTTCCAGGTCGCTTGGGGGACACGTTACGTGGGTGCCACCGCCCGGCGGGAGTGTCCCCAACTGCTCCTGATGCCCGGAAAGTTCCGCCGTCCCCCTGCCGGGAGCAAGGGGTACGGCGGTGGCTCAGAGCGTCCGCCAGTAGGCCTCGCGGCGTCGCGGGGCCGGGGCACGCACCTCGCGGCGTTGTCGTCCGTCACCATGGCTCCGCCATGATTCAATCCTCCGCCTCGCGATGCACGTACCCCGGCCCCGCTCCTTCCCCCGCGCTGCCCACCGGCAGACGCTCTCAGCCGGCCGTGCGCGGGATCCGCTTCTCCCAGGTGCGGTGGAAGACCACCTCACCGCCCTCCTTGCACATCACCTCGTTGGACGTGATGAAGTCGGTGGCGTCCGCGGTGGTCTCGGAGCGGGTCTCGATCCGGGCGTCCCAGGCCATCTCCGGCCGGTGCAGCCGGATCGCCCAGTCGGACCGGGCGTGTGCGCCGAGCGGGTCGCCCTCCCGGATCGTGTACGTCTCCAGGGCGTCCTCGGTGAACTCCAGGCCGTCCGGGTAGATGCGGGTGCCGCCGTAGCGCGGGTCCACCTCCAGCCGCCATTCGCCCTTGGCGACGTCGCGGACCACCAGCCGTTCGGGGCGCTGCTCGTCGAGCGTCACCGGGTGGACGACACCGAGCGGTTCCGACTGCTCCGGGCGCTCGAAGCGGATGCCCGGGTCCTGGGTGCGGCGGCGCACCGGCAGTTCGACGAGGCTGCCCTCGGCCTCCAGGACGAACCCCGCCGACCCGGCCTGCGGCCAGATCCACGGCCAGTACGAGGAGGAGACCGCGAGCCTGATCCGGTGGCCGGGCGGGAAGGTGTGCCCGATGGCGTTCAGTTCGAAGGCGACGTCCTCGGTCGCGCCGACCGGCCAGTCGTCCGAGCGGTCGCGGCCGTGCCGGGCGCCCAGGTTGAGTGCGCCCCGGGTGACCAGGGTGGAGGAGCCGTCCGGTGCGACGTCGCAGAGCCGGGCGATCGCCTGGCCGCGCGGGGTGTCCATCCGGATGCGCAGCTTCACCCGGGGGCGGCCCAGGATCTCGATCGGGTCGCCCTCGACCGGGAATTCGAAGCAGACCGACTTGGCGTCCTCGTCGCGCTGGTCGGGCGGCAGGTCGGCGTCGTTGCCGAACGGGAAGAAGCGCCCGGCGTCCAGGCCGGTCTGCTGCGGCGAGTCGACGATCTGCGGGCCGCCCTGGAGGGCGTACGCGACCGGCGTGACGTTCGGCGACGGCCAGTGGGTCTCGCCCACCCAGCGCCCCGGCAGCGTCTCGTACACCGTGGCGGGGCGGTGCGAATCGCTGATCCAGGCCCGCAGCAGCGGCTCGGACATGACGCCGGTGTCCTCGTCCTTCAGGTGCTGGTCCCACCAGCGCAGCGTCTCCTGGAGGAAGCCGATCGACGGGCCCGGCGGCAGCCCGCGGTCCGGGTACTGGTGCGACCAGGGCCCGATCAGCCCGCGCACCCGGTCCGGGTCGAGGTGCTCGACGAGCCGCAGGACGGTGTCGCGGTACGGGTCGTGCCAGCCGCCCACCGCGAGGACGTTCGCCCGGATCGCGGAGTAGTCCTCGCAGACGCTGCCGTGCTTCCAGTAGTCGTCGCGGGTCTGGTGGGCCAGCCAGGTGTGGATGAAGGGGTCGACGGCCGCCAGCCGTCTGCGCCACATGTCCTTCCAGCCCTCGCCGACCTGCGCCGGGTCCGGCGGCCGGGCGACGAAGGCCAGCATGGTGGCCGCCCAGGCGTGCATGTCGACGGCGAGCACCGAGCCGCCCATGTAGTGGACGTCGTTGTCGTAGCGGTCGTCGGTCGAGCAGACGGTCACGACCGCCTTCAGCGGTTCGGGGGCCAGTGCGGCGATCTGGAGCGAGTTGAAGCCGCCCCACGAGATGCCGAACATGCCGACCCGGCCGGAGCACCAGTCCTGCCGGGCCAGCCAGTGGACGACCTCGACGCCGTCGGCCAGTTCCGTCGCGTCGTACTCGTCGCCCGGCAGGCCCTCGCTGTTGCCGTGGCCGCGCACGTCCACCCGGACGGAGGCGTAGCCGTGGCCCGCGTACCAGGGGTGGCGCTGCCAGTCGCGCGGCGCCGTCCAGTCGCTCAGCCGGTACGGCAGGTATTCGAGGAGCGCGGGCACCGGTTCGTCGGTGACGGGCCGCCAGATCCGGGCGTACAGCAGGGTGCCGTCCGGCAGCGGGATGCGGACGTCCTCACGGGTGGTCTCGTACGGGAACGTGGTGCGGATGTGCATGGCGTTACCTCAGTGGACGGGGTGCATGGTGCGCTTGAGCCAGGGCGCGGCGGCGACGACGGCCAGACCGGCCACCACCGCGATCGTGCCGTTGACACCGAAGTAGGCGGCGTTGGAGACCTCGCCGTACAACTTCACGACCTGGGCCTGGATGCCGTTGGCGAGGGCCAGCGAGAGGAACCAGAGCGCCATCGTCTGGCTGGCGAACGCCTTGGGGGCGAGCTTGGTGGTCGCGGACATGCCGGAGGTCTCCAGCAGGACGTCCCCGAGACCGAGCAGCAGGTAGGAGCCGACGATCCACCAGGCGGCCATCTTGTAGGTGTCGCCGGAGTGCCCCGAGGTCGGGAGCACCATCAGCAGGAAGGACAGCCCGCCGAGGATCACCCCGATCGCGATCTTGTTGGAGGCGTGCGGCTGGCGCGGGCCCATCCGGGCCCAGACCATGGCGACCACCGGGGCGAGCGCCACCTCGAAGGCGCCGAGCGCGGAGGCGTACCAGCTCGCCGGGAAGTGGAAGCCGAGGATCTCGGTGCGGGCGTTGGTCGACGCGAGCAGCATCATCGTCGAGTACGCCTGGAACAGGATGAAGTTGAAGACGACGGAGGCCAGGAACAGCACCACGTACGGGCGCAGCCTGCCGCGTTCCTCGCCCGTGACCTGCGGGCTGCGGAACATCACCGCGAAGTACACGACCGGCGCGATCACCGAGACGAGGGTGAGCAGGTTCACGAAGCGGTCCATGGTGAGCCACCCCGCCAGGGCCAGGGCGGTGGCGAGGGCGGCGACCACGACGGCCCCGGCCGCGACGAGCCGCACGGCGCGCCGCATCGGCTCCGGCGCCAGCGCGAATTCGGCGCCGTGCTTTCGCCCGGCCAGGTGACGTCGGCCCAGTACGTACTGGGCGAGACCGAGGGTCATGCCGAAGGCGGCGGCGGAGAAGCCCCAGTGCCAGCTCGCGTGGTCGCCGAGCCAGCCGGTGACCAGCGGGCCGAGGAACGCCCCGATGTTGATGCCCATGTAGTAGAGGGCGAAGCCGGCGTCGCGGCGCTCGTCGTCGGTGCGGTAGAGCTTGCCGACCATGGTGGCCACATTGGGCTTGAGCAGGCCGGTTCCGGCACTGATCAGACCCAGGCCGATCCAGGTCATCGCGTCGGTGGGCACCGCCATGGCGTAATGCCCGCAGGCGATGAGGATGCCGCCGTACAGGACGGCGCGGTACGAGCCAAGCATCCGGTCGGCCAGCCAGCCGCCCGCCACGGAGACCAGGTAGACCAGGGTGCCGTAGGCGGCCGAGACGGACGCGGCGGTGCCCGGCTCCATGCCCATGCCACCGCGGGCGACCGTGTCGGCGAAGTAGAGAACCAGAATCGCCTGCATGCCGAGGAACGAGAACCGTTCCCAGACCTCCAGGCCGGAGAGAGTCATCAGCCCCCGAGGCTGGCCGAAAAAAGCCTGGTCATCGCCGGGGGCAAGCTGAGTCGGTTCGGTGTTTGCTGCCGCGTTGGACAAAAGGGGGACTCCTGATCGTATGAGCTGATCACGAACATACCGGCGGCGGCGGGAAGGCGCCCACAGCGATCCAAAGGGGACCGGATACGCTGACTTGAGTGATGGCAGCGACACATCGACATCCCGTGTGATCGTCAGCAGACAGGAGATCCCCTCGTGACCGTCGTCGGGCCGTTCGGACTGAGCGTGCGGGACCATGCTCTTGAGGCCGATGTCCAGGCCGGGTTGGCTGCTGTCGAGTCCGGGCTGCTCGATGCCACCAAGAGCGACGTGCCCTTCATCACGGAGGCCGCACAGCATCTCGTCCGCGCCGGAGGCAAACGTTTCAGGCCACTGCTGGCGATGCTGGCCGCCCGGTTCGGGAACCCCGACGCGCCGGGCGTGGTGCCCGCCGCCGTCGTCGTCGAGCTGACGCACCTCGCCACGCTCTACCACGACGACGTGATGGACGAGGCGGACGTGCGCCGTGGCGTCGACAGCGCCAACAGCCGCTGGGGCAACTCGGTGGCCGTCCTGACCGGCGACTTCCTCTTCGCCCGCGCCTCGCACATACTGGCCGACCTCGGTCCGGAGGCCGTACGCATCCAGGCGGAGGCGTTCGAACGGCTGGTCACGGGCCAGATCCTGGAGACCGCGGGCCCCGGCGAGGGCCGCGACCCGATCGAGCACTACCTGGAGGTGCTGCGCGGCAAGACCGGCTCGCTGATCGCGGTCGCCTGCCGGTTCGGCGCGATGATGGCCGGCGCGCACGGGTCGACCGTCGACATCCTCACCCAGTACGGCGAGCGGCTCGGCGTCGCCTTCCAGCTGGCCGACGACGTGCTCGACATCGCGTCCGACTCCCACGAGTCCGGCAAGACCCCGGGCACCGACCTGCGCGAGGGCATCCCCACCCTGCCCGTGCTGCACCTGCGGGAGTGGGCGGCGACCGTCGGCCGGCCGGAGGACCTGGAACTCGTCGCGCTGCTGGACGGCGGCCTGGAGGACGACGTCCGGCACGCCGAGGCGCTGCGCAGGCTGCGCGCCCACCCGGCGCTGGAGCAGGCCAGGCGGGACACCGTCCGGTACGCGGAGGAGGCGCGGGCGACGCTGGCGCCGCTGCCCGCGAACCACGCGAAGGCCGCGCTGGAGGAGCTGTGCGACGCGGTGGTGCACCGGGCGGGCTGAGAGCCTGTCCCGGACCCCCGTCGCACGTCCCCTACGGGACAGGGGAGACGGACCCGCGCGGTGTCATACCGAAGAGGTAGGCGGAGTTGCTCCCGCGGGCTGACGCTTTCGCCCCGCCGATTTGGTCGGATGGAGAACATCCACTCCTGACCAAGACGGTGAGAATGGCGGCACGGAGTGGACGAGTGCAACCGGACGGAAGCCGCCGACCACGGAGGTAGGGCACACATGGCACCGAACGACAGCGCAGAGACCAACGGCGGCGGGACCAGGGGCACCGTCGCCGGCCGTCGGAAGGCGGCGCGCTACATCGTCCCGGTCGCAGTGGCGGGAGTGGCGGCCGCGACGATCGGGCTCGTGCCGGCGCTCGCGAGCACCGGCGACCCCGATCTGCCGAAGATCACCGCACAGGAACTCGTCGAGAAGATCGCCGCCTCGGACACCGAGCGGCTCTCCGGCACGGTACGCATCAGCACGGACCTCGGCATCCCGTCGCTCGGCGGCCTGGCCGACGCGTTCGTCCAGGGCGGCGGGTCCGGCCGGGGCGGTTCGAGCGCCGACCCGCAGGAGCGGCTGACGGAGCTGGCCTCCGGCACGCACACGCTCCGGGTCGCCGCGGACGGCCCCGACAAGCAGCGGCTGTCGATCCTGGGCAACGCCTCGGAGTACAGCCTGATCCACAACGGCGACGAGGTCTGGGCGTACGACAGCGGCTCCGACCAGGCTTACCACGCCACCGCGGACCGGTCCGCGCGGGACTCCGGCAAGAAGTCCGCGCACCCCGCCCCCGACGGCGTGCCGGCCACCCCGAAGGAGCTGGCCGAGCAGCTCCTGGAGACGGCGGGCCCCACCACGTCCGTGACGGTCGACGGCACCACCCGGGTCGCCGGACGCGACGCGTACAAGCTGGTCGTCAAGCCGAAGCAGAGCGGCTCCACGATCGGTTCGGCCACGGTCGCGGTCGACGCGGAGAACGGCGTGCCGCTGAAGTTCACCCTGCTCGCGAGCGACGGCGGCAAGCCCGTCGTCGACGCCGGGTTCACCAAGGTCGACTTCGGGAAGCCGGCCGCCTCCTCGTTCACGTTCACCCCGCCCAAGGGCACCGAGGTGACCGAGGCCGACGACGCCAAGGCGCAGCACGAGAAGGGCACGGGCCCGGACAAGGGCCTGGGCAAGGGGCTCGACGGTCTGTTCCCGGGCGCCGACCAGTTGGGCGCCGGGGACCGGGGGGCCAAGGGCACGAAGGTCATCGGCGAGGGCTGGAACGCGATCGCGGAGATCAGCACCCCCGGCGGCACCGGGCTGCCCTCGAAGGCGTCGGGCGAAGTACCGGCCGAGGCCCAGCAGTTCCTGGACGCGCTGGGCGACAAGGTCACCGGAAAGTTCGGCTCGGGCACGGTCTTCAAGACCCGCCTGGTCAACGCGCTGCTGACGGAGGACGGCAAGGTCTACGTCGGCGCGGTCACGAAGGACGCACTGGTCGAGGCGGCGAACAGCGCCTCCTGACCCCGGGCGCGCCGAGCGCCTCCGGCACCGTCCACCCGCCCCGCCGTACGCTCCGTACGGCGGGGCGGTCCGCCGCGACCGTCCTTCCGGCGGACGGAGCCGCCGGAACACGGCCCGGGGGCGCCCGCCCCGCACGGCCGGACGAACCCTGCCGACCCATGGGGAGCACGCATGACAGAGCCCGGGACCGCGGTCGATCCGAAGGGGGTTCCCGAGCCGGGAGTGATCCCCGGACCGGGGGCGTTCGACGGCCCGGGGACCGCTGACGGCCCGGAGGCCGTGATCGAGACCCGGGGGCTCAGCAAGCGCTACCGCGGCGGGCAGCTCGCCGTGGACGGCCTCGACCTCAGCGTTCCCGGCGGCAGCGTCTTCGGCTTCCTCGGCCCCAACGGCTCGGGCAAGACCACCACCATCCGGATGCTGATGGGCCTGATCGCCCCGACGTCCGGCACCGCGCGGCTCCTCGGCCACCCCGTGCCGGACGCCGCCCGCACCGTGCTCCCGCAGGTCGGCGCGTTGATCGAGGGGCCCGCGCCGTACGGCTTCCTGAGCGGCCGGGACAATCTGCTGCGGTACGACTCCGCCGACCCGACCGCCGACCCGCGCACCCGCCGGGCCCGGGTGGGGCAGGCCCTGGAGCGGGTCGGGCTGGCCGCGGCGGCCGGCAAGAAGGCCAAGGCGTACTCCCTGGGCATGAAGCAGCGCCTCGGGCTCGCCGCCGCCCTGCTCCAGCCGCGCCGCCTGCTCGTCCTCGACGAGCCGACCAATGGTCTGGACCCGCAAGGCATGCGGGAGATCCGCGCCCTGGTCAGGGAACTGGCGGCGGAGGGCACCACGGTCTTCCTCTCCTCGCACCTCCTCGACGAGATCGAACAGGTCTGCACGCACGCCGCGGTGATGGCCCGGGGCCGGCTGATCGTCCAGGGCCCGGTCGCGGAGCTGGCGGCGGGCACCCGCGGCCGGCTGACCGTCACCACCCCCGACCCGGGCGACGCCGTCCGGATCCTGAAGGAGCTGGGCGTCACCGGGGTCACCGCCGACGGCGACCGGGTGAGCGCCGAGGCCCCGCCGGGCGACGTCGAACTCGCCGACCTCAGCGCGGCCCTGGTCCACGCCGGGGTGCGGCTGCGGTCCTTCGGCGTCGAACGGGCCTCGTTGGAGGACGCCTTTGTCGCACTCACCGGAGAGGGTTTCGATGTCGCAGGCTGAAAGCACGCCCCCGGCGGCGTCGCAGGTGGAGAGCGCGCCCCCGGCGGCGCCCCGGGCTGAAGGCGCGTCCCCGGCAGCACCCCCGGCGGCATCGCGGGGCGACAGCGCACCCCCGGCGGCGCCCCGGGCGCGCAACCCGTTGTGGACCTTCGGAATCCTGCGCTCCGAGCTGGTCACCACCTTCCGCCGCTGGCGCACCCTGGCCCTGCTCGGGGTACTGGCCGCCGTACCCGTGCTGATCGGCATCGCGGTGCGCATCGAGACGGGCGGCGACTCCTCGCACGGACCGGGCGGGGGCGGGGGCCCGGCGTTCCTCTCCCAGGTCACCAACAACGGGCTCTTCCTGGTCTTCGCGGCCCTCGCCGTGACGCTCCCGGTCTTCCTGCCGATGGCCGTCGGCGTCGTCGCCGGGGACTCGGTCGCGGGCGAGGCCAACGCCGGAACGCTGCGCTACCTGCTGGTCGCCCCGGCGGGGCGGACCCGGCTGCTGCTGACGAAGTACGCCTCGGTGCTGGTGTTCTGCCTGGTCGCGACCCTGGTCGTGGCCCTGTCCGCACTCGCCGTGGGCGTGCTGCTCTTCCCCGTCGGTGAGGTCACGACCATCTCGGGGACCCGGATCGGCTTCGGCGAGGGACTGCTGCGGGCCGGACTGGTCGCGGTGGTGGTCGCGGCGTCACTGGCCGGATTCGCGGCCGTCGGCCTGTTCGTCTCGACGCTCACCGGCAGCGGCATCGCGGCCATGGCCACCACCGTCGGGATACTCATCACCGTCCAGATCGTGGACGGCATCCCGCAGTTGAGCGGAATTCACCCCTACCTCTTCCCGCACCACTGGATGTCGTACGCGGACCTGATGCGGGCCCCCGTCTACTGGGACGAGGTGGTCAAGAACCTGGGGCTTCAAGGCTTGTACGCGGCGGTGTTCGGCTCGGCGGCCTGGGCCCGTTTCACGACGAAGGACGTCACCGCCTGACGCGCGGGGACGGCTGCCGCCCGTACCGTCGGCCGGGCGAGCCGTCCCCCGATCGGCTCGTCGCGGCACGAACGGCACGAACGGTGCGGCTCACCGGAACGACACGACACGGCACGTTCCGTTTCCGCCTGGATATTGTTCGATCCCTGGCGACAGGCTGTCAACAAGGCCCGGTTCAAACCCCCCTATGCTCACCGAATGATCACATCGCCGAGTTCCCTGCGCCGCAGCGAGAGATCACGCAGGGCGACCCTGGAGGCCGCCCTCGAACTGTGCACGGAGAAGGGGTACGGGCGCGTCACCGTCGAGGCCATCGCGGCCAGGGCGGGCGTCAGCAAGAAGACGATCTACCGCTGGTGGCCGTCGAAGAGCGCGGTGATCCTGGAGGCGTTCACCGAGGCGCTGGTGGACGCGACACCGTTCGCCGACACCGGGGACATCGCCGCCGACCTGCGGAGCAATGTGATGGGCGCGGTGAAGCTCATCTCCACGCCGCCCTTCGGCCCCGCGTACTCCGGGATCCTCTCCGAGATGCACCACGACGACGTCCTCACCGAGGCCGTCAGGTCGAAGCTGATCGACCCCCGCTTCGAGCAGGCCGTGGCCCGTCTGCGCCGGGCCCAGGAGCAGGGCCAGATCCCGCCGGACGCCGATCTCCCGCTGGCCGTGGAGCTGTTGTACGGACCGATGTACTACCGCCACGTCCTGCGCAAGCCGATCCAGGACGAGGCGGAGATCGCGGCCCTGGTCGCACACGTGCTGCGGGCGATCGGGGCACCGCCGGAACCCTGAGGGCGGAGGGCGCGGTCGTGCCCGGACCGGCTTTCGGAGGACGACGACCCGTGCCCGGACACGCTGCCGGAAGGCTGAGGGCGGAGGGCCGTGTGCCGCGTCCGGGGCCGTTGTCAGAGGGCCGTGCGAGCATGCGTACATGGGAAACCTGTACGACTACTTCAGCGCGCCGGACGACCCGACGGCCCTGACGGCGTTCGGCCAGGGGGCCGGGGCCGCCGGACTGCCGGTGCTCCCGGTCAAGGGGATCGACCCGTACGTGCAGTTGGGACAGTCCGAGAGCCTGCTCACCGGCACGCCGTACGACGACATCACGTCGCTGCCGCGCTTCAACCGGCTGCTCAGCTCTCCCGAGGACGAGTCCTGCTGGCTGGTCACGCTCACCGACGAACTGCGTGACGCCCTCGTGGCCGCGAGACCCGGGGGCTTCGCGGCGGTGGCCGAACCCTGGTCGCGCATCGAGGAGTTCGACGGACAGGCCCGGCCCGAGGAGCTGGCCGACTTCCTCGGGAGACTGGCGGACCTGGCCGAGGCGGCCGTGTCCCGGAGCGAGCCGCACCGGCTGTACTGCCTGATGGCGCTCTGAGGTCGTTCCGGCTTCCCGCTGCCGGCCGGTACGGGCCGTTCGGCGGCAGCAGCCCCTCCGCGCCCCGGCCCGGTCCACCCCGGCCCACTCCGGCTTCTGCTCAGCCGAACACCCGCTCCAGCACCTTCGCGACCCCGTCGTCCTCGTTCGACGCCGTCACCTCGTCCGCCGCGGTCCGGAGGTCCGGATGGGCGTTGGCCATGGCGACGCCGTGGCCGGCCGCACGGAACAGGGGCAGGTCGTTGGGCATGTCCCCGAAGGCGATCGCGGTGTCCGCGGCCACCCCGAGGTACTCGGCGGCCAGCGCGAGACCGGTCCCCTTGTCGACCCCGTACGGCTGCAGTTCGACCGTGCCGGGGCCGGAGTGCGTGACGGTGGCGAGGCCGCCGACGACGTTGCGGGCCGCCTCGGCCAGCGCCTCGTCGGTGAGCTCCGGATGCCGGACGAGGACCTTGACCACGGGCGCGGACCACAACTCGTGGCGGTGGCGGGTCCGTTGGGCGGGGAGCGTCGGATGGGGCATCCGGTAGCCCGGCTCGATCAGTGTGCGGCCCTCGGGCCCGTCCTGGTCCACGGCCGCGAAGACCGGCCCCACCTGGGCCTCGATCTTGCCGAGCGCGGTGTCGGCTGCCTCCCGGTCCAGGGTGACCGTGCGCACCAGCCGCCCGGACCCGGCGTCGTACAGCTGGGTGCCCTGCCCGCAGACCGCCGGCCCCCGGTACCCCAGCCCGGCGAGCAGTGTGCGTATCCCGGGCACGGGCCGCCCGGTGACCACGAGGTGCCGGGCCCCGGCGCGGGCGGCCAGGGCGAGCGCCGCACGGGTGCGGGGGCTCACGGTGTCGTCGCGGCGCAGCAGCGTGCCGTCCAGGTCGGTGGCGACAAGGGCATGTGCGGGCGGAATGCGCATGGCACAAGCGTAGGAGCGCCCGGCGGGCCACCGGGCCCGCGTTGACAGGTCCCCGCCGGAATGCGTGTAATGGGCGCGGTGTCACGTGACGCCGGCCAAGAGCAGTGGGCCGGCCGGTGGTCGGGCGAACACCATTCATACGAGGGGGCCCTCATGAGTTCGTACTCCACGCCCTGCATCTGACGCCGGCGCCCGACGTGGCGGCACAGCCGCACGTCATCGTCCGCGCCCCGCGCCCCGCTTCCGGGTTCCGCGTTCCGTGATTTCGCGCCGGGCACCCCGTCCCGCTCCCGTTCCCGCCCCGACGCCGTCCGCGCCCCGCGTCCGGCGCCGGAGGCCGTGCGGCGCGTCATGGGGTCCGTCCGTCGTCCGCGACCGGTGTGCCACCGCGTGCCGCGCCCACCCGTTCCCGTAGCTCACCAGCATTCCCGTAGCTCATCAGTTCACCCGTTCCCGCAGCTCATCGCGGCTTCGGCCGCGCCGGACCCATGGAGACGCAGACCCGTATGCCCACACCGTTCAACCAGTCCGTCATGGAGGAGTTCCGTGCCAACGAAGGAAAGGTCGGCGGTCCCTTCGAGGGCGGGGACCTGCTCCTGCTGACCACCACCGGCGCCAGGTCCGGCAAGGAGACCACCACGCCCCTCGGCTACGTACGCCACGGCGACACGCTGCTGGTCGTCGGCTCCAATTCAGGTGCCCCGAACCACCCGGCCTGGTACCACAACCTGCTCGCCCACCCCGTGGTCCGGGTGGAGGTCGGCACCCGTACGTTCGAGGCCCTCGCGGTCCCCGCGGAGGGGGAGCGGCGCGAGGAACTGTTCGAACACGTCGTGCGGGCGGCCCCCGGATACGCCGACTACCAGGCCGCCACCACCCGGCTCCTGCCGGTCGTGGCACTGGAGCGCGCCGAGCCCGACGGCTGGGAGCCGGCCCGCGAGATCACCACCCTCGCCGACAAGCTCATGGAGGTCCACACCTGGCTGCGCGACCAGCTGCGCCAGGTACGGGCGGAGGTGGAGGCCCACTTCGCGGCACGGGCCGCCCACCGGGGCCCCGGCACGCCCCCGGCCCCGGGGCTCGGGCTCCAGATCCGGCAGCGCTGCCTGGCGTTCTGCCAGACCCTGGAGTTCCACCACACCAGCGAGGACGCGCACCTGTTCCCCGGGATCGCCCGGTACCACCCGCACCTGACCGCCACCTTCGACCGGCTCGCCGAGGAGCACCGCACGGTCGCCCGCCTCCAGGGCGAACTGGTGACCCTCCTGGCGGACATCGCGATCGCCGACCCCGAGCGCTTCCGGGCCGAACTCGACAGGATGTCCACGGAGCTGAACGCGCACCTCGACCACGAGGAGGAGCAGTTGCTGCCCCTGCTGGCCGGCATCCCCTGGCCTCCGGCGCCTCCGGCCCCCTGAGACATGTGAACCGAACCGAACCGAACCGCTTTCGAGCGATGGAAAGGCCGTACGTGCGAGTGAGAGTGAAGGACTTCGATCATCTGGTGCTCAACGTGCAGGACGTCGAGCGGTCCCTGGAGTTCTACTGCGGCCTTCTCGGCCTGGAACCGATGAAGGTGGACGAGTGGCGGGCGGGCACGTTCCCGTTCCCGTCGGTACGGGTCAGCCCGACGATGATCATCGATCTGCTGGGCCGGTCGCGCCATGAGTCGAACGTCGACCACATCTGCCTGGTCGTCGAGCCGCTGGACTGGCAGGAGGTCATCGACTCGGGCGTCTTCACCGTGCTGGAGGGCCCGGTCTCCCGCTCCGGCGCCCGGGGCGAGGCGCAGTCGGTGTACGTCCGGGACCCGGACGGCAACACCGTCGAGCTGCGCTGGTACCCCCAGGACGTGGTGGAGGACTGACCGGTCGGGCGGGACGTCCCCCTGGCTGCGCATCCATTCTCTGACTAAGGTCAGAGAATGGATGCGCAGATCGAACAGGTACGGCGGTTCAACCGCACCGTCACCGAACGCGTGGGCGTGCTCCACGACCACTACCTGGGCCGGGACCGGCCGATCGGCGAGGCCCGGCTGCTCTGGGAGATCGGCGAGCAGGGCCTGGACGTGCGGCGTCTGCGCGAGCGCCTCGGGCTCGACTCCGGGTACGTCAGCCGGCTGCTGCGCTCCCTGGAGACCGACGGCCTGGTGACGGTGGAGCCGCACCCTGGGGACAGGCGCGTGCGCACGGTGCGGCTCACCGGGAAGGGCCGGGCGGAGCGCGCACTGATCGACGGCCGCAGCGACGAGCTGGCCGGTTCCCTCCTCGAACCCCTCAACCCCGCACAACGCGCCCGGCTGGTCGCGGCCATGGCCGAGGTCGACCGGCTGCTGACCGCCGCGACGGTCGCCCTGGACGTCGTCGATCCCGGCCACCCCGACGCCCGGCACTGCCTGTCGTCCTACTTCGACGAGGTGCGGGCACTCTTCGAGACCGGCTTCGACCCCGCGCGCAGCCTGCTGCCCGACGCGGGTGAACTCAGGTCGCCCCGGGGCCTGTTCCTGGTCGCCCGGCTGCACGGCGAACCCGTCGGCTGTGCCGGGGTGAAGCTGCCGCCCGGCGGCCCGGCGGAGATCAAACGCATGTGGGTCGCCCCCCGGGCCCGTAGGCTCGGCCTCGGCCGCCGGTTCCTGGCCGAACTGGAGGCACGGGCCGTCCGGCACGGCTGCGAGACATTGCGGCTGGACACCAACAAGGCGCTCGACGCCGCGATCAACCTGTACCACTCCTTCGGCTTCCAGGAAGTCGAGCCCTTCAACGACGAGCCGTACGCCCACCACTGGTTCGAGAAGCGGATCGCCGACCACTGACCGGCCGGGCCGCCGCCGATGAGTTTTCCCGGACCGGACAGTCTCATCACTGCCGAACCACCGAAGAGCGCAAGAGCAGGAGAAAGCACGTGGAACAACTGCTGAAGGTCCAGAACTTCAACGTTTCGAGCGACGGGTTCGGCGCCGGGGTGGGCCAGAGCGTGGAGAGGCCGTTCGGGCACGCCGATCCGGAACCCATGTTCAGCTGGGCCGGGGCCACGGCGAGCTGGCCCAACCGCACCGACCCCGGCGGGAGCCGCGGCCTCGACGACTACCTCACCCGGGACTTCGCGCACAACATCGGCGCCGAGATCATGGGCCGCAACAAGTTCGGGCCCCAGCAGGGCCCCTGGGAGAACCACGACTGGCTCGGCTGGTGGGGCGACGAACCCCCGTTCCGCACCCCGGTGTTCGTGATGACCCACCACACGCGCCCTTCGTTCACGCTCTCCGACACCACGTTCCACTTCGTCGACGACGAACCGGCCGCGGTCCTCGCGATGGCGCGGGAAGCGGCGCAGGGCAAGGACGTCCGCCTCGGCGGCGGGGCCACGACCGTCCGGCAGTTCCTCGAAGCCGACCTCGTCGACACCCTGCACGTGGCCGTCTCGCCGGTGAAGCTCGGAGCCGGTTCGCGGCTCTGGGAGTCCCCCGACGAACTGCTCGACCGGTTCCACCTCGACGTCGTGCCCAGCCCGAGCGGTGTGACGCACCACCTGTTCTGGCGCAAGTGACGGGATCCCCGTTCCGGCACGGGTGACGGAAGTCCGCAGGGGCATCGGCCCCTCGGCCCCGGTCTGCCGGGCGCCCGGTTCGCCAGGCGCCCGGCCCGGCCGTGACCGCACTCCGTGACACTCGTTCCCGGGGCGTGGAGAAGGTCTTCGTTGTCGTCCCACCGTCGGCGGCCTCGACTGGTGTTGCAGGTCAGGACGTTGTCGACGTCGTCGATCGAGGGGGCTCCGCGACTTCGAGACTGTCCCGACGAAGCCGTTCCCTTCCCCAGGCGCCGAGCGGGAGCAGAGCCTCGTTGAGTGCGGCGCCTGCTTCCGTGAGCGAGTACTCGACCTTCGGCGGTACTTCTGCGTAGACCTTGCGGTGGATGAGTCCGTCCTCCTCCATCTGGCGGAGGTGCTGGGTGAGCATCTTCTCGCTCACCCCGGTGAGCGCTCGCCGCAGTTCGGCGAAGCGGCGGGTGCCGTGGTCATGCAGCTCCCACAGGACGAGCCCCTTCCACTTTCCGCTCACGACATCCAGTGCGGCATCGATCCCGCAGATGTAGGGACCTCGACGGCCAGACATGCACACCTCGTTCGGTTCGGGCGCGTGGGGTACTTACCAAAAGGTGCGTACCCCACTATTCGGTGGGTACTTCCGAGTGATGGTCGCGGTGGCAAGACTGGGTCCGCAAGTGATCAAGCCTCCCTGCCTCCAAGGAGTTTCACGCATGTCCACTCGCTCACCTGTCACCGTGATCGGCCTCGGGCCGATGGGCCGGGCAATGGTCCGAACTCTCATCGGGGCCGGGCACCCGGTCACGGTGTGGAACCGCACGCCACGTCGTGCCGAAGAGGTCGTCGCGGCAGGGGCACGACTCGCCGCCACGCCGACGGAGGCCGTCGAGGCCTCCGACCTGATCATCCTCAGCCTGACCGACTACCAGGCGATGTGGGACGTCCTGGGTGGCGCGACGGCGTCTCTGCGCGGGCGAACCCTGGCCAATCTCAGCTCCGACACCCCGGACCGCAGCCGCGAGGCCGCGGCCTGGGCCGCCGAGCACGGGGCGGCGTTCCTCACCGGCGGCGTGATGGTGCCGGCGGAGATGGTCGGCGCCGAGGCGGCGTACGCGTACTACAGCGGGCCGAGCGAGGTGATGGACCAGCACAGCGGGACACTTGCCCGGATCGGGACGCCGCGCTACCTCGGGGAGGATCCGGGCCTGGCCCAGCTGATGTACCTGGCCAACCTCGACGTGTTCCTCACCACGCTGTCGTCACTCATGCATGCCGTCGCACTGCTGCAGTCGGCGGGCCTCAAGGCGAGCGATGCCTTCCCGGAGCTGATGCCGACCCTGGTCGGCCTCCCGGCCATGCTGGAAGCAGGCGAGAACCCGGCTGCTCAGATCGACGCCGGCGTGCACCCGGGCGACCTCAGCACCGCGACCATGATGGGTGCGACTGCCGACCACATCGTCGAGGCAAGCGAGAGGGCGGGCATCGACCTCGCCCTGCCCCGCGCGGTCCGGCGCCATTACCTCCGAGCGATTGAGGACGGTCACGGCGGCGACAACTGGACTCGGATCATCGACGGCATCCGTACCCCGCACCCGGACGCGTGAGCACCGTCGGGCCGCTTCCGTAGCCGCCGTCTACACTCCCACGATGAACAACGTACGGTGCACCCAATGCGGGGCGGTGGGGCTGGAGCCGGGCTTCATCGAGGACTCCGGACAAGGCTCTCGCGGGTTCGCGCAGTGGATCGCGGGCGCGCTGGAGAGAGGCCCACTGGGCGGTGCCAAGCGGATGGGCCGGCCGCACTGGCAGATCGATGCCTACCGTTGTCCCACCTGCGGACACCTGGAGATGTTCGCCGTCCAGCGCAGCTGAGGGCCGGCTCGCGGGCCGTTTCCCCGGCGATGCCGGCTCACTTGCGGCGCAGTGGGACGCGCACGGCATTGGGGCCCGGGACCTCGGTCCCGTCGAGGCTGACCGCCTGATCGAGGAGCCATGCACTCCGTTCGCCGGGAGCGAGCCGCAGCGCGGTGCGAAGGGTCATGCCGCGCGCCGTACCGGGCGTATCAATGCCGGCCCCTCGGCGTTCCGCGCATGACGGGGCGACGCGCGATCCTCAGCGGTTCGGCCTTCGAGGAACAGATCGGCTGTGCCACGTGCCGTGGTCGACGGCGACCGGGTGCACGGGTCCGGGACGACCGGCTTCGACTGTTCCACCATGACGATCTCCGACGACGTGGTGGAACAGGCCGAGCAGTGGCCGCGCGACATCGGGCCGCCCCCGCCCGGTCCACACCGACGATCGAGAACCCGTCGGCCCGGCTGACGACCGGCACCGCCAGAATCTGCCTGGACGAACTGCGGGACCGGCACCGCCGCAACGGTGCCCCGCTCTTCGCGGACGCCATCCTGCAGCCCCCAGGTCCGACGACCTGCCGACGGACTCCTCGGTTGCCCGCCTGCTAGAATGCCGACCAGCAGATGAGCCTTCTCGGCGCGGATTCCAATCCGTCGGGGAGGCTTTTTTCATGCCCGGGGCCCTCCCCGGCACCGGTGGGCCCGTGGTGAGGCGCTCGCCCCCCGAGCGGCCCGAACCCGCCGCACCCGCCCACCGGTTCCTCGTTTCCCGACCCGCAAGAGAAGAGCCATGCCATGAGTCCGAAGACGAACACCTCGGCAACCGAAGGAACATGGGGACTCGGTGACCTGACCGTCAACCGCGTCGGGTTCGGCGCGATGCGCCTGACGGGTACCGAGCCCTTCGACCGCGGCGTGCCGCGTGACCGCGAGCAGTCGATCGGCGTGCTCCGGCGGGCGGTCGAACTCGGCGTGAACCACATCGACACCGCCGCGTTCTACTTCTCCGCGACACGCTCGGCCAACGAGCTGATCAACCGGGCGCTGGCGCCGTACCCGGACGACCTGGTCGTCACGACCAAGGTCTGGCCGGCGCGCGATCCCTCGGGCGCGTGGTGGTGGGCCACTCCGGAGCAGTTGCGCGGCCAGGTCGAGGAGAACCTCCGCCAACTCGGCCGCGACCACCTGGACGTGGTGAACCTGCGCGTGCCGCCGAGCCGGCGGAACGGGTCGATCGGCGAACACTTCGGAGCGTTGGCCGAGTTGCGCGACGCCGGGCTGATCCGTCATCTCGGCGTCTCCAACGTCACGTCCGAGCAACTGACCGAGGCCCGAGCCATCGCCCCGGTCGTCTGCGTGCAGAACCCGTACGGGATCGGTGCGGCGAGCGAGGACCGGGCGCTCCTGCGGCGCTGCGGTGAACTCGGCATCGCCTTCGTTCCGTTCTTCGCGATCTCCGGTTCCGGCCGCGAGGCGGGCCCGGCCTCCGACGGCAGCGAGGAGGTGAGCTCCGTCGCCCGCACGCACGGTGTGTCCCCCGCACAGGTCCGGCTGGCCTGGACCCTGCAACAGGGCCCGCACGTCCTGGCGATCCCGGGAACCGGCAACCCGGACCACCTCGCCCAGAACGTGGCGGCCGGAGCGCTGCGGCTCTCGGAGGAGGAGATGGCACGCCTCGACCAAGTGGCTGACCCCGCAGGCCCTTCGGGGGGTTGATCGAGCTGTCGGTGAGGGGTGTGCCAGGTGTCCTTCGGGCCGGCGGGGCGAACCGGTGGCGGACTCCTGCGGCCGAAACCAGGCAGTCTCCCGACCCGCAACAGCAGGAAGCCCCGCCGTGCGCTCAAGCTCGCACGGCGGGGCGTTCTTGGATCACCTGCGCTGAACCTGGCGGTCAGGCGGCGCCGAACTCTCCGGCCTTGACGCCTGCGACGAAGGCGGCGAAGGCGGTGGGGGAGGTGTTCAGGACCGGGCCGCCCGGGTTCTTGGAGTCGCGGACGGGGACCACGCCGTGCGGGGCGGCGAGGTTGGCGGCGACCTCGATGCAGTTACCGCCATTGTTGCTGTACGAAGACTTGAACCAACGGGGGGATTCGGTCGTCACGGGGTGCCCTTTCGCAACTGGCTGATCATGGCCATGGACGCTGCCGGCGACAGCGCTTCGCCCTGCAATTGATGGTAGGCCGTCAACATGGGCAGCACGGACGTGCTCTCGCGGTCGAGATGTCCCTGGGCTTGGGACTCGGCGTAACAGATCACGGACCGATCGGGCATCGTCAGGAGATTGACGGGCAGGTCGAACGTGCGCCGCTCGCCTATCTCGTACGGTGCCACCTGGAGCAGGGTGTTCGGCAGCTCGGCAAACTCTTGCAGGTATGCCAGTTGGGCGTCCATGACGTCGGCCCCGCCGATGGGTCGACGGATGCAGCTCTCGTCCATGGTCACAAACATCATGGGGGGATGGGGCCGTTCCAGGGCGGCCTGCCGCTGCGCCAGGAACGAGACTCGTTCGGCAGCCTGCTCGGGCGTAATCGCACCTCGTCGCACGGCGCTTCCTGCCAACACCCGTGCGTATTCCGGTGTCTGGAGCAGACCGGGAATGATCCCGACTTCGTACAGCCGGATCTCCACCGCGCGGCCCTCGTAGCTCACGTACTCGGGAAACCCTTGCAGCAGCACGCCGTGCCGGATCTTGCGCCACTCGCGCTCGAACGAATCAGCAGAACCGGCAGTGCCGAAGGCGGCATCGAGCTTGGACGAGAACGGAAGGGTCGGCGGCTTCCGACCAGTTTCAACGGCTGAAATGTGCTGGCTGGAATAACCCAGCAGCCCGGCCAGGTCTTCCTGGCTCCAGCCGTGGCTTTCCCGCAGCCTGCGCATATGGGCTCCGTAGGCCGCTTCGGGGCTTGCTTCGGGGTCTAACGTCTTGCGGTTGACCATGCCTCCGTGCGTCCCTTCCTTCGATTCTGGTTACTTGAAGGGTTCCTGACTCTAGGCCACGCTGAGCCCTCTTGGTAGCGGAACCGTTACGGAGAGGAGTCGGCGGTGTCCGGAGAGAATACTGCCGCACATCGGCAGGAATCCCCTCAAGTCCCGTCCCGTGGAACGCTCTTGGTGGACATAGGGCATCGCGACCGGGTGGGTGAGTTCCGTGGGGTGGCCGGCCCGTACTGGTCGTTGCGGCCGGTCAGTGGCGGTACGGAGTGGGAGGCGGAGCCGGCGGACGTGCGGCTGCCGAGTCCCGAGGAGCGGTTGCGGGCCGAGATCGCGCGGTGCAACGCCCGCAGCGCGGGGCGGATTCTGTGAGCGTGCGCAGGTTCCGGTTCATGAAGTGGGTGCTGCGGCCCGATACCGAGCCGGACGCGCCGCCCATCACGCACCGGTTCCGGTGCATCGCGCTGGACGACTACGACGACGAGTGCGGCGCGTACTCCGCCGCGTTCATCGACCCCGGCCGGGCGCAGGAGTGGGCGTTCGGGCACTGGAGGGCCAACCCCGATCACACCGGTTTCGCCGAGACGGTCGAACGTCCGTGGGTGATGTGGATGGGCGGCCCCGCATGAGCGCCGACGTGAACGGACGGGCCGAGCCCGGGAGTTACCGGTGCGAGGCCGTTGCCGAAGGGCCCGTGTACGGCACCGGGCGGACGGCCCGGTACGTCCTCGGCACCTTCCGGACCATCTCTCCCGTGCTCGCGGTGAGGTGGCTGGGCGGGCAGGCGTTGTGGATCGTGGACCGGCTCGATCCCGATCCCGGTCGCTCCGCCTGGGTCCGGCCCTTCATGCGACTTCCGGGAGCACCGGGGTCCGACCACTCCGCCGAGCTCCGTGCCTGGTACCAGGACCGGCACGGACAGCGGGCCGCCCACGCCCACATCAAGAACGGCAACCCGCTGCTCGTCGTCGTCCCCGACACCGACTGCACGTACACCCTCTCCGTCCACCCCGAGACACACCCCGCCCCCGGCCCCGTACCTGCCTCCGCACCGCGTTGCCCCGACCCGTACGAGAGGAACACAGCATGACGACGCTCATCGATTCCCCGGCCCGTGAACCGCTCGCCGGTGTCCGGTCCCTGGAGCTGGAGATCACGGGAAAGTGCCAACTCGCTTGTACGCACTGCCTGTCCGAGTCCGGCCCGCAGGCTGCTCACGGCACGATGACCCGGGCCGACTGGCGGACGGTCGTCGTCGACGCCGCCGCACTCGGCATCCGTACCGTTCAGCTCATCGGCGGCGAACCGACCGTCCACCCGCACTGGCGAGAGTTCGCCGAACTGGCGCTCTCGCTCGGTATGGGGGTGGAGGTCTACAGCAACCTGTACGTCGTGAAGCCCGCATGGTGGGAACTGTTCACCCGCGGCGGGGTCACCCTCGCGACGAGCTACTACAGCGACGACCCCGGGGAACACGACCTGATCACGGGCCGGACCGGAAGCTACGTCCGGACCCGGACCAACATCCGGGAGGCGGTCGTCCGGGGGATTGCCGTGCGGGCCGGAATCGTGGAGGTACTGCCGGGACAACGCGTCGCCGAAGCCCGCGCCGAGCTGGAATCCATGGGGGTGACGCTCATCGTCGTTGACCGGGCTCGCGCAGTCGGGCGTGCCACGCTGCCGGGGCAGGGGCCGTCCCTCGACGAGATGTGCGGGCGGTGCACGCGCGGACGGGCTGCCGTCCTGCCGAACGGAGACCTCGCCGGCTGTGTGCTCGCGCGGGACTTCCCGGCGGGCAACGTGCGGGAAACCCGGCTTGCCGAGTTGTTCGGCGGGAAGGAGTGGGCATCTCTCGCAGCGAGCATTCCGGCGCCCACCCACAATGCCTGCCCGCCCCACGACTCGGGTGACTGCAACCCCGCGAACACCGAAGCCTGCAACCCCGCCTACGACTGAAAGGCTCGGCAACATGGATTGGGAGAGAGGCGCGGGGAAACTCGCCGACCAGGTGACGGATCCGGATTCCCGGTGGCTCGCCCCCGTGGCGAGGGTGCCCCGGCACGAGTTGATCCCGCGCTGGTGGGACATGGATGAATCGGGCAGGTGGGTTCTTCGTGTTGGCGCCGATGACCCGGACACGTGGATGAGATCGGCCTACGCGGACCGCTCGTTGGTCACCAGGGTCGGCCCGTTGCACGCCGACCACGCAAAGCCCGGAGACCGCCCTGACGGGCTGCCCACGTCCTCCGCCACGCTCCCGGGTCTCGTGGTCCGGATGCTGCGGCACGGGCGGCTCGGTCCGGGGCTCCCGCTTCTCGACCTGGGTACCGGAGCCGGTGGGCTCACCGCGTATGCGTCCCATCGCATCGGGGCCGAGAACGTGACGAGCCTGGACGTGGACCCTTACCTGACCGGTGTGGCGGGTGAACGGCTCGCACGCATGGGTCTTCACCCCGAGTTCGTCACGGCGGACGCGACCGAGCACGTGCCGGGTTCGTACGAGCGGATCGTCTCCACGGTCGGTCTACCCGCCGGGCCGGGGCTCCGCCCGGTCCTTGCCGCGCTGGAACCCGGCGGACGCATCGCGACCACGCTCGGTCGTACCTGCCTGATCATCACCGGATGGAAACACACCAACGGTGACGTGGTGGGAGTGGTGGAGCGCGATATCGCCGGATTCATGCCCACCCGCTCCGGGGACGACCACCCGCCGACCCTCGACGAACTGTTCGCCCTCGCGGAGTGCGCGGAAGGGGACGAGCGCGGGACGGGCCGCTACCCCGTGGTGGACGTGGCGAACGCGTGGGAGTTGCGGTCCATGCTGGAAGTCACCGCACCGGGCGTGGAACTCGGTTACGCGGTCAGCGGCCGCACCCGTAGCGCGTACCTCGCCCACCCGGACGGTTCGTGGGCCCGAGCCTCCGCCGAGTGGACCGACCCGCCCGAAGTCCATCAGAGCGGGCCGCAACGGCTCTGGACGACCCTGGAGCGCATCCGCAACCGGCTCAACACCGAGGGCTCGTTGCCGTTGCTCGGCGCCAAGG
The DNA here is from genome assembly GCF_053596315.1 of Streptomyces sp. NPDC001732. Lineage (NCBI taxonomy): Bacteria > Bacillati > Actinomycetota > Actinomycetes > Kitasatosporales > Streptomycetaceae > Streptomyces > Streptomyces sp. NPDC001732. Next base: position 241,515 of record NZ_JBSFFY010000002.1, read on the forward strand.
TCCGCATCACACCCGACGGGGTGTGCCACCTGTCCCGGGGAAAGTGGCACGCGTCCGTCGGCGACCGCTGAGCCCGTCCGCCCGGCCTGACCTCATGCCCCGGACGGGCGGCCCGCACCCCAACACCGCTCTCGCTCAAGCGCGTTGGCGTCGCCGCGTCACTGCACGCAGAACTCGTTGCCCTCCGGGTCGGTGAGCAGGGTCCAGGTGCCGCCCTGTTCCGCCACTTCGCGGAGCGCCGTCGCGCCCAGTGCCACCAGGCGTTCGACCTCGGCCTCGCGCCGGCCCGGGGCGGCGTGCACGTCGAGGTGGAGTCGGTTCTTCGTCGTCTTGGCCTCCGGGACGCGCTGGAACAGGAGTCGTCGTCCGAGGCCCGCCCCGCTGTCCCCGTCGTACGGGTCGTCGGGGTGCCGGACCCCCGCGAGGTCGCGCCAGGCGCGGCGGTCGTGCGCCATGAGGGTGACGTCCTCGGGCACCGCGCCGAAGCCGAGCAGTCGCTCGATCAGGACGCTGTGGTCCTCCACGAGGTAGCCGAGGGCCTCGCCCCAGAAGGCGGCCTGGGCGTGCGGGTCGGTCGAGTCGATGACGACTTTCCAGTGCAGGGTCATGGAAACCGTTTATAGTGGTTACATGAGTGAGTCGTCAACGGACGCACCGGGGCTGACACTTCACACACGGGAGGGCCGCCCCTACCGCTTCGATCCCGGGGCCCTGTGCCTGGAGCTGCTGCCCACCGGGGGGCACGCGCGGTACACGGGGTACGAGGTGCTGCACACCCCCGAGGACCTGGTGCGCTGGGCGGGCGAGAGCCGGTTGCCGGGCGGTCTGGCCCTGTCGGTGAGCGCGGGGGAGCTGGAGCGGGCGCACGAGTTGCGGGCCGCGTTGTGGAACCTCACCACCGACCGGGCGCACGGCCGCGATCTCGGGCGGCCCGGCCTCGCCGTGGTGAACGCGGTGGCGGCCGAGCCGCCGCTCGTTCCCCGTGTCGACCCCGCCACCGGGGCTCTGGCCTGGGCCCCGGGCGCCACCGGGACCGCGCTGCTGTCGACGGTCGCCCGGGACGCGGTGGAACTCTTCACCGGTCCGTACGCCGACCGCATCCGCGAATGCGGCTCCGACCGCTGCAAGTTGCTCTTCGTCGACACCTCGCGGCCCGGCAGGCGGCGCTGGTGCGCGATGGAGCACTGCGGAAACCTCCACAAGGTACGGGCGCACCGCGCCCGGCACACTCCGAAGGAGTCATGATGCCCACCGGACTGACGAAGGACGCGGGCTGGGAGATCGGCGTCTCACGGACCCTGCCCCTGCCCCCGGCGGCCGTCTGGGACTTCCTCGTGGGCCGGGAGGGCGTACGGCTTTGGCTCGGGCCGGTCGAAGGGGCGGGCGGGCTGCCCACGGAGAAGGGCGAGCCGTACCGCACGGCCGACGGGGTGGCCGGTGAGCTGCGCGGCCACCGCCCCGGCAGCCGGATCAGGCTCACCCACGGGTCCACGACCGTCCAGGTCACTGTCTCGCCCGCACCCGGCGCGGGCGGCGCGAAGTCGGTCCTGCGCTTCCACCAGGAGCACCTGGTGAGCGCGGCGGAACGCGAGGAGCGCCGCGCGCACTGGCGGCGGGTGATGGACGAGGTCGCCGGGGCGCTCGGCTGACCGGAGCCGGGGGGCAGGGGTTCAGGGACCGGAAATCCGGAGCCAGGAGTCCGGTCGGCGGGGTGCTCGGGAGGCGCCCCGCCGACCGGGGTTACGCCGCGCCGGCCGTACCCACCAGCCGGTCGAGGTAGTCCGGGACCGACCCGCTCTCCGTGGCCGGGGCGATCAGGCCCACGTGGTTGTCGGGGCGGACCAGGACGAGGGCGTCGGTGCCCGGCTCGATGCCGTACGCGGTGCGGGCGTGGCCCGCGTCGTCGGTCAGGTCGCGCGGGCCGCCCGCGTCCACCCCGTACGCCCGCACCGCGTCGCCGTACGCCGACTCCACCTTCCGCAGCGCCTCTGCCGTGCCGGGGCCGAAGCCCAGCAGGGTGAAGTGCGGCCCGGCGAACGCCTCGAACAGGCGGACCGGCTCGCCGGTCGCCGTGTCGCGGCAGGGGGCGTCCGGGGCCCGGTCGCCGGCCCGCAGACGATCGGCGGAACCGGCGGAGCCGGCAGCAGCAGCACCGGCGGGGGACAGCGAGCTCCAGCGGTAGCCCCGGTTCATCCCCGTGGTCTCCTCGGTGATCGCCGCGTCCAGGCCGCCGCCCGGCCGCTTGATCGCGTCGAGGGTGGCCCGCAGCCGCTCCGAGGTGATGTCCAGCGTCCAGGAGGCCACGGGCAGTCGCTCCTCCTCGTAGGTGTCCAGCAGTGTGGACGACGCCCGGCCGGTGACGACCCGGGCGAGCTTCCAGCCCAGGTTGAACGCGTCCTGGATGCCGGTGTTCATGCCCAGCCCGCCCGCGATGGAGTGCACGTGCGCGGCGTCCCCGGCCAGCAGCACCCGGCCCACCCGGTAGCGGTCCACCATGCGCTCGTTGACCCGGTACGTGGACAGCAGGGTGGCCCGCGTGATGCGGTCGCCCGGCAGTCGGGTGTGCTTGGCGAACAGCCGCCGGAAGCTCTCCAGGGAGGGCGGCACGAGGGCTCCCGCCCCGTCCCGCTCCGGCCCCGCCTGGAACCACCAGCCCGTGCGCGTACCCGGGATCGGGCACAGCATCACGGCCCCGTCCTCGTCGAACCACTGGTGCCACAGGGAACGGTCGAGGCCCTCCGCCTCGACGTCCCCGCAGACCATCGACTGCTCCTCGGCCGTCTTGCCCTCGAACGGGACGCCGAGCATCTTGCGCACCGGGCTGTGGGCGCCGTCGCAGCCCACCACGTACCGCGCCTCGATGCTCCGGCCGTCGGCGAGGACGACGGTCACGGACTCGGGCCCCTGCGACAGGCCGACCGCCTCGGCGCCCAGCTCGACGTGCACGCCGTACTCCGCCAGCCGGTCGCGCAGGATCTCCTCCAGCTGCCACTGGGCGATCAGCCGGCCCCGGTCGTACGGGGCGTCCGGCGCGGGGCGGGACTCCTTGAACGGGTCGGCGTCCGCGACCGGCAGCCCGTCGCGGTACTTGCGCATGGGCAGCGGCCCGGAACCCGCCGCCAGCACCCGGTCGACGACACCCAGGTCCTCCAGGACCTCCAGGGAACGGGGATTGGGACCCTTGGCCCGCGAGCTGCGCGGGAACGCCCCGGACTTCTCGATGATCCGTACGTCGACGGAGCGCCGCGCCAGGTCGCAGGCGAGGATCAGACCCGTCGGGCCCGAACCGACGACGAGTACGGGGACGGTGGACGCTGTCGCGGGCATGCGGACTCCTCGGTCGCGGTTTCGTGAGCCCCCAGGAAAACGCAACCGAGTTAAAAATGCAACCGGGTAACTAAAATTGGGTGTCCGCGGTCTCGCGGGGCGCGGGGGTGTGCGTCGAGGGCCGCCGCTCCGTCCGGCCCCCGGGCTCCTCCCGGCCCCCGCGCTCCGCCGGGTCCGCCGCCCGCAGGGCCTCCCGCTGGGCCTCCTGCCGGGCCTCCTGCGCCCGGATCCGCGTACGCCGCGCCGTCCGGAACGCGTCCCACGTCAGCAGGGTGAGGGCCAGCCACACCAGGGCGAACCCGGCCCACCGCTCCGGCGGCATCGCCTCGTGGAAGTACAGGATGCCCAGGGCGAACTGGAAGACGGGCGCCAGATACTGCAGCAGGCCCAGCGTGGAGAGCGGTACCCGGATCGCCGCCGCCCCGAACAGGACCAGCGGGACCGCCGTCACGAGGCCCGTCGCGGCCAGCAGCGCCGCGTGGCCGAGGCCCCCGGAGGTGAACGACGACTCGCCCCGGGCGCCCAGCCACAGCAGATAGCCGAGCGCGGGCACGAACAGTACGGCCGTCTCGGCGGTGAGCGACTCCAGGCCGTCCATGGCGACCTTCTTCTTCACCAGCCCGTACGCCGCGAAGGAGAACGCCAGCGTCAGCGAGATCCACGGGGGCCGCCCGTAGCCGATCGCCAGCACCAGCACCGCCGCCACGCCGACGCCCACCGCCACCCACTGGACGGGGCGCAGCCGTTCGCCGAGGACCAGCACGCCCAGGGCGATGGTGACCAGCGGGTTGATGAAGTAGCCGAGCGACGCCTCGACGACGTGGCCGTGGTTCACGGACCATATGTACAGGCCCCAGTTGACCGTGATCACGGCCGCGGCCACCGAGACCAGCGCGAGCTTGCGCGGCTGCCGCAGCAGCTCGCCGATCCAGGACCAGCGGCGCAGCGCCAGCAGGGCGACGGCCACGACCCCGAGGGACCAGACCATGCGGTGGGCGAGGATCTCGACGGCCCCGGCGGGCTTCAGCAGCGGCCAGAAGAGCGGGACGAGCCCCCACAGTCCGTACGCCCCGAAGCCGGACAGGAGTCCGGCCCGCTGTTCGTTGTTCCCCTTCACGGGCCCTCCTGGCTTGTCTGTTCGGTTGCTCCGTCAACTGAATGACGGTAGCCGCCAGGAGGGCTCCATGTCATACCCGTATCGAATTACGGTCATGACGCGATGCCTCTGGGGCGTGCGAGGGCGCGTGGGGGCGGTGGGGCGGGTGTCCGCCCCGTGTTCCCGGGGCGGGGACCCGGGCCGGTCAGTCCGGCTGGGGCTCCTCTCCCTCCTCCAGGGCGCGCAGCGCGCGCGACACGTCGAACGGCAGGATCGTCACCGCCACGTGCGGCAGCTGCGCCAGCGTCTTGGCCATCTGCTCGCCCGTGCCCCGGTGCAGCAGCTTGCCGAGCACATTCGTGTACATCCGCCGCGGCACCAGCACCGTCAGCGCCGTCGTCCCGTCCTGCGTGGTGCGGGTGGCCAGCTCCGCCATCGCATGGCGCAGCCGCCGGTCCGGGCACGCCACCAGGTCCAGGGACACGGACGTGGCGGCCGTCGCCTCCCACCGGGCGGCCAGCCGTCGGCCGTGCGCCTCGTCGATCGCGAAGTGCACGGCCCGGATCTCGTCCGGGCGCAGCTCGTGCGCGTACCGCAGCGCCTTGAGCGTCGCCAGGTCGAGCGTCTCGACGAGGACGAAGACCAGGTGGCGGCGGTCCCGGGGCCGGTCGGCCCCCGGCGACTGGATGCTCTGGAGCGCGGCGGCCTCGTGCCGGTACTCGCGGTTGATCCGCATCAGCGCCCACACGCCGAGCGGGAAGATCACCACGACCAGCCAGGCCCCCTCGGTGAACTTGGTGACCGCGAAGATCAGCACGACCGCGGCCGAGATGGCCGCGGCGAGCCCGTTGACCGCGATCTTCGTCCGGCGGTACGGCTCGCGGCGTCGCAGGTGGTACGCGGTGAGACCGGCACCGGACATGGTGAAGGCGGTGAACACGCCGATCGCGTACAGCGCCACCAGCCTGTCCACGGTGGCGTCGGTGACCAGCAGCAGCGCCGTCGAGACGACGGTCAGCGCGATGATGCCGTTGGAGAACGCGAGCCGGTGCCCGCGCCGGGTCAACTGCCGGGGCAGGAACCGGTCCTCGGCGACGAAGCTGGCGAGGAACGGGAAGCCGGTGAACGGGGTGTTGGCGCCGGTGTAGAGGACCAGCGCGGTCGCCAGCTGCACGAAGACCAGCCCGGCCGTCCCCAGCATCCCGCTGCCGAAGGCCAGATGGGCCTCCTGCGCGATGACGGTCGGGGTGCCGTCGGTGTACGGGACGGCATGGGTGAAGTGCGCCAGTGTGGAGACGCCGAGGACCAGGGTGCCGAGCACGCAGCTCATCGCGATCAGGGTGACGCGGGCGTTGCGGCCCTGCGGTTCGCGGAACGCGGAGATGCCGTTGGAGATCGCTTCGAGCCCGGTGAGGGACGAGCCGCCGTTGGCGAACGAGCGCAGCACGATGAAGAGGGACGCGCCGTACAGCCAGCCCTCGCCCGGGGTGCCGAACGGCACGGCCCCGGCCGCGTGCGGGTCGGCGCGCGGCAGCCCGCCCGTCAGCTCGCGCAGCAGGGCGACGACGAGAACGAGTCCGATGGCGGCCATGAACAGATAGGCGGGCAGCGCGAAGGTCCGGCCCGCCTCACGGATGCCGCGCAGATTCCCGTACGCGAGCAGCGCGATGACGCCGACGGAGACCGGGAGCTGGAGGTGGTCCAGGCCGGTGAAGTCGTTCCCGATCAGGTGGGCGAGCGAGATCAGCGCGTTGGTGCCGGCCGAGACCTGTACGGCGACGGTGACGATGTAGTCGACGAGCAGGGCGACGGCGGCGATCTGCGCGATGTTCGGCCCGAAGTTCTCGCGCGCGACGACGTACGAGCCGCCCGCCCGGGTGTAGATCATGACGACGTCGCTGTAACAGAGCGTCAGGAGCAGCAGGACCAGCAGGATCGCGCCGGTCACCGGCATCAGCAGGGTGAAGGCGGCGGCCCCGACGACGGGCACGAGGACCCTGAGCATCTCCTCGGAGCCGTACGCGGAGGAACTGATGCAGTCGGAGGCGAGGACCCCGAGCGCCGTGCGGTTGCTCAGCTTCTCCTCGCTGATGCGCTCCGTGGTGAGGGGTCGACCGAGCAGACGTCGTTTGATGCGGTACGCGAGGCGATCGGGGGTCATGGCGCCATGGTGCGCGCCGACAGGCCCGGGGCCGGGTACGTCGTCGCCGGACGGGCCGGGATGTGGCCCGTCCGGCGGGACGGTGGTGCGGGATGGTGCGGTGGTGCGGGGTGGTGGGGTCAGCCGACGACGGTCCAGGTGTCGTTGCCGGCGAGGAGGGCGGCGAGGTCGCCCTTGCCGTGCTGTTCGACGGCGGTGTCGAGCTGCTGGGCCATGAGGGTGTCGTAGACGGGGCGCTGGACGTCGCGGAAGACGCCGATGGGGGTGTGGTGGAGGGTGTCGGGGTCGGCGAGGCGGGAGAGGGCGAAGGCGGTGGTGGGCGAGGGGTTGTGGGCGTCGTGGACCAGGATGCGGTCCTCGTTGTCGGGGGTGACGGTGACGACGTCGAGGTCGCCGGTGTCGGGGTTGCGGACGACGCCCCGGGTGTCGTCGGCGCCGAACCGGATCGGCTGCCCGTGTTCCAGGCGGATGACGGCGTCCTGGGCGCGGTCCTTGTCCTTGAGGGCCTCGAAGGCGCCGTCGTTGAAGATGTTGCAGTTCTGGTAGATCTCCACCAGCGCCGTGCCCGGGTGGTCGGCCGCCGCGCGCAGGACACCGGTGAGGTGCTTGCGGTCGGAGTCGACGGTGCGGGCGACGAAGGACGCCTCGGCTCCCAGGGCCAGGGAGACGGGGTTGAAGGGGGCGTCCAGGGAGCCCATCGGCGTGGACTTGGTGATCTTGCCGACTTCGGAGGTCGGGGAGTACTGGCCCTTGGTGAGTCCGTAGATCCGGTTGTTGAACAGGAGGATCTTGAGGTTGACGTTGCGGCGCAGGGCGTGGATGAGGTGGTTGCCGCCGATGGACAGGGCGTCGCCGTCGCCGGTGACCACCCAGACGGACAGGTCGCGGCGGGAGGAGGCCAGGCCGGTGGCGATGGCCGGGGCGCGGCCGTGGATGGAGTGCATCCCGTAGGTGTTCATGTAGTACGGGAAGCGGGAGGAGCAGCCGATCCCGGAGACGAAGACGATGTTCTCCTTGGCCAGGCCGAGTTCGGGCATGAAGCCCTGTACGGCGGCCAGGACCGCGTAGTCACCGCAGCCGGGGCACCAGCGCACTTCCTGGTCGGACTTGAAGTCCTTCATGGACTGCTTGGCCTCGGCCTTGGGCACCAGCTGGAGCAGTTCGTTGGTGTCAGGCATCGATGGCCTCCTTGAGAGCCGCCGCGAGCTGTTCGGCCTTGAACGGCATGCCGTTGACCTGGGTGTGGCTGTGTGCGTCGACGAGGTACTTGGCCCGGACGAGGGTGGCGAGCTGGCCGAGGTTCATCTCGGGGACGACGACCTTGTCGTAGGCCTTGAGGACTTCGCCGAGGTTCTCGGGGAAGGGGTTGAGGTGGCGCAGGTGGGCCTGGGCGATGGGGGTGCCGGCGGCGCGCAGGCGGCGGACGGCGGCGGTGATGGGGCCGTAGGTGGAGCCCCAGCCCAGGACCAGGGTGCGGGCGCCGTCGGGGTCGTCGACGTGGAGGTCGGGAACCTCGATGTTGTCGATCTTGGCCTGGCGGGTGCGGACCATGAAGTCGTGGTTGGCCGGGTCGTAGGAGATGTTCCCGGTGCCGTCCTGCTTCTCGATCCCGCCGATGCGGTGCTCCAGCCCCGGGGTGCCGGGCAGCGCCCAGGGGCGTGCCAGGGTGCGGGGGTCGCGCCGGTAGGGCCAGAACACCTCGGTGCCGTCGTCCAGTCGGTGGTTGGGCCCGGTGGCGAACTGGACGCGCAGGTCGGGCAGTTCGTCGAGCTCGGGGATCTTCCAGGGCTCGGAGCCGTTGGCGAGGTAGCCGTCGGAGAGCAGGAAGACCGGGGTGCGGTACGTCAGGGCGATGCGGGCGGCCTCCAGGGCCGCGTCGAAGCAGTCCGCCGGGGTCCGGGGGGCGATGACGGGGACGGGGGCCTCGCCGTTGCGCCCGTACATCGCCTGGAGCAGGTCGGCCTGCTCGGTCTTGGTCGGCAGACCGGTCGAGGGGCCGCCGCGCTGGATGTCCACGATCACCAGCGGCAGCTCCAGCGACACCGCCAGCCCGATCGTCTCGGACTTCAGGGCCACGCCGGGGCCGGAGGTGGTGGTCACGGCGAGGGAGCCGCCGAACGCCGCACCCAGTGCGGCACCGATGCCGGCGATCTCGTCCTCCGCCTGGAAGGTCCGCACCCCGAAGTTCTTGTGCCGGCTCAGCTCGTGCAGGATGTCCGAGGCCGGAGTGATCGGGTACGAGCCCAGGTACAGCGGCAGGTCCGCCTGCCGGGACGCGGCCACCAGCCCGTAGGACAGCGCCAGGTTCCCCGAAATATTGCGGTACGTCCCCGCAGGGAAGGCCTGCGAGGCCGGAGCCACCTCGTAGGAGACGGCGAAGTCCTCCGTCGTCTCACCGAAATTCCACCCCGCGCGGAACGCCGCCACGTTCGCCTCGGCGATCTGCGGCTTCTTCGCGAACTTCCGCCGCAGGAACGTCTCGGTGTTCTCCGTGGGGCGGTGGTACATCCACGACAGCAGCCCCAGCGCGAACATGTTCTTCGACCGCTCGGCCTCCTTGCGCGAAAGGCCGAACTCCTTCAGCGCCTCGACCGTCAGCGTCGTCAGCGGCACCGGGTGCACGCTGTAGGCGTCCAGCGACCCGTCCTCCAGTGGAGACGTTTCGTAACCGACCTTCGCCATCGGCCGCTTGGTGAACTCGTCGGTGTTCACGATGATTTCGGCCCCGCGCGGCACATCGGCGATGTTCGCCTTCAGCGCGGCCGGGTTCATCGCCACCAGCACGTCCGGGGCGTCACCCGGCGTGAGGATGTCGTGATCGGCGAAATGCAGCTGGAACGACGACACCCCCGGCAGTGTCCCGGCAGGAGCCCGGATCTCGGCAGGGAAGTTCGGCAGCGTCGACAGATCGTTCCCGAACGAAGCCGTCTCCGAAGTGAAACGGTCCCCCGTCAGCTGCATGCCGTCCCCGGAGTCACCCGCAAAACGAATGATCACCCGATCCAGACGGTGGACTTCCTTCCCATCGGCGCCCGCGTGACCGGAGTGGGGGGCGCGCTGTCCCCCGACGAGCGCCTCGCTGGCCTCATCGGCCTGTTCGGCTGGGCTACTGACCTGGCTGGTCACTGAACTGGACCTCCCTCGGGGCGGCGGTTCGGGACCCGCCGGCCCGCCGGCGGTCCCCATGCCCACCCTACGTCTGTAAGGGTCGCCTTCCCTGGAGCGATCGTATGGTGGACATGTTTTTGGAACGCGGTTTTATGCCGGTTTGCCATGATTCGTAAGCCCCCCAGTCACTCGATGCAGATGCTGTGCGCTCATTCTTTTGTGCTAGGTCCCCGGTCGCGGGGGAGGGCCGTCGGCGGCCCTGGTGAAGGGCGGCGGAGGCTTTTCGCGCCCCCTTCCCCCCTCCTCGTTCCCCGCTTCCCGCGGCGGCGCCCGCCGGTCCCCCGGAGCGGCGCCCGTCAATTACCTGACAGGGTGTCAGCCATTCAGGAGTTCAGGCAGGTCAGGAGTTCAGGTAGGTCAGCACGGCGAGCACCCGGCGGTGGTCCCCCTCGCTGGGGGACAGGCCCAGCTTCAGGAAGATGTTGCTGACGTGCTTCTCCACGGCGCCGTCGCTCACCACCAGCTGCCGGGCCACGGCGGAGTTCGTCCGGCCCTCCGCCATCAGGCCGAGCACCTCGCGCTCGCGCGGCGTCAGCCCCGCCAGGACGTCCTGCTTGCGGCTCCGCCCCAGCAGCTGCGCCACCACCTCCGGGTCCAGGGCCGTCCCGCCCTGTGCCACCCGGACCACCGCGTCCACGAACTCCCGGACCTCGGCGACGCGGTCCTTCAGCAGGTACCCCACGCCCCGGCTGGACCCGGCCAGCAGCTCGGTCGCGTACTGCTCCTCCACGTACTGCGAAAGGACCAGGACCCCGATCCCGGGGTGTTCCTTCCGCAGCCGCACGGCCGCGCGCACCCCTTCGTCGGTGTGGGTCGGAGGCATCCGCACGTCGGCGACCACCACATCGGGCAGCGCGTCCTGCGCCGCCAGGTCGTCCACCGTCTTGATCAGAGCCTCGGCGTCCCCGACTCCGGCGACGACGTCGTGCCCGAGATCGGTCAGCAACCGGGTCAGCCCTTCCCGGAGCAGCACCGAATCCTCGGCGATGACCACTCGCACCCTGTCCTCCACCATGAAGCCTTGGCCCCCCACTGTTCGCTGGTCCCAGCCCTACGATCTCCAGCATCCCAGTATCGCCGGTGCGGTGTCCTCAGCCGCCGGGGGGACTTCGGGCAGGGCCGGTACCGCAAAGGGGGGAGAGGGAGCGGGAGCGAAAGAGGGAGCGGGAGGGGCGTGAAAGGGCCCGGGGGTCCGGGGCCGGGGCTCCTGTCCTCGGCCCTGGCGCCGGCCTGTGTGCTCGGCCCCGGGCCCGGTCTCTGTGCCCCGGCCTCTGTCCTCGGCCCCGGGCCCGGCCTCTGTCCTCGGCCCCGCAGTCGTACCGGCCCGGCGCTGTCAGTGGGACGCGCCGGGCCGGTACGGAACGGGCACGTCCCCCCGGCGGCGGGACGTGCCGCGTCGGCACCGGACGGGCGCGCTCAGCCGCGCCACGGAAGCTCGGCCGTGATCCGCGTCGGCCCGCCGACCGGGGAGTCCACGACGAGGACGCCGTCCACCGCGTCCAGCCGTTCGGCCAGCCCCGCCAGCCCGCTGCCCGTCGACGGATCGGCCCCGCCGCGGCCGTCGTCGGCGACCTGGAGCATCAGCCGGTTCGCGGTCCGCCACACGTCGACGGTGGCGGAGCGGGCCGCGCTGTGCTTGCTCACGTTCTGCAGCAGTTCGGAGACGGTGAAGTACGCGATGCCCTCGATCGCCTGGGCCGGGCGGGAGTCCAGGTCCACTTCGACGGTGACGGGGACGGTGCAGCGGGAGGCGACGGCGGAGAGTGCGGCGTCGAGTCCTCGGTCGGTGAGGACGGCGGGGTGGATGCCGCGGGCGAGGTCGCGGAGTTCCTGGAGGGCGATCTTGACCTCGCCGTGGGCCTCGTCGACCATGCGGGCGGCGGCCTCGGGGTCGTCGGTGAGCTTCTCCTTCGCCAGGCCCAGATCCATGGCGAGGGCGACGAGGCGGGCCTGGGCGCCGTCGTGGAGGTCGCGTTCGATGCGGCGCAGGTCGGCGGCTGCCGTGTCCACGACCACCCCCCGGTCCGACTCCAGCTCGACGACGCGGGTCGCGAGCCGGGAGGGGCCGAGCAGCCCGACGACCATGGTCCGGTCCACGGCCGCCAGACCGCGGATGATCCACGGCGTGACGAGGACGAGAACCAGGCCGAACGCGCTGGTCACAGCCAGCTCGAAGGGGGTGTCGAGGCGGACCGTGTGCGAGCGGTTGCTGTACAGCTGGATGCCGCTCGTGCCGACGTGGGCGGAGACCGGGAGCACCCACTTCCACAGCGGGTAGGTGAGCAGGGTCCACCCCCACGACCAGAGCACCAGCGAGACGCTGAAGGCGAAGATCGCCCAGGGCATGTGCAGCAGCGAGTACAGCAGGTGCCGCCAGGACACCCCGCTCTTGATGACCGCGCCCATCCAGGACAGCGGACCACCGGTGCTGCCCCGGGCCGGCGGCGGGCTCGCCACGTCCGCGTTCAGCAGGGCCCGCGCCCGCGCCCGCTCCATCGCGCCGAAGCCGCGGCACATGGTCAGCGCGGCGGCCAGGATCGGGATGCCGAGGAAGGTGATCAGCATGCCGAAGCCCAGCGCCGTCAGGGTGATCGCGAGGCTGAACGCGACCAGGGAGATCGGCAGGCTCAGCATCAGATACGCGAACTCGCGCCAGGTCCGGCCCTCGATGGGCGCGCGCAGCACGGGCGGGAGCCGCTTCACCAGGGAGCGGTCCCCATGACCGGCCCCGGACCGCTGGAGGTCCCGAGTGTTCGGTCCGTATGCAGTGGTCATGGGTGCTGTCCGTTCCTTCTCGGCGGTCTGTGGCGCGGTCTGTGGTGCGGTCCGCGGCGCGGTCCGCAGCGCGGGGTTTCCGGCCGGTGCGCGCGGGTCGAGCCGGGCTTCGGCCGGTACGTCGGTTGGTACATCAAGAGTGCGGTGTCGCGGATCGGCGCACCATGAGGAGGATCTCCCTCTTCGGCCGGGGGTTTTCCCCACCCCCGGGAGCGTCGCGGGCCCTTCACGGGCCGGGGCGCGGGGGCGTCAGCCGTTCCGGGAACGGCTCCTGGCCCGGTCCCGCCCAGCGGCCCCGTCCCGGTCCCGCCAGGGCAGTTCCGCCGTGACCCTCGTCGGCCCGCCGACCGGGGAGTCGACGACGAACAGCCCGTCGACGGCGCCCAGCCGCTCGGCCAGCCCCGCCATTCCCGTACCGCCGTCCAGCCGGGCCCCGCCGCGGCCGTCGTCGGCGACCTGGAGCATCAGCCGGTTCGCGGTCCGCCACACGTCGACGGTGGCGGAGCGGGCCGCGCTGTGCTTGCTCACGTTCTGCAGCAGTTCGGAGACGGTGAAGTACGCGATGCCCTCGATCGCCTGGGCCGGGCGGGAGTCCAGGTCCACTTCGACGGTGACGGGGACGGTGCAGCGGGAGGCGACGGCGGAGAGTGCGGCGTCGAGTCCTCGGTCGGTGAGGACGGCGGGGTGGATGCCGCGGGCGAGGTCGCGGAGTTCCTGGAGGGCGATCTTGACCTCGCCGTGGGCCTCGTCGACCATGCGGGCGGCGGCCTCGGGGTCGTCGGTGAGCTTCTCCTTCGCCAGGCCCAGGCCCATGGCGAGGGCGACGAGGCGGGCCTGGGCGCCGTCGTGGAGGTCGCGTTCGATACGGCGCAGGTCGGCGGCTGCCGTGTCCACGACCACCCCCCGGTCCGACTCCAGCTCGGCGATCCTGCGCTCCAGCTCGTCGGAGGGCGAGAGCAGCCCGCGCACCATCATCCGGTCCCCGTCGGCGAAGAGCCGCGCGATGCCGGGAAGCGCCGGCCACAGCAACAGGAGGCTCACGAGCACCACCGTGAAGGTGAGAATGCCCCAGGGCAGCCGGACGAAGGAGTACAGCACCGCCCGCCAGCCCACCGGGTCCTTGAGGCTCGACCACAGCCAGGGGAAGAAACCCTTCGCCCTCCGGGACAGCACCATCGGACTCGGTTCGTCGATCCGGAGCCCGAGCAACACCCGCGCCCGGCCCCGCTCGGCCCTCCCGATCAGGCGCGCCCCGTGCAGTCCGGCCGCGAGCAGGGGCAGACCGATCACCGTGACCGCGAGCCCCACCCCGACACCGACCATGATCACTGCGTAGAGGAACCCGAACAGGGTCGCGGGGAAGTCGATCAGCAGATGGGCCAGCTCCTTCCAGGTCCACCGGTCGGGAGCGAGACGGACGAACCGCCGCGGCCGGTCGTCGTCGGATGCCTGAGAGCTCGTGGTCATGAACCCAAGCCTGCCGGGCCGCCCCCCGCACATGCCATGGGGCTCCTGGGTGGGACGACGGGGGGATAACCCCACCAGATGTCCGACACGGCTGCTTACCCTCCCTTTAGCAGGGCCTAGACTCCCGTGCGTACAGATCGCCGAACGGATTTCGAGGGAGCGGGGGACGGACGTGGCGGACCTGCCGGGATCGACCGTTCTCGCGTCGGACTACTTCCACGGCTATTCCGTGGTCGGACTGCTCGCCGTGCTCGGCGTGCTGTTCGTCGCGGTCGCCTTCGGGGCCGGCCGACTGCTGCGCCCCGTGGTCCCGACGCCGGAGAAGCTCCTGACGTACGAGTGCGGCGTGGACCCGGTGGGTGAAGGATGGGCACATACCCAGGTCCGTTATTACGTCTATGCCTTCCTGTACGTGATCTTCGCCGTCGATTCGATCTTCCTGTTCCCGTGGGCGACCGTGTTCGCCGCGCCCGGATACGGGGCGACGACGCTGGTGGAGATGTTCGTCTTCCTCGGCTTCCTGGCCGTGGGACTGCTCTACGCATGGAAGAAGGGCGTCCTCGAATGGACGTGACCAGCCCGCAGGCCCACGAGGCGTCCGGGCCGCAGGCCGACGAAGGGGCCGAACCGCAGGCCGTACCGACGTTCCTGCCGGAGCCCAAGCGGCTCGGCGTCCTGTCGCGCCTGGCACCCGAACCGATGAAGGTGGTCCTGAACTGGGGCCGCCGCTACAGCCTCTGGGTCTTCAACTTCGGGCTCGCCTGCTGCGCCATCGAATTCATCGCCGCCTCCATGGCCCGGCACGACTTCATCCGGCTCGGCGTGATCCCGTTCGCGCCCGGCCCGCGCCAGGCCGACCTGATGATCGTCTCCGGCACGGTGACGGACAAGATGGCCCCGGCCGTGAAGCGGCTGTACGAGCAGATGCCCGAGCCCAAGTACGTCATCTCCTTCGGCGCCTGCTCCAACTGCGGCGGCCCGTACTGGGACTCGTACTCCGTGACCAAGGGCGTCGACCAGATCATCCCGGTCGACGTCTACGTCCCCGGCTGCCCGCCCCGGCCCGAGGCGCTGCTCCAGGGCATCCTCAAGCTCCAGGAGAAGATCGCCCGCGAGTCGCTGGGGGAGCGGTACGCGACGGGCGGCGGCCGGCCCTCCACCGCCGCACTGCGCAGCGACCTGGTCGCCGCCCCGCAGCCCCGGGGAGAGGACGGCGCACGAACCCTGGAAGAGGGCGGCGCACGAAAGACCCCGGGAGAGGACCGAGCATGACCGGCACCGCTGCCGCCGATGCCTACGACCGGCTGCCGGACGCCGCCGCCGAGCTCTTCGGCGAGGGTGCGACGGCCGAGCACGCCTACGACCTGCTGACCGTCGACGTACCGGCGGCCTCCTGGATCACCGCCCTCGAAACGGCCCGAGACCGGCTGGGCTGCACCTACTTCGACTGGCTGAGCGCGGTCGACGAACCGGGCACCGGCTTCCAGATCTGCGCCCATGTCGCGGCCCTGGCCGACGGCGGGGTCCGGCGGCTCCTGATCCGTACGACCGTTCCGCACGACGCCGCCGTCCTGCCCACGGCCGTCGGCGTCTACGCGGGCGCGGCCTGGCACGAGCGCGAGACCCACGAGATGTTCGGCATCGGCTTCGAGGGCCACCCGCACCTCGTGCCGCTGCTGCTGCCCGAGGGCTTCGAGGGTCACCCGCTGCGCAAGGACTTCGTGCTGGCGGCACGCGTCGCGAAGGCGTGGCCGGGTGCGAAGGAGCCGGGCGAGTCGGAGCACGGCGGCGCGAAGCGGCGCACGATGCTGCCGCCCGGCGTCCCCGACCCGAACGAGTGGGGCCCCCTGAAGGGGCAGCTCCCGCCCGCCCCGTCCCGCCCGGCCCGCACCCCGCGCGCGGCGGGCGACCGCCCCGTGCGCCGCAGCCGCAGCGCGAGCGAGGGCTCGGCGAGCCGGCGCACGGGGGCGACGGAGGCAGCCCCGGCCACCGAAACCGCCGCTCCGGCAGCCACCCCGCGCCGCAGCCGCAGTGCGAGCGAGGGTTCGGCGAGCCGGCGCACGGGACCGGCGACGACGACCCCGACCGAAGCCGCCGCTCCGGCTGCCGACGCTCCGGCGACGCCCCCGGCCGCCGACGCCGACGCTCCGGCGACGACCCCGCCCGCCGGCCCCACCGCCCCCTCGGCCACCCCGCGCCGCAACCGCAGCGCGTCCCAGGGCTCGGCGAGCCAGCAGAGGGCGGAAGGGGATCAGGACTCGGCGCAGCAGCAGGGGCCGGCGGCTCGGCGGCGCGAAGCGCCGAGGGCCGGAAGCAGCGACGCCCCCTGGCACCACGCCCGCCCGGCCTTCGAACCGGGTGCGGAACAGGGCCCGGAACCGAGTGCGGAACCGAGTGCGGAACCGGGTGTGGAACCCGCCACGGAACCGGGCGAGCCGGACGGGCCCTCGGGCGAGTCCCCGGACACGAGCGCTCCCGAGCGTTCCGACGGCCCCGAGCACACGTCCCCCAGGTCACCGAAGTCACCCCAGTCCCCGCAGTCCGAGAACCCGGACACCCCCGACAGCACCGCCGGAGGCGATACCGCGTGAACGACGTACTCGACGTCGCCCTCCGGCTCGTCATCGTCTTCGCCGTGTTCATGGTCCTCCCGCTCGTCGTGGGGCAGACCGAGCACAAGGTGATGGCCCACATGCAGGGCCGCCTCGGCCCCATGTACGCGGGCGGCTTCCACGGCTGGGCGCAGCTCGTGGCGGACGGCGTGAAGTTCGCGCAGAAGGAGGACATCGTCCCGGACCGGGCCGACCGCCGGGTCTTCCAGCTCGCCCCGGCCGTCGCGCTTCTCCCGTACCTCCTCGTGCTCGTCGCCATTCCGGTCGGACCCGGCGAGAGCGCGGTCGGGACGGCCGTCGACGCGGGCATCTTCTTCGTGCTCGCCGTGATGGGCGTCGGGGTGCTCGGCTCGCTGATGGCGGGCTGGGCCTCGGCCAACAAGTTCTCCCTCCTCGGGGGCCTGCGCACCGCCGCCCAGCTGCTCGCGTACGAACTGCCGATGCTGCTCGCCGCCGCCTCCGTCGCGATGGCGGCCGGGACCGTCTCCCTGACGGGCATCCTCGACGCCTTCGAGTGGTGGTGGCTGCCCTGGCAGATCGTCGGCGCCCTGGTCTTCTTCGTGGCCGGACTCGCCGAGCTCCAGCGCCCGCCCTTCGACATGCCGGTCGCCGACTCCGAGATCATCTTCGGCGCGTACACCGAGTACACCGGGCTGCGCTTCGCGCTCTTCCTGCTCGCCGAGTACGCGGGCATCGTCGTCCTGTCCGCGCTGACCAGCGTTCTCTTCCTCGGCGGCTGGCACGGCCCGCTCGGCGCCGACGGGCTCGGCTGGGTCTGGACGCTCCTCAAGACCGCGGTCCTCGCCTTCGTCGTCATCTGGCTGCGGGTGACCTATCCCCGGCTGCGCGAGGACCAGCTGCAGAAGCTCGCCTGGACCACCCTCGTCCCGCTCGCTCTCGCGCAGATCGCGCTCACCGGCATCGTGAAGGTGGCGATCAACTGATGGCCGAGTCGCACCCGCCCTCCCGGCCCCGCATCCCCGGCTCCGGCCTGGCCAAGGGGCTGGCCGTCACCCTGCGGACGATGACGCGGAAGACGGTCACCGCGCAGTACCCGGACGTCCAGCCCGAACTCCCGCCCCGCTCCCGCGGCGTCATCGCGCTGTTCGAGGAGAACTGCACGGTCTGCATGCTCTGCGCCCGTGAGTGCCCGGACTGGTGCATCTACATCGACTCCCACAAGGAGACGGTGCCCGCCGCCGCCCCCGGTGGCCGCGAGCGCAGCCGCAACGTCCTGGACCGCTTCGCGATCGACTTCTCGCTCTGCATGTACTGCGGCATCTGCATCGAGGTGTGCCCCTTCGACGCGCTGTTCTGGTCACCGGAGTTCGAGTACGCGGAGACGGACATCCTCGAACTCACCCATGAGCGCGACAAACTCCGCGCCTGGATGTGGACGGTGCCGGAACCGCCCGCGCTCGACCCCGGCGCCGAGGAGCCGAAGGAGATCGCCGCCGCCCGCAAGACGGCGGAGAAACTCGAAGCCCAACGCGCCCAGGAAGCCCAGGAAGCTCAGCAGATCCAGCAGAACCAGCAGGAAGCGGAGGGGGAGGAGTGACACTCGCAGCCACAGCGATCGCCGCAGCCACTACGGCAGCCACGGCCACCACAGCCACCGCGACCACCGCGGCCCCTTCCGGCTTCCTCTCCCCGACCGGCATCGAGATCGCCTTCCTCCTCGTCGGCCTCGCCACCCTCGGAGCGGCCCTCGTCACCGTCACGACCAGGCAACTGGTGCACGCCGCCCTCTGGCTGGTCGTGGCGCTCGGCGGGCTCGCCGTCGAGTACCTCCTGCTCACCGCCGAGTTCATCGCCTGGGTGCAGGTACTGATCTACGTCGGTTCCGTGGTCGTCCTCCTCCTCTTCGGGCTGATGCTCACCAAGGCCCCCATCGGCCGCTCCCCGGACGCCGACTCGGGCAACCGCTGGGCGGCCCTCGGCGTGGCGGTCGCCGCCGCCGGCGCACTCGTCTGGGTCGTCGTCGACGCCTTCCGCACCACCTGGATCGACCTGGACGGACCGGCCCAGGGCTCGACCGAGGTCACCGGCTCCTTCCTCTTCCGGCACTGGGTGCTGCCGTTCGAAGCACTCTCCGTCCTGCTGCTCGCCGCCCTGGTCGGCGCGATCGTCCTGTCCCGCAAGCGCGGTAAGGAGCAGAGCTGATGCACCTCGCCTATCCCGCCGTGCTCGCCGCCCTCCTCTTCTGCGTCGGGCTGTACGGAGTGCTCGCCCGCCGCAACGCGATCCTCGTCCTGATGTCCGTCGAGCTGATGCTCAACGCCGTCAACCTCAACCTGGTCGCCTTCGACGTCTGGCTCCGCGACACCCTGCACGGCGGCCAGGCCCTCGCCCTCTTCACCATCGCCGTCGCGGCGGCGGAGATCGGCATCGGCCTGGCGATCGTCCTCGCCGTGTACCGCAACCGCGGCACCTCGGACATCGACCGGCTCCGCGACACCGCCGAGACCGACGCCGCCGAATCCCTCCCCGGCGACGAGCCCGACACCGAAGACCAGGCCACTGCTGCGGCAGGGAAGGCAAAGAAGGCAGAGGCCACCGCGTGACCACCACGACCCTCGCCGTCCTCGTCCCCCTCCTCCCCTTCCTGGGCGCCGCGGCCGGCCTCCTCCTCGGCCCGGCCGTCTCCCGCCACCGCCCCGAGACGGGGCTTCGCACGCTTCTCTTCGCCCCCGGATACGTACGCCCCCTGGCCGTACTGCCGACCTTCACCGCCTTCGTGCTCGCCGTCCTCGTCGCCTCGCGCCAGGGCGGCGGCCGGGCCATCGACGCCGCGACCCGGCTCACCCCCACCGGCTCCGTCCCCATCGACCTCGCCCTGCACCTCGACGGCTTCGCCGTCCTCGTCGCCGTCCTGGTCGGGCTCGTCGCGACCTGCGTGCAGATCTACTCGACCGCCTACCTGCGCGACGACCCCCGCTACCCCTCGTACACCGCCCTCGTCTCCCTCTTCACCTCCGCGATGCTGCTCGTCGTCTACTCCGGCGACGTGATGGTGCTCCTGGTCGGCTGGGAGATCATGGGCATCTGCTCGTACTTCCTCGTCGGCCACTACTGGGAGACGCCCGAGGCCCGCGCCGCCTCCCTCAAGGCGTTCCTGGTCACCAAGCTCGGCGACGTCCCCTTCCTGATCGGCCTGTTCGCGCTCGCCGCCGACACCGGCACGTTCCGCATCACCGGCATCCTGGGCGCCGTCGCGAACGGCGGCCTCGACCATCCCACCCTCATCGCCCTGCTGCTCCTCGCGGGCGTCGCGGGCAAGTCGGCGCAGTTCCCCCTGCACACCTGGCTGCCCGACGCGATGGCCGGCCCCACCCCCGTCTCCGCGCTGATCCACGCAGCGACGATGGTCGCCGCCGGCATCTACTTCGTGGCCCGCCTCCTCCCCGTCTTCGCCGCGTCCGGCGCGGCCCTCGTCGTCCTCGCCGTCATGGCGGCGATCACGATGATCGGCTCGGGCCTCGCCGCCCTCGCCCAGGACGACATCAAGCGCGTCCTCGCCTACTCGACCATCGGCCAGCTCGGCTACATGTCCGGCGCCCTGGCCGTCGGCGACCGCGGGGCCGCCGTCTTCCACCTCCTCTCGCACGGCGCGTTCAAGGCCGTCCTCTTCCTCGCGGCGGGCGTCGTCATCCACGCCGCCGGGACCAACTCACTGGCCGCCATGTCCCGCCTGAGCGGCCTGACGAAGCGCGTCCCGGACGCCTACTGGACGATGACCGTCGCCCTGCTCGCCCTCGCCGCCATCCCGCCGTTCGCCGGCTTCTTCTCCAAGGAAGCCGTCCTCGTCGCCGCCGAGCACACTGCGCTCGGGGAGCGGCACGTCGCCCCGGCCGCCGCCGGCTGGACCGTACTCGTCGCCGGACTGCTCGCCGCCGTCCTCACCGCCGCGTACGCCACCCGCCTCTGGCTACTCGCCTTCCGGGGCCGCGGCGCCGAGGCCCCCGACCACGGCAGGCAGCCCATCGCCATGACCGCCCCCCTGTGGGTGCTCGCCGTCCCCACCATCGCCTTCGGACTGGCCGCCGGCACGCTCACGGAGTGGTTCGACAAAAACGCCCTCACCCCCTCGGTGACCACCGCCGTCCTCTCCACCGGCGTCGGCCTCGTCGGCGGCCTCCTCACCTACGCCGCCTGGCGCCACACCTCCGCGCTCGCCGCCCGCACCCCCGTCGGCACGGTCGTCGCCCACCCCGACGCCGAACCCGCCCTCGTCGAGGCCCAGGCCCTGTCGGCACACACCGCCGCCTACGGAACCGACGGCGACGCCCCCGACCCGGCCGACCCCGGCCGCCTGCTGCTCGGCCCGCTCCACCGCCCGGCCGCCGCGGGCTTCCACCTCGACGCCCTGTACACGACGCTGTTCGTCCGCCCCGTCCGGGCCGCGGCGAGCCTCGTCCGCTTCCTGGACCGCGAGGTCGTCGACACCTACGTCCGCGGCTCCGGAGCCGGC
Organism: Streptomyces sp. NPDC001732; assembly: GCF_053596315.1. Taxonomy (NCBI): domain Bacteria; kingdom Bacillati; phylum Actinomycetota; class Actinomycetes; order Kitasatosporales; family Streptomycetaceae; genus Streptomyces; species Streptomyces sp. NPDC001732. The sequence goes on from NZ_JBSFFY010000002.1 coordinate 262,592, forward strand.
GCACGCCTGCTCGGCACCGTCGTCCGCCGCGCCCAGACCGGCAACGTGCAGACCTACCTCGGCGCGCTGCTCGCCGGTTCCCTGGTTCTGGCGATCGCCGCCGTCGTCCTCGCCAACCTCAACGCCGGGTCGTGAGCCGTGATCGATATCAGCGAATCCGTGATGCAGTTCCTTCTCGCGTTCATCGTCGTCGCCCCGCTCCTCGGCGCCGTGGCCGCCCTGCTGCCCGCCCCGCCCGGACTGAAGGGCACCGGCCCCGACCAGGCCGTGCTCCGCCACGGCACGACCGTCACCGGAGCCGTACTCGTCGCCGCGATCCTGCTCGCCGCGGGCTTCGACCACGGCCACCCGTCGACGATGCAGGCCACCACCGACATCAGCTGGATCCCGGCGCTCGACGTCCGCATCCACCTCGGCACCGACGGCATCTCGCTCCCCCTTCTCGTGCTGACCGCGCTGCTGACCTTCCTCTGCGCGCTCCACAGCTACTTCAAGCCGCCCGCGGGCCCCTCCCCGAAGGCATTCGTCGCGCTCCTCCTCGTCCTGGAGTCCGGCACCCTCGCGACCTTCGCCGTCCTCGACCTGATGCTGTTCTTCCTGGCGTTCGAGACGGTGCTCATCCCGATGTACTTCCTCATCGCCCGCTGGGGCGGTGCGCAGAGGCAGGCCGCCGCCTGGAAGTTCATCCTCTACACACTGCTCGGCTCGGTGATCATGCTGCTGGGCCTGCTCCTCGTCGGGCTGAAGAGCGGCACCTTCGACATGGTGGCACTCGCCACTGACAACGGCCGTGGGCTCACCTCGTCCGTGCAGGTCATCGCCGTTCTGGCGATCGGCATCGGGCTCGCCGTGAAGACCCCGATGTGGCCGCTGCACAGCTGGCTGCCCGACGCCCACACCGCGGCCCCGACCGTCGGCTCGGTCCTCCTCGCGGGCGTCCTGCTGAAGATGGGCACGTACGGATTCGTCCGCCTCCTGCTCCCCGTCGCCCCCGACGGGATGCAGACCTTCGCGCCCTACCTCGCCGCCTTCGCGGTGGTCGGCATCATCTACGGATCGCTCGCCTGCCTGGCCCTGGTCCGCCCCGGCTCGAAGGGCGACCTCAAGCGGCTGATCGCGTACTCCTCCGTCGGACACATGGGCTTCGTGCTCCTCGGCATCGCGAGCATGACACCCACCGGGGTCAACGGCGCGCTCTTCGCCAACATCGCCCACGGCCTCATCACCGGCCTGCTGTTCTTCCTGGTCGGCGCGGTCAAGGACCGGTACGGCACGGCCGACCTCGACACCCTCTCCGGCGCCACCGGGGCCGCGCTCTACGGCCGGGCCCCCCGTCTCGGCGGCCTCCTCGCCTTCGCCGCCGTCGCCTCCCTGGGGCTGCCGGGCCTCGCCGGATTCTGGGGCGAGATGCTCGCCCTGTTCGGCTCCTTCGACCCCGCGGACGGCCTCAGCCGCCCGGCCTTCCTCACCTTCATGTCGATCGCCGCGTTCGGCACCCTGCTCACCGCCGCGTACATGCTCATGGTCGTACGGCGGGTCTGCATGGGCGAGCGGCGCGAGGAACCGCAGCTCACCGACGTCCGGGCGTACGAGTTCGCCGCCTGGACCCCGCTCGCCGCCCTCACCGTCCTCGCCGGTCTGTGGCCCGCCGTCCTCCTCGGCCTCACCGACCCGGCCGTGCAGAAGCTCCTCGCAGGAGGCAAGTCGTGACCGCAGCCGTCCTCACCCCGGGCCTCGTCACCACCGCGGCCGGGAGCACCACCGGCCTCGTCACCCCCGCGGCCGGGAGCACCGGCCTCGTCCAGTCCGTCGACTGGCTCGCGATCGCACCCCCGGTCGTCGTGGCGGCCGTCGCCCTGATCGTCCTGGTCGCCGACCTTTTCCTCCCCGAGGAACGCAAGCCGCTCCTCGGCACGCTGACCATCGCCGGACTCGTTGCCGCCCTCGCCCTCCTCGTCCCGCTGCGCGACGGCGACCGCTCCACCTTCTGCCTCACCGAGGCGGCCGCCGCGCCGGGCGGCACCGCGTGCAGCTACACCGCCGACCACTTCGCCCTGGTCATCCAGGCCCTCGTCCTCGGCGGCGCCCTGCTCACCGCCCTGCTCTCGGTCGGCGACACCCGCAGGCTCCCGGCGGGCGAATTCTGGTTCCTGCTGCTGTCCTCCGCGGCCGGCGCCGCCCTCCTGCCCGCCGCCCGCGACCTCGCCACCCTCGTCGTCGCCCTCGAAGTCGCCTCGCTGCCCGCCTTCGCCCTCGTCGGCATCAAGCGCGGCGACCGGCGCTCCTCCGAGGCCGCGCTGAAGTTCTTCCTCTCCTCCGTCGTCGCGACCGCCGTCACACTGCTCGGCGTCAGCTTCGTGTACGCCACCACCGGAACCCTGCACCTCACCGAGATCGCCGCCCGGCTCGACGACGTGCCCGACCGATTCGCCACCCTCGCCGGGGCGGGCGTCGCCCTCACCCTGGTCGGCTTCGCGTTCAAGACGGCCGCCGCGCCCTTCCACTTCTGGGTCCCCGACACCTACATCGGTGCGCCCCTTCCGGTCGCCGCGTACCTCTCGGTCGTCGGCAAGGCGGTCGGCTTCTCCGGCCTCGTCCTCGTCACCGTGATCGCGTTCCCGGCCTACGCCGACGTCTGGGGACCGGCCCTCGCAGTCCTCGCCGCGCTCACGATGACGATCGGCAACGTCGCCGCCCTGCGCCAGGACGCCGGCCGCGCCCGCAGCGCCGTACGCCTGCTCGCCTGGTCGTCCGTCGCCCAGGCCGGCTACCTCCTGGTGCCGATCGCCGCGGCCGGGTACTCCAGCGACGGGCACATCGGCTCCACCGTCGCGTACGCCCTCATGTACGCCGTCGTGAACCTCGGCGCCTTCGCGGTGGCCGCCCTCGTCGCCCGTACGAACCCCGGCAACCGGATCACCGACTACCGCGGCCTGTATGCCACCCGCCCCCTCGCCGCCCTGGCGATGGCCTTCTTCCTGCTCTGCCTGGCCGGTCTGCCGCCCGGCATCATCGGCCTCTTCGCCAAGGTCACGGTCTTCTCCGCGGCCGTCGACGCCGGACTCGGCTGGCTCGCCGTCGTCATGGCCGTCAACGTCGTGATCGCGCTCTACTACTACCTCCAGTGGACCGCGACGCTCTTCCGCGCCCCCGAGGGGGCCGGGGAGCGGGTCCCGGAGGAGAGCGGGGAGCGGACCCCGGAAACGGCCGGGGAGGCGGCCCCGGCGGACACGAGCGCGCCCGCCCCCACCAGGCATCGCGTCCCGGCCTCCCTCACCGCGGCGATCGCCCTCACCGCCGTGGCGGGCATCGTGCTCTCGGGCGTCCCGCAGACCGTCCTCCGGTTCGCCGCCGTCAATCTCTTCTGAACTCTTCCGAACTCTTCGGACTCTTCCTACTTACCGAAGATCGGTTTGCCCGGAACGGCTCATACAGGGCATGGTCTTGCCCGCACATCCCCCCCAGAGCCATTCCAAGAGGAGCAAGAGCAGTGCTGAACGGGTTCAAAGACTTCATCCTGCGCGGAAACATCATCTCCATGGCCATCGGTCTGGCCGTCGGAGCGGCGTTCACCGCAGTGGTCACCGGATTCAGCACGGCCTTCATCACCCCGCTGATCGGCCTCGCCACCGGGTCCGTCGGCGACTTCAGCTCGGCGCAGTTCTCGGTCGAGGGCGCCATCTTCCCGTACGGGAAGTTCCTCGCCGCCGCCATCGCGTTCCTGATCACCGCGGCGGTGCTCTACTTCGGCGTCGTCGTCCCCATGGCGAAGGTCCAGAGCCGCTTCGCCAAGGCGGAGGAGAAGGTCGACATCAAGGCCGCCGTGCGCGACTGCCCCCGCTGCTACACCGAGATCCCGGCCATCGCCTCCCGCTGCGCCCACTGCACCAGCGAGGTCACGCCGGACCCCGAGGCCCTCGCGATCGCCGGCCTCCCCGCCCAGCGCTGAAACGCCCCCTGCGGCGCTGAGACCCCCCTCCGGCGCCGCTACGCCCCGCCCGGGGCCGGGGCCCCGGTGCCGGGCTGGCGCACGCGCGGCCCCTGACCCGTACGGCCCATCGGCCGGTCCGGCCCGCGAGCGCCGGACAGGCCCCGCCCTGCGGCGGCGCGGGCCGGGGAACCAGCTCCTCCCGCCTGGCGTTGACCCGTACGGGAGGCTCCACTGAGGGAGTGGAGATCACCAAGCAAAGGGTTCCCCTGCCGCACCACTTGGAGGGCGTACCGTGCACCGCCGGCACAACGGGCTGAGAACCGCCGTACTCCTCGGGGGCCTGTCCGCACTCATCATCCTCATCGGAAGCTTCTTCGGACGTACGGGCCTGGTCGTCGCGCTCCTCGTGGCCGTCGGCACCAACGCCTACGCGTACTGGAACAGCGACAAGCTGGCGCTCAGGGCCATGCGGGCCCGGCCCGTCAGCGAATTCGAGGCACCCCAGCTCTACCGCATGGTCCGGGAGCTCTCCACGGCCGCCCGGCAGCCCATGCCCCGGCTCTACATCTCCCCGACGCAGGCACCCAACGCCTTCGCCACCGGCCGCAACCCGCGCAACGCCGCGGTCTGCTGCACCGAGGGCATCCTGCAGATCCTGGACGAGCGGGAGCTGCGCGGAGTGCTCGGCCACGAGCTGAGCCACGTCTACAACCGCGACATCCTGATCTCGTCCGTCGCCGGAGCGCTGGCCTCCGTGGTCATGTTCCTGGTCCACTTCGCCTGGCTGATCCCGGTGGGCCGGTCCGACAACGACGAGGGCCCCGGCTTCCTCGGCACGCTGCTGATCATGATCCTCGGCCCGGTCGCCGCCTCACTCATCCAGCTCGCCGTCAGCCGCTCCCGCGAGTACGAGGCGGACGCCTCCGGAGCCCAGCTGACCGGCGACCCGCTCGCCCTGGCCGGTGCCCTGCGGAAGCTCGAAGCGGGCACGAAACGGCTTCCGCTGCCCCCGGAGCCGAGGATCGAGACCGCGAGCCACATGATGATCGCGAACCCGTTCCGCCCCGGACAGGGCATGTCCAAACTGTTCTCGACCCACCCGCCGATGGCGGAACGGATCGCCAGACTGGAACAGATGGCGGGCCACCGCCCGTGACGGCGTTTCGGCCGCCACCCCTCCGAGGGGGCGGCGGCCGAAACGCCGTCACTGACAGGTGCCGGAAGACCCCTACCGGCCCCCGAATGCCTCGTCGCTCGGGACCACTTCCCGGCCCAGCGGCATGAGCGAGACGGGGATCAGCTTCAGGTTCGCCCAGCCGAAGGGGATGCCGATGATCGACACGAACAGCGGGATGCTGGTGAGGAGGTGCCCCAGCGCGAGCCACCACCCGGCGAAGACGAGCCAGATCACATTGCCGATGAAGGAGGGCGCCCCCGCGTCGGGCCGCTCCACGGTCGTCCGCCCGAACGGCCACAGCACATAGCCCGCGAGGCGCAGGGAGGCGATGCCGAACGGAATCGTCACGATCAGCACGAAACAGATGATCGCGGCAACCAGGTACCCGAGGGCCATCCAGAATCCGCAGAACACCACCCACAGGATGTTCAGGATCAGCTGTATGAGCTTCATGGTCACTCGCCTTCCACGGGTGTTGCCCGTCATCGCTGTGCATCGTCAGTATCCGCCCCGGGCGCGGACGGCGGGAACCGGAACGGGTCCGCGGAGTGACCCGGTGCGCCGGTGAACGACCCCGGCCCACGGCCTCCCCGGCCCCACGGCCCGCACGCCGCGACGAAACGGCATCCGGGGCAAGACGCTCTCCGCGGCCCTACGGTTGCCACGACCATACGGCCACATGATCACCACGCCCCGATCCCGCCGGATCAGGTCCCGGCCGATCCGGCCCCGCCCGGCCCGTTCCTGCCGGATCAGGCCCCGGCCGGCCCCGCCCCGTCCAGACCGGTCTCGCGCAGGGTCAGATTGAGCCGACCGCGCCTCATCCCCGACTCGGGACCTGCCGTCCCCGGGAAAACCTTCGGCACACCGTGGAACGCGAAACGCGACGGCCCCCCGAAGACGAACAGGTCGCCGGAGACCAATTCCACGTCCCGATAGGGCCGCCCACGGTTCTCCGTGTTCCCGAAGCGGAAGACACAGGTGTCGCCGATGCTGAGCGACACCACCGGGGCGCCCGAGCGCTCGTCCCTGTCCTGGTGCATGCCCATGCGCGCCGTGCCGTCGTAGAAGTTCACGAGCGCGGTGTCCGGCGCATACGTCTGCACGGGGCTCTCGTCCCCGTACGCCGCCACCAGCGCCTCCCGGCCCAACTCCGCCAGCCAGTAGGGGAATTCGGCCACCCGCGCGCCGTTCACGTCATCGGCCGTGCGGGAATACCGGTACGGCTGCCAGTGCCGCCCCAGACAGACCGTCCGCACCGACATCACCCCACCGCCCGGCAGCACCGGGTGCCGCAGCGGCACCGGAGCGCGCGCCCACTCCCGGCAGGCCGCCACCAACTCCCGCTGGACCTCCGGCGACAGCCACTCGGGCACGTGCACGGCCCCCGGCGCGACGACGGTCCGCGGGCGCGGGAAGAGCCCGGACACCTCAGCGCGCCGCCAGGGCGCCTTCCAGCCCCAGGAGCCGCTCCTTGCGCTCCACACCCGCCGCGTAGCCCCGCAGCGCCCCGTCGGCCCCGATCACCCGGTGGCAGGGCCGGACCACCAGCAGCGGATTGCGCCCGATCGCCGTCCCCACGGCCCGGACACCCGCCCCGGACGCACCGACCCGCTCGGCGATCTGCCCGTACGACACCGTCTCCCCGTACGGGACGGTGTCCAGCGCGGCCCATACCCGGCGCTGGAAGTCGGTGCCCGCGCCGTCCGCGTACACGATGTCGAAGCGGGTCAGCCGCCCCTCGAAGTACGCGCGCAGCTGCGCGGCGATGCGGGCGAAGCCGTCCGGCGCGTGGATCCAGCCGTCCCGGACGACCGCCGCGCCCTTCTGGCCGGGCAGCGAGAGCGAGGCGAGCGCGATCCCGCCGTCCGCGGTCTGGTCGCCGGCCAGCAGCAGTTCGCCCAGCGGGCTGTCGACCGTCGCGTACATGGTCATGGCTCGTCCCTCTCCTCGCCCTTCGGGCCGGAGCCCGGCCCGGTCGCCGTTCGACCGGGCCGCTCTCCGGCACCCACCAGTCTGTTTCCCCCGCCGCACCGGGACCGGCGGTATTCGGACATCGCGCCCGGCATCCGGAAGGGGCGGGTGGAGCCGCGGACGGCTCCACCCCCGAGCGCCGGCGCGGACCGGCGGACTAGCGGTAGTTGACGAACTGGATCGCGAAGTCGAGGTCCTTGCCCTTCAGCAGCGCCTGCACGGCCTGCAGGTCGTCCCGGCTCTTCGAGGTGACCCGCAGCTCGTCGCCCTGGACCTGCGCCTTGACGCCCTTCGGGCCCTCGTCGCGGATGATCTTCGCGACCTTCTTGGCGTTCTCCTGCGAGATGCCCTCCTCGATCGTGGCGAAGATCTTGTACTCCTTGCCGGACAGCTGCGGCTCGCCCGCGTCCAGCGACTTCAGGGAGATCCCGCGCTTGATCAGCTTGGACTGGAAGATGTCGAGGATCGCCTTGACCCGCTCCTCGCCGTTCGCCTGCATCAGGATCTTCTCGCCGGACCAGGAGATCGAGGCGTCGGCGCCCTTGAAGTCGTAGCGCTGCGAGATCTCCTTGGCGGCCTGGTTGAGGGCGTTGTCGACCTCCTGCCGCTCGACCTTCGAGACGATGTCGAAACTGGAGTCGGCCATGACGTGTGGCTCCTTGTATCGGGGGTGCTGGAAACGGGGTGCATGAACGGGCGGCGGCGGGCCTGTCCGCCCCGCCCCGCCGATCAAAGCCTAAGGGCTGCCCCGCAATCCCCGGCGGGCGCACGACGACAGCCCCGGCGCCTCGCCGCACTGCCGGAACGCCCCCATACATCCAGTATGTGAATGTCCCTCCGCCCTGCGATGCGTCGCGTCCCGCGCCGCGCGCCGATCCACCGGGGATCACGGGGCAGCCTTCGGCCCCCCGCGCCCGATCGGACCGCTGATCAATCCGGTGGCGTAGCACCCCCGGGCATCAGGTATCGTTTACGTCGTTGCCACGGAGCGCCGCGAAAAATGGCTCTCAAGGCAGCAAATCCCGGCGGTGTGCCCGAGTGGCCAAAGGGAGCAGACTGTAAATCTGCCGGCTTCGCCTTCCCAGGTTCGAATCCTGGCGCCGCCACAGAACAAGGCCCCTGTCCCAGGACAGGGGCCTTCTTCGTTTCCCCGGGAATCCCCCCGCCAGTCCCGTGCGGGTCTTTCGCGAGCCCCTGCGAGACTTCCGCGAGTCCCCCGCGAAGGGGGCGGACCGACGAAGGACGGGGCCATGGAAAAGGATGGGGTCATGGAACCCGTACTGGTCAGCGCCTGCCTGCGTGGCGTGCCCTGTCGTTACGACGGCCGGGGCAGGGCGTCCGGAGCGGTGGCCGAGGCGCTCGCCGGGCGCCGCCCCGTCGCCTTCTGCCCCGAGGTCGCCGCCGGACTGTCCACCCCGCGCCGCCCCGCGGAGATCGTCGGCGGCGACGGCCACGACGTGCTCGACGGCCGCGCCCGCGTCGTCGACGACACCGGACACGACGTGACCGCGCAGTTCGTGGACGGCGCCGAACGCGCCCTGGAGGCCGCGCGCCGGGCCGGCTGCACGGAGGCGCTGCTGATGCCCCGCAGTCCTTCCTGCGGGTGCGGAACGGTCTACGACGGCACGTTCACGGGCGCGCTCCGCGAGGGCGACGGCGTCACCGTCGCCCTGCTGGAACGCCACGGCATCACGGTCCGCCCGGCGCCGGGCGACTGAACCGGGACGCGGGCCGCGACCCTCCCGGCCGGTCTCCCGGGCCCCGGGGTCAGTTCCCCGCGATGTCCTTCACCGCGACCGACACCGGCACGCTCCCCGAGACGAGCTCCAGCGTCAGCCCCGCCGTCGCCGGGGTGTCCAGCAGCTCCAGCAGCGCCACCGCCACATCGTCGCGCGGCACCGGACCGCGGCCGGCCGAGGCGGCCAGCCGGACCATCCCCGTGCCCGCGTCGTTCGTCAGCATGCCGGGGCGCAGGATCGTCCAGTCGAGCGCCTCCCTGGAGCGCACGTACGCGTCCGCGGCGCCCTTCGCCCGCAGATACACGTCGAAGACCTCGTCGCCCGGACGGTCGGGGTCGGCGCCCATCGACGAGACCACGACGAAGCGCCGTACGCCCGCCCGTTCCGCAGCGTCCGCGAACAGCACCGCCGCCCCGCGGTCCACCGTCCCCTTGCGTTCCGCGCCGCTGTCCGGGCCCGCGCCGGCCGCGAAGACCGCCGCGTCGGCGCCGCGCAGCACCTGTGCCACCTCCTCCACGGAGGCCGATTCGAGATCCAGCACGACCGGCTCGGCACCCGCCGCCCGCAGGTCCTCGCCCTGCCCCGGACTGCGGATGACGCCCACGGCCTCGTCCCCGCGCGCGGCGAGCAACCGTTCCAGCCGCAGCGCGATCCGACCATGTCCACCTGCGATGACAATGCGCATGTTCCCGACCGTACGCCGCGGCGGCCGAGCGTGCTCAGGGGCCGCCGCAGGGACCGGGACCGGACCTTCCCTGGCGGGGCAGGTCGAGGGCGACGACGGCCTCCGAGTCGCAGTACTCGCGCACCGCGCTCGTCCGCGCCACCACCCGGCCGCGGTGCACCACGATCCGGCTGTAGGCGAGCGAGAGCGCGCCGGAGAGCTCCTCGCCGCGCACGGCGAGCAGCTCGGCCGGGAAACCCGCCTCGACCCTGACCTCGGGCAGCCCCATCGCCTTCCGGGCGACCGCGGACACCGCCCCGTACGCCTCGCCCGCCCGCAGCCCGTGCTGCGAGGCCAGCAGGTAGGCGGCCTCCAGCGGGTCGCCGCGCCCCACGGGGTTCGCGACGTCGCGCAGCGCCCCGCTGCCCGCCGCGACCCGCACCCCGGCCGCGCGCAGCAGCCGCACCGGCGCGCTGCCCGGCCCCTCCACCCCGCAACAGCCGCCCTGCGGGAGGCAGACCACCGTCACACCGGCCGCGGCCAGCTGGTCGGCGACCCGGGCCGCGACGTGTGGGGGAAGCCGGGAGAGGCCCGCGCACGGGCCGATGGAGACGCCGGGCCGCAGCCCGCCGGCCATGGCGGCGAACCGGCCGAGCCGGGCGGGGTCGTCGCCGTCCGTGTGCAGGTCGACGGGGCAGCCCCGCTCGGCGGCGATCTCCAGGACGGCCTCCGTGTACCCGGCGGGGTCGGGATCGAGGTCGGGGCAGCCGCCGACCGCCCCGGCCCCCATCTTCACCGCGTCGCGCAGCAGGGCCAGGTTGTCGGCGCCCGCGACGCCGGTGAGCAGCCGGGGCACGGCGACCGGGGTCAGATCGGCGAGCCCGCGCAGCGAACGGCGCGCCTGGAGGACGGCGTCGAAGGAGGTGAGGCCCCGGACGTCCCCGATCCGTACGTGCGAGCGCAGCGCGGTGGCGCCGTGGCCGAGCTGGAGCAGGGCGGCCTCGGTGGCGCGGCGCCGGATGTCCTCCGCGCGGTGCGAGACCGGTCCGGGGGCGTCGGGGCCCGCCCCGGCGGCGGTGAGCGCCGTGTCGCTGTGGGCGTGGGGCTCGGCGGGGGCGGGGAGCAGCAGATAGCCGCGCAGATCCAGACGAGGACCGGGCGCGGTCAGGCTGCCCGCCGTGCCGACGGCCTCGATGCGGCTGCCGCCGAGCCGTACGTCCACGACGCGGCCGTCGACGAGACGGGCCCCGCAGAGCACCAGGGCGCCGCTCTCGGCAGCGTCGGCGGGGTGGTCGTCCGGCTGCCACGGCTGGCTGTCGGCCATCGCACTCCTGAGAAATATGGGGACAAGATCACGCAGAGTGAGTCGAGCCTAGGGGCGTGTTCGGTCCGGTTCGAGGAGGAGCGAAATAGTCGTACCGGTGTGGCCACAGGGGTGCGTGGGGAGTGGGCGCACGGTTGGGGCGGTCGTGATCCGAGGGGATGCGGAGGCGCTGTTCACGGGGCTGCCGGGCCGATGCGGGAGCGGGTCGGCCGCAGGCCCGAAAAGGGATCGGCGGAGGGGGTGGCGGGGCGTCGATCAAGGGCTCCGGCCGGGGTTCCGAAACGGATTTGGGCGATCGGCGAAAGACCGTGTAATGTCTTCATCGCTCGCCCCAATAGCTCAGTCGGTAGAGCGTCTCCATGGTAAGGAGAAGGTCTGCGGTTCGATTCCGCATTGGGGCTCTGGTGATCGGGAATCCCCGCTTCGGCGGGGGGACCTGTTTCATCAAAGCGGTGTAGCTCAGTCGGTAGAGCAAGCGGCTCATAATCGCTGTGTCACCGGTTCAAGTCCGGTCACCGCTACTTACGGTAGCCGATTGTGGGGTCGGTCCTTCGATCGGCTACTCTTCTTTGCGTTCATCCGTCCATCCGTCCGTCCAAGGAGCACTCACGTGGCTGCCACCGACGTCCGCCCGAAGATCACGCTGGCCTGCGTGGAGTGCAAGGAGCGGAACTACATCACCAAGAAGAACCGGCGCAACAACCCGGACCGTCTTGAGATGAAGAAGCACTGCCCGCGCTGCAACTCGCACACCGCGCACCGCGAAACGCGCTGAATCAGGCTCGTACACGAGGCCGTCCCCGATGGGGGCGGCCTCGTGTCGTTGTATGAAGGCTGCACTTCGGCCTGTTCATCTTTCATCAGGAGGTAGCGAGCTCATGGCGCTCGACCAGTCCTTCGTCGGGCGGACCTATCCGCCCACCCCGCCCTACGAGGTCGGCCGGGAGAAGATCCGCGAGTTCGCCGAGGCGGTGGGCGACCCGAATCCGGCGTACGTCGACCCCGAGGCCGCCAAGGCGCTCGGCCACAGCGATGTGATCGCGCCGCCGACGTTCGTCTTCTCCATCACCTTCAAGGCCGCCGGCCAGGTGATCCACGACCCGCAGCTGGGTCTGGACTACAGCCGTGTGGTGCACGGCGACCAGAAGTTCGCCTATGTGCGCCCCGTGCGGGCGGGGGACCGGCTGACGGTCACCTCGACGATCGAGGCCATCAAGTCCATGGCGGGCAACGACATCCTGGACGTCCGCGGCGAGGTCCACGACGAGTCCGGCGAGCACGTCGTGACCGCGTGGACGAAGCTGGTGGCGCGTGCCGCCGAGGAGGCGTGATGACGGCGAAGGTCGCATACGAGTCGGTCGAGGTCGGTACGGAGCTGCCCGCGCAGTCCTTCCCGGTGACCCGGGCGACGCTGGTGCAGTACGCGGGTGCCTCCGGTGACTTCAACCCGATCCACTGGAACGAGAAGTTCGCCCGCGAGGTCGGCCTGCCGGACGTGATCGCGCACGGCATGTTCACCATGGCCGAGGCGATCCGGGTGGTCACGGACTGGACCGGCGACCCGGGCGCGGTCGTCGAGTACGGGGTGCGGTTCACCAAGCCGGTCGTCGTGCCGAACGACGAGACCGGCGCGCTGATCGAGGTCGGCGCCAAGGTGGGTGCCCTGCTGGGCGACAAGCAGGTGCGGGTGGACCTGACGGTGACGAGCGAGGACAAGAAGGTGCTGGGCATGTCCCGCGCCGTGGTGCGGCTCGCCTGACACCGGGCCGTTCGAGGCGTGAGGGGCACTGTCCGCGGGCGGTGCCCCTCACGCGTGCGCCCGGGACTCCGCCCGGGATTCGTCCCAGAGAAGCTGGTGATCAACGACTGATCCCCCGGGGGATCAGCGAACCAGCACGCAGCGGGCCGCTCGGGAGCGGTCTGGACCCTCGTCGTCACCGGCGCCGCCGGATTCATGGCGGCCCCGGACGACCTGGTCGTCACCACGGCGCTGCCCGCCATCCGCAAGAGCCTCGGCGGCGAACCGGCGGAACTCGAATGGGCGGTGAACGCCTGCACCCTCACCTCTGCCGTCCTGCTGATGCCGGGCCGGGCCGGCGCCCCGGCCCCGGCGACGGAGAGGGCCGGGTGCGCGAGTCCGTCGCCGCCCGAGCCGTTGCCCGGCACCGCCACGCACGTACGGTCCGCGGCCCCGCCCGAGCGGCGGGGGCGCGGACCGTACTCTTGTCCCCGTGCAGGAACTCCATGACGCCCCCCTCGCCCCCCTGACCACCTTCCGGCTCGGCGGCCCGGCCACCCGCCTGATCACGGCGACCACCGACGCCGAGGTGATCGAAGCCGTGCGCGAGGCCGACGACAACGGCACCCCGCTCCTGATCATCGGCGGCGGCAGCAACCTGGTCATCGGGGACAAGGGCTTCGACGGCACCGCCCTGCGCATCGCGACCAAGGGCTTCGCCCTGGACGGCACGACCCTGGAACTGGCCGCGGGCGAGGTCTGGACCGACGCCGTGGCCCGCACCGTCGAGGCCGGTCTCGCGGGCATCGAGTGCCTGGCCGGCATCCCCGGTTCGGCCGGCGCCACACCGATCCAGAACGTCGGCGCCTACGGGCAGGAGGTCTCCTCCACCATCACGGAGGTCGTCGCCTACGACCGCCGCACCGGCGAAACGGTCACCCTCCCGAACGCCGACTGCGCGTTCTCGTACCGGCACAGCCGCTTCAAGGCCGAACCCGACCGCTTCGTGGTGCTGCGGGTCCGCTTCGGGCTGGAGGACGCCGGCGGGCTGTCCGCGCCGCTGCGGTACCCCGAGACGGCCCGCGCCATGGGCGTCGAACAGGGCGACCGGGTGCCCGCCGAGGCCGCCCGGACGACGGTGCTCGGGCTCCGCGCCGGCAAGGGCATGGTGCTGGACCCCGAGGACCACGACACCTGGTCGGCCGGCTCCTTCTTCACCAACCCGATCCTGGAACGGGCGGAGTACGAGGCGTTCCTCGCCCGCGTCGAGGACCGCCTCGGCCCCGGCGTGACGCCCCCCGCCTTCCCCGCGGACGGGGAACGCGTCAAGACCTCCGCGGCCTGGCTCATCGACCGGGCCGGTTTCACCAAGGGGTACGGCACGGGCCCGGCCCGCATCTCCACCAAGCACACCCTCGCCCTCACCAACCGCGGCGAGGCGACCACCGAGGACCTCCTCGCGCTCGCCCGCGAGGTCGTCGCCGGGGTCCGCGAGGCGTTCGGCGTCACGCTCGTCAACGAGCCCGTGACGGTCGGCGTGAGCCTGTAGCGGCCCCGCCCACGGGCCCGGATCCTCCCGACCGTCGCGACACCCGGCAGCCGGGCCGACGTGCCGCCGCGGCGGCTCAGTACGCCACCCCCACGCCCTGCCTCACCGCCGCCGGGTCGTCGATCAGCGCCAGCATCGCGTGCGCCACGTCGGCCCGGGAGATCGTCCGGCCGCTGCGCGGGGCGCCGCCGACGACCGTGCGGTACTTCCCGGTCAGCGGTCCGTCGGTCAGCTTCGGCGGCCGTACCGACGTCCAGTCCGTCGCGCTGCGCGCCAGCGCGGCCTCCATCCGGGCCAGATCCGCGTAGACCTCCTTCAGGACCGCCCCGATCCCCTTGCGGACCAGCCGGTCCAGCAGCGGGTCGTCGGCCGCCCGGGGACCGACCGGGGCCGCGCTGACCACCAGCAGCCGCCGTGTCCCCGCCGCCTCCATCGCCGCCAGCACCGAGCCGGTGAGCCGCTCGGCGACCCCGTCCGCCCTCCGGGTGCGCGAGCCGAGGGCGGAGAGCACCGCGTCCCGGCCCGCGACCGCCTCGCGCAGCACCTCCGGATCGTCCAGGCGCTCCACCGTGCACACCCGGACGTCGGAGAGCGGTACGGGCAGCCGCGCCGGATCACGGACCACCGCCGTCACCTCGTGCCCCGCCGCCACCGCCTGGCGCACGGCCTCCCGCCCCACGCCGCCCGTCGCGCCGAACACCGTGATCCTCATTGCGCACCTTCCCGAGGTGGGTAAGTATTCACTTACCCATAGGGTGAGTGGATACTCACTACCTCGTCAAGCCTTGTGGGAGTGCACATGGAGCAGAAGCCGGCCCGCGTCCGGATCGTCGACGCCGCCCACCAGCTGATGCTCACCATCGGTCTGGCCCGCGCCACGACCAAGGAGATCGCCCGCGCGGCCGGCTGCTCGGAGGCCGCGCTATACAAGCACTTCGCGAGCAAGGAAGAGCTGTTCGTGACCGTGCTCAGGGAACGGCTGCCCAAGCTCGACACGCTGCTGAAGCAGCTCCTCGTCTCCCCCGGGGCGGGGGAGCGGACCGTCGAGGAGAACCTCACCGAGATCGCCCGCCGGGCCGCCCTCTTCTACGAGCAGAGCTTCCCGATCGCCGCTTCGCTGTACGCCGACCCCAGGCTCAAGGAGCGCCACCACGAGGCGATGCGGGAGCTCGGCACCGGCCCGCACATGCCCATCCGCGGCCTGGACGCCTATCTGCGCTCCGAGCAGGCCGCCGGACGGGTGCGGGCCGACGCGGACACCTACGCGGCCGCCTCGCTGCTGATGGGGGCCTGCGCACAGCGGGCGTTCGCCTACGAGGCCACGGCGGGCGGGGAGCCCCCGCAGCCCCTCGACGAATTCGCCGCGTCCCTGGCCCGGGTGCTGATGCGCGGCGTCGGGGCGTAGACCGGGACGACCGGCCCCGGTGGGCCGGGGCTCAGCCCGCGGGCCGGGCCAGCCAGCCGTCGATGTCCGCCAGGAGCTCCGTCCGTACCGCGGCCGGCGCGGCGGACCCGCGCACCGACTGCCGGGCCAGCTCCGCCAGCTCCTCGTCCGTGAACGCGTGGTGGTGCCGCACGAGGTCGTACTGCGCGGCCAGCCGGGAACCGAAGAGCAGCGGGTCGTCCGCGCCCAGCGCCATCGGCACCCCGGCCTCGAACAGAGTGCGCAGGGGGACGTCGGCGGGCTTGTCGTAGACGCCCAGCGCCACGTTCGACGACGGGCACACCTCGCAGGTCACCCCGCGCTCCGCCAGCCTGTGCAGCAGCCGCGGGTCCTCGGCGGCCCGCACGCCGTGCCCGATCCGGGCCGCGTCGAGGTCGTCCAGGCAGTCCCGCACGCTGGAGGGGCCGGACAGCTCGCCGCCGTGCGGGGCCGCCAGCAGGCCGCCCTCGCGGGCGATGGCGAAGGCCCGGTCGAAGTCCCGGGCCATCCCGCGGCGCTCGTCGTTGGAGAGCCCGAACCCGACCACGCCCCGGTCGGCGTACCGCACCGCGAGCCGGGCGAGCGTCCTGGCGTCCAGCGGGTGCTTCATCCGGTTCGCCGCGATCACCACCCGGATCGGCAGCCCGGTCTCGCGCGACGCGGAGTCCACCGCGTCCAGGATGATCTCGATGGCCGGGATCAGCCCGCCGAGCAGCGGGGCGTACGAGGTGGGGTCGACCTGGATCTCCAGCCAGCGGGAGCCGTCCGCGACGTCCTCCTGGGCCGTCTCGCGCACCAGCCGTCGGATGTCGTCGGGTTCCCTCAGGCAGGAGCGGGCGATGTCGTAGAGCCGCTGGAAGCGGAACCAGCCGCGCTCGTCCGTGGCCCGCAGCCTGGGCGGTTCGCCACCGGTCAGCGCCTCCGGCAGGTGCACGCCGTACTTGTCGGCGAGTTCGAGCAGGGTGGTGGGCCGCATCGACCCGGTGAAATGCAAGTGCAGGTGGGCCTTGGGCAACAGCCGTACATCACGCTCCATCCCAGGATCTTGCCGCACGCGCGGGGTCCGGCGGTAGCCGCTTTGCCAATCCGGGGTGAAGGCGGAACAAACGAGCGGCCCCCGGCCGGGACCGGGGGCCGCCCGTGCGTGCTCGAAGGCGCCTACGCCCTGGCCTCGGCCAGCAGCTTCTGGATCCGGGAGACGCCCTCGACGAGGTCGTCGTCGCCCAGGGCGTACGAGAGGCGCAGATAGCCCGGCGTGCCGAAGGCCTCGCCCGGGACGACCGCGACCTCGGCCTCGTCCAGGATCAGCGCGGCCAGCTCGACCGAGGTGGCCGGGCGCCTTCCGCGGATCTCCCGGCCGAGCAGCCCCTTCACCGACGGGTACGCGTAGAACGCGCCCTCGGGCTCCGGACACAGCACGCCGTCGATCTCGTTGAGCATCCGGACGATGGTCCGCCGACGCCGGTCGAAGGCGGTGCGCATCTCGGCGACCGCGTCCAGGTTCCCGGAGACGGCGGCCAGCGCGGCGACCTGGGCCACGTTGGAGACGTTGGACGTGGCGTGCGACTGGAGGTTGGTCGCGGCCTTGACGACGTCCTTCGGGCCGATGACCCAGCCCACCCGCCAGCCGGTCATCGCGTACGTCTTGGCGACGCCGTTGACCACGATGCACTTGTCGCGCAGCTCGGGCACGATCGCGGGCAGCGAGGTGAACTTCGCGTCGCCGTAGACCAGGTGCTCGTAGATCTCGTCGGTCAGCACCCACAGGCCGTGCTCGACGGCCCAGCGGCCGATCGCCTCGGCGTCGGCCTCGCTGTACACGGCGCCGGTCGGGTTGGACGGGGAGACGAAGAGGACGACCTTGGTCCGCTCCGTGCGCGCCGCCTCCAGCTGCTCCACCGAGACGCGGTAACCGGTCGTCTCGTCGGCCACGACCTCGACCGGGACGCCGCCCGCGAGGCGGATCGACTCGGGGTAGGTGGTCCAGTACGGGGCCGGGACGATGACCTCGTCGCCCGGGTCGAGGATCGCGGCGAACGCCTCGTAGATGGCCTGCTTGCCGCCGTTGGTCACCAGGATCTGGGAGGCGTCGACCTCGTAACCGGAGTCGCGCAGCGTCTTCTCCGCGATGGCGGCCTTGAGCTCCGGGAGCCCGCCCGCCGGGGTGTAGCGGTGGTATTTCGGGTTGCGGCAGGCCTCGACGGCGGCCTCGACGATGTAGTCGGGGGTCGGGAAGTCGGGCTCGCCGGCGCCGAAGCCGATCACCGGACGACCGGCGGCCTTGAGGGCCTTGGCCTTGGCGTCGACGGCGAGGGTGGCGGATTCGGAGATCGCACCGATGCGGGCGGAGACCCGGCGCTCGGAGGGGGAAGTTGCAGCGCTCATGGCCCCCATGGTCCCAGACCCCGATCCCCGGCGGCACACGGGTTTCAGGGACCGGACAGGACCCGGACAGCATGCGGACGGGCCCGGACCGGAAGCCGCCGCGAGCTATCTGTTCGACGCCGGGCCGCTGAACACGTACACTCACCTGTCGTTGGCCTTCACCAGCCACACCGTTCCTGCACTCGGGTCGTCCGGGGAGATGCGGTAGGTTGGTGGAAACCACAAAGGGTCGTAGCTCAATTGGTAGAGCACTGGTCTCCAAAACCAGCGGTTGGGGGTTCAAGTCCCTCCGGCCCTGCTACACACTCCTTCGCCAGGATGTGTGCGCATGTACGTACTTCAATGCACCGCCGTGCGGCTCCACCGGGCGCGGCACGGCCATGACCCGGAATCAGGTGAGAAGCGTGACGGACGCCGTGGGCTCCATCGACATGCCTGATGCCGAGAATGAAGTATCCGAGTCGAAGAAGAAGACCCGGAAGGGCGGAAAGCGCGGAAAGAAGGGCCCTCTGGGTCGCCTCGCGCTGTTCTACCGCCAGGTAATCGCCGAGCTGCGCAAGGTCGTCTGGCCGACCCGTAGTCAGCTGACGACATACACCACTGTGGTGATTGTTTTCGTTGTCGTCATGATCGGTCTGGTCACCGTGGTTGACTTCGGGTTCCAGCGGGTCATCAAGTACGTCTTCGGCTGATCCCGCGGAGGGCGCCTCACAAGGCGCCCCTTTCGCATGTTCCACCCATTTGTATCCAGGAAGAAGCAGCCACCGTGTCTGACCCGAACCTGAACGACGCCGTCGAGCCGACGGCGGGCGCCTTCGAGTCCGCCGAGGACGAGCTCGACACCGTCGAGGCGGCGGACGCCGAGGAGCCGGACCAGGCCGAAGCTGCCGACGCCGCCGCGGACGAGCCCGCCGAGGACGAGGCCGGGAACGACGAGGACGCCGCGGAGGAGGCCGAGCCGGCCGCCCCCGTCGACGCCGTCGCGGCCCTGCGCGAGGAGCTGCGCGGCCTTCCCGGCGAGTGGTACGTCATCCACACGTACGCCGGGTACGAGAAGCGCGTGAAGGCCAACCTGGAGCAGCGCGCCGTCTCGCTCAACGTCGAGGAGTTCATCTACCAGGCCGAAGTGCCCGAGGAAGAGATCGTCCAGATCAAGAACGGCGAGCGCAAGAACGTCCGCCAGAACAAGCTCCCGGGCTACGTCCTGGTGCGCATGGATCTGACGAACGAGTCCTGGGGCGTCGTCCGCAACACCCCCGGCGTCACCGGCTTCGTGGGCAACGCCTACGACCCCTACCCGCTGACCCTGGACGAGATCGTCAAGATGCTCGCCCCGGAGGCCGAGGAGAAGGCCGCCCGCGAGGCCGCCGAGGCCGAGGGCAAGCCGGCTCCGGCCCGCAAGGTCGAGGTCCAGGTGCTCGACTTCGAGGTCGGCGACTCGGTCACCGTCACCGACGGCCCGTTCGCGACGCTGCAGGCGACGATCAACGAGATCAACGCCGACTCGAAGAAGGTCAAGGGCCTCGTCGAGATCTTCGGCCGCGAGACGCCGGTCGAGCTCAGCTTCGACCAGATCCAGAAGAACTGACGCCACCGGCGACAGTTTCTGGGCCCATGCCTACCGAGCAGGTCAGACCGGCTGAGAAGCCCGTCTGACCTGCTCGGTTTTTGGACGCGCAGCCATACCCGTTATCGTTGTGCGGTATGCCTCCATCCGGATGACCGGGCGGTGGCGAAACACTCTCACTAGGACCCGGAGAGAGCACATGCCTCCCAAGAAGAAGAAGGTCACGGGGCTTATCAAGCTCCAGATCAACGCCGGCGCCGCCAACCCGGCTCCGCCGGTCGGCCCGGCGCTCGGCCAGCACGGCGTCAACATCATGGAGTTCTGCAAGGCCTACAACGCCGCGACCGAGTCGCAGCGTGGCATGGTCGTGCCGGTGGAGATCACGGTCTACGAGGACCGCTCCTTCACCTTCGTCACCAAGACGCCGCCGGCCGCCAAGCTGATCCTCAAGGCCGCGGGTGTGGAGAAGGGCTCCGGCGAGCCGCACAAGACCAAGGTCGCCAAGCTGACGGCTGCCCAGGTCCGCGAGATCGCCACGACGAAGCTCCCCGACCTGAACGCCAACGACCTCGACGCCGCGTCGAAGATCATCGCTGGCACCGCCCGTTCCATGGGCATCACGGTCGAAGGCTGAATCAGCCCCTCACGTCCTCAGTGGTAGGGCCAAGCGCTGGCCCGCACCACGACTCCACACTCTGAAACCACAGGAGTAGAAGTGAAGCGCAGCAAGAACCTCCGGGCTGCGGACGCCAAGGTCGACCGGGAGCGCCTCTACGCCCCGCTCGAGGCCGTCCGCCTCGCCAAGGAGACCGCGACCACGAAGTTCGACGGCACTGTCGAGGTCGCCTTCCGTCTGGGTGTCGACCCCCGCAAGGCCGACCAGATGGTCCGTGGCACCGTGAACCTCCCGCACGGCACCGGCAAGACCGCCCGGGTCCTGGTCTTCGCGACCGGTGACCGTGCTGCGGCCGCGGAAGCCGCGGGCGCCGACATCGTCGGCGCCGACGAGCTCATCGACGAGGTGGCGAAGGGCCGTCTGGACTTCGACGCCGTCGTCGCCACCCCGGACCTCATGGGCAAGGTCGGCCGCCTCGGCCGCGTGCTCGGTCCGCGTGGTCTGATGCCGAACCCGAAGACCGGCACCGTCACCCCCGACGTCGCCAAGGCCGTCACCGACATCAAGGGCGGCAAGATCGAGTTCCGCGTCGACAAGCACTCGAACCTGCACTTCATCATCGGCAAGGTCTCGTTCGACGACACCAAGCTGGTGGAGAACTACGCCGCGGCGCTGGAGGAAGTCCTCCGTCTGAAGCCGTCCGCCGCCAAGGGCCGCTACATCAAGAAGGCCGCCCTGACCACCACGATGGGCCCCGGCATCCCGCTGGACGCCAACCGCACCCGTAACCTCCTCGTCGAGGAGGACCCGGCCGCCGTCTGAGCCCCCGCGCTCGGCAGCACGCCGTGTCACGTGTGACATCGACGGGCCCCGCAACCTTTCGAGGTGCGGGGCCCGTCCTCGTATCCGTACGTACCGAGGGCGCTGTCGGACCCGTGCGTTAGCGTGAGCCCCCGACAGAGCCGAACGAGGGGTGGAAGCTGACATGAGGACCAGTACCGTACGACGCGTGTGCCTGTCGGTGGCGGTGGCGGCGGCGCTGACGTCGGTAGCGGCCTGCAACGACGGGACCGACAGCGACAAGAAGAGCGGCAAGGACCGCAGCAGCGGCGTGACGAAGGCCGACCCGATAGCCGCGCTGCGCGACGTCCAGAAGAAGACCGGCAAGCAGAGCTCGGCCAAGGTCGAGGGCACCACGCAGATGGGCACCACCATGTCCATGAAGCAGACCGGCACCATCGACTGGTCCGACGGCCTCACCGGCGCCATGGAGATCACGTACACCGGCGGCACCATGGCGGACGCCATCAAGCAGACCGGCGGTACCGGCGCGATGCAGGCCCGGTACTTCAAGGACGGCTACGCCGTGAACATGGGCGACGGCTTCGCCAAGCAGACCGGCGGCAAGCACTGGATCAACTACAGCTACGCCGACGTCGCCAAGATGGCGGGTGCCTCCGGCGAGGCGATGAAGCAGCAGATGGAGAACACCACCCCCGACCAGGGCGTGAAGTCCCTGCTGGCCTCCGGCGACGTGAAGAAGGTCGGCGAGGAGGACGTGCGCGGCGTTCCCACCACGCACTACTCGGGCACGGTCGACGTCGCCGAGCTGACCGCGAAGAACTCCGAGCTCGACGCCGACCAGCTCGCCCAGCTGAAGAAGCAGCTGAGCGACGCCGGCATCACCACGGAGCAGGTCGACATCTGGGTCGACAAGAACGACCTGCTGGTCAAGAAGACCGAGCGCGGCCAGATGAAGACCGGGGAGCTCAACTCCACGGTGTACTACAGCGACTACGGCACCGACGCCTCGGTCGAGCGGCCCGCGGCCTCCGACACGGTCGACTTCAAGGAGCTCCTGAAGCAGCAGCAGGGCGCCGCCACCGGCGTTTCCTGATCCTGCCGGACCACCCGCGGAGGGACGATTTGCTCGGCGCGGGCCCGGTCGCGTAACCTTCTGCAGAAGCCAAAGACCGCTGGTCGTTGCTGTGCCCTCGCGAGAGGGGATGGCGACCGAAGGATCCGTTGAGTACGGGCGACCTGCGCAGGTGACTGTGGAGAGCTCCCGGATTACGTTCGGTCGAGCTACGCCCTGGCGCCTGCGCCGGGGCGTTTCGTCTTTCCCGGCCCCTTCTGAGCGGTCCTCATCACCCGGAAGGAGGCCGACGCTCATGGCAAGGCCCGACAAGGCTGCCGCGGTAGCCGAGCTGACGGACCAGTTCCGCAGCTCGAACGCCGCCGTGCTGACCGAGTACCGGGGTCTCACCGTGGCTCAGCTCAAGCAGCTGCGCCGTTCGCTCGGTGAGAACGCCCAGTACGCCGTGGTGAAGAACACGCTGACCAAGATTGCGGCCAACGAGGCCGGGATCGACGCGCTCGACGACCTGTTCACTGGTCCGACGGCGGTTGCCTTCGTCACCGGTGACCCGGTGGAGTCGGCGAAGGGTCTTCGTGACTTCGCCAAGGAGAACCCCAACCTCGTCATCAAGGGCGGTGTCCTTGACGGCAAGGCGCTGTCCGCCGATGAGATCAAGAAGCTCGCGGACCTCGAGTCCCGCGAGGTTCTGCTCGCCAAGCTGGCGGGCGCCATGAAGGGCAAGCAGACTCAGGCTGCTCAGGTCTTCCAGGCGCTCCCGTCGAAGTTCGTCCGCACCGCGGAGGCGCTTCGTGCCAAGCAGGCCGAGCAGGGCGGTGCCGAGTAATTCGGCTCGCGCAATGATCGTCGCTGCCTAGGGCGACGGTCGCAGCGGGCCGAACGTACGCCCGCCTACATGTACATCCGGCACCTGCCGAATTAGTGGAAGGACGCCATCATGGCGAAGCTGTCCCAGGACGACCTGCTCGCGCAGTTCGAGGAGATGACCCTCATCGAGCTCTCCGAGTTCGTGAAGGCCTTCGAGGAGAAGTTCGACGTCACCGCCGCTGCGGCCGTCGCCGTTGCCGCCGGCCCGGCCCAGGGTGGCGGCGAGGCCGCTGCCGCCGAGGAGCAGGACGAGTTCGACGTCATCCTCACCGGCGCCGGCGACAAGAAGATCCAGGTCATCAAGGTCGTGCGTGAGCTGACCTCGCTGGGTCTGAAGGAGGCCAAGGACCTCGTCGACGGCACCCCGAAGCCGGTCCTCGAGAAGGTCGCCAAGGAGGCCGCCGACAAGGCTGCCGAGTCCCTCAAGGCCGCCGGCGCTTCCGTCGAGGTCAAGTGACTCGAGGAGTCGTCTGACTCCTTCTGACCACCCGTGCCGCACGGCACGGAGGTCGTCTCACGAAGGGCGATCACCCATCAGGGTGGTCGCCCTTCGGCGTCCCCGACGCCGCTGCCTTGCTCTTCCCGCGGTGACGAGTATGGTGATCATCGCCGTTGCCTTTCGGAGCGGCCGACCGGCGCCGGGAGGCGTTCGGGTGAGGACCTCGGGGCCGCCGACCCCGCTGGGGGGCCTTGACGAACCGCACGCGGCGCGCAATTCTCAGGACGCGTCGCCACATCGATCCGAATCCGAGGCATGGATCGTGGGCGGAGCGGGCAGTAAAGAAGAGCGCACCACGCGCGACAACCGAGTCATGGGTGTTGAGAACAGCTGTTGAGAGCAACGTGGGTCTCTGAGAACCCCGACTGGACATCAGTGTGCCGTTTGGCTACACTGACCCTTTGCGCTGCCTGTTAGCTGCCCCCTGCCCGTCACCAGGGGCATGCCCACGCTTGAGCACCGATGACCGAACGCCCCTGACCTGGCCTTTTCTGGTCGATCAGGAACGGACTGTCTCCGTGACCGACTTGGGACCGGTACGCGCGTAGTGAGTCCGAGCCCTCGGAAGGACCCCCTCTTGGCCGCCTCGCGCAACGCCTCGACCGCGAATACGAACAACGGTGCCAGCACCGCCCCGCTGCGCATCTCCTTTGCAAAGATCAAGGAGCCCCTCGAGGTTCCGAACCTCCTCGCGCTGCAGACCGAGAGCTTCGACTGGCTCCTCGGCAATGCCGCCTGGAAGGCTCGCGTCGAGGCTGCTCTGGACAGTGGACAAGACGTCCCCACAAAGTCCGGCCTGGAGGAAATCTTCGAGGAGATTTCCCCGATCGAGGACTTCTCCGGGTCGATGTCGCTTACGTTCCGCGACCACCGCTTCGAGCCCCCGAAGAACTCGATCGACGAGTGCAAGGAGCGCGACTTCACGTTCGCCGCCCCGCTCTTCGTCACGGCCGAGTTCACCAACAACGAGACCGGCGAGATCAAGTCCCAGACGGTCTTCATGGGCGACTTCCCGCTCATGACCAACAAGGGCACCTTCGTCATCAACGGCACCGAGCGTGTCGTCGTGTCGCAGCTGGTCCGTTCGCCGGGTGTCTACTTCGACTCCTCCATCGACAAGACGTCCGACAAGGACATCTTCTCCGCCAAGATCATCCCGTCCCGGGGTGCCTGGCTGGAGATGGAGATCGACAAGCGCGACATGGTCGGCGTGCGCATCGACCGCAAGCGCAAGCAGTCCGTGACCGTTCTGCTCAAGGCTCTCGGCTGGACGACCGAGCAGATCCTGCAGGAGTTCGGCGAGTACGAGTCCATGCGCGCCACCCTGGAGAAGGACCACACCCAGGGCCAGGACGACGCGCTGCTCGACATCTACCGCAAGCTCCGTCCGGGCGAGCCGCCCACGCGCGAGGCCGCCCAGACGCTGCTGGAGAACCTCTACTTCAACCCGAAGCGTTACGACCTGGCGAAGGTCGGCCGCTACAAGGTGAACAAGAAGCTCGGCGCGGACGAGCCGCTGGACGCCGGGGTCCTCACCACCGACGACGTCATTGCGACCATCAAGTACCTGGTCAAGCTGCACGCCGGTGAGACCGAGACGATCGGCGAGTCGGGCCGGGAGATCGTCGTCGAGACCGACGACATCGACCACTTCGGCAACCGCCGCCTGCGCAACGTCGGCGAGCTCATCCAGAACCAGGTCCGTACGGGTCTCGCCCGTATGGAGCGCGTCGTGCGCGAGCGCATGACCACCCAGGACGTCGAGGCGATCACGCCGCAGACCCTGATCAACATCCGGCCGGTCGTCGCCTCCATCAAGGAGTTCTTCGGCACCAGCCAGCTGTCCCAGTTCATGGACCAGAACAACCCGCTGTCGGGTCTGACGCACAAGCGTCGTCTCTCGGCACTGGGCCCCGGTGGTCTGTCCCGTGAGCGGGCCGGCTTCGAGGTCCGAGACGTGCACCCGTCCCACTACGGACGCATGTGCCCGATCGAGACCCCCGAAGGCCCGAACATCGGTCTGATCGGTTCGCTCGCCTCGTACGGCCGCGTCAACGCGTTCGGCTTCATCGAGACGCCGTACCGCAAGGTCGTCGACGGCCAGGTCACCGACGAGGTCGACTACATCACGGCCGACGAGGAAGACCGCTTCGTCATCGCCCAGGCGAACGCGACCCTCTCCGAGGAACTGCGCTTCACCGAGCCCCGCGTCCTGGTCCGCCGCCGCGGCGGCGAGGTCGACTACGTGCCGGCCGGCGAGGTCGACTACATGGACGTCTCGCCGCGCCAGATGGTGTCCGTCGCCACCGCGATGATCCCCTTCCTGGAGCACGACGACGCCAACCGTGCCCTCATGGGCGCGAACATGATGCGTCAGGCGGTGCCGCTGATTAAGTCGGAGGCCCCGCTCGTCGGCACCGGCATGGAGTACCGCTGCGCCACCGACGCCGGTGACGTGCTGAAGGCCGAGAAGGACGGTGTGGTCCAGGAGGTCTCCGCGGACTACGTCACGGTGACCAACGACGACGGCACGTACACCACGTACCGCATCGCCAAGTTCTCGCGCTCCAACCAGGGCACCTCGGTCAACCAGAAGGTCGTCGTCTCCGAGGGCGACCGGGTCGTCGAGGGTCAGGTCCTCGCCGACGGTCCGGCCACCGAGAACGGCGAGATGGCGCTCGGCAAGAACCTGCTCGTGGCGTTCATGCCGTGGGAGGGCCACAACTACGAGGACGCGATCATCCTGTCGCAGCGCCTCGTGCAGGACGACGTCCTCTCCTCGATCCACATCGAGGAGCACGAGGTCGACGCCCGTGACACCAAGCTCGGCCCGGAGGAGATCACCCGGGACATCCCGAACGTCTCCGAGGAGGTCCTCGCCGACCTCGACGAGCGCGGCATCATCCGTATCGGTGCCGAGGTCGTCGCCGGTGACATCCTCGTCGGCAAGGTCACGCCCAAGGGCGAGACCGAGCTGACCCCCGAGGAGCGCCTGCTCCGCGCGATCTTCGGCGAGAAGGCGCGCGAGGTGCGCGACACCTCGCTGAAGGTGCCGCACGGCGAGATCGGCAAGGTCATCGGCGTCCGCGTCTTCGACCGCGAGGAGGGCGACGAGCTGCCGCCCGGCGTGAACCAGCTGGTCCGCGTCTACGTCGCGCAGAAGCGCAAGATCACCGACGGTGACAAGCTCGCCGGCCGTCACGGCAACAAGGGCGTCATCTCGAAGATCCTGCCGATCGAGGACATGCCGTTCCTGGAGGACGGCACCCCGGTCGACATCATCCTCAACCCGCTGGGCGTCCCGTCCCGAATGAACCCGGGACAGGTCCTGGAGATCCACCTCGGCTGGCTCGCCAGCCGCGGCTGGGACGTCTCCGGCCTCGGCGACGAGTGGGCCAAGCGCCTGCAGGCCATCGGCGCCGACCAGGTCGCCCCCGGCACCAACGTCGCCACCCCGGTCTTCGACGGTGCGCGCGAGGACGAGATCTCCGGTCTCTTCAGCGCCACGATCCCGAACCGCGACGGCGACCGCCTGGTCCAGCCCTCCGGCAAGGCCAAGCTGTTCGACGGCCGCTCCGGCGAGCCGTTCCCGGACCCGGTCTCGGTCGGGTACATGTACATCCTCAAGCTGCACCACCTGGTCGACGACAAGCTGCACGCGCGTTCGACCGGGCCGTACTCCATGATCACCCAGCAGCCGCTGGGTGGTAAGGCCCAGTTCGGTGGACAGCGCTTCGGTGAGATGGAGGTGTGGGCCCTTGAGGCTTATGGCGCCGCATACGCCCTCCAGGAGCTCCTGACGATCAAGTCCGACGACGTGACCGGCCGCGTGAAGGTCTACGAGGCCATCGTCAAGGGCGAGAACATCCCCGAGCCCGGCATCCCCGAGTCCTTCAAGGTGCTCATCAAGGAAATGCAGTCGCTCTGCCTCAACGTGGAGGTGCTGTCCTCGGACGGCATGTCCATCGAGATGCGCGACACGGACGAGGACGTCTTCCGCGCGGCGGAGGAGCTCGGTATCGACCTGTCCCGGCGCGAGCCGAGCAGCGTCGAAGAGGTCTGACGGGTTGGCCGGCCGGATCCCCGTGATCCGGCCGGCTCTCCCCGGACCCGTTCAGACCATTGCTGAAGTGCCCCAATTTCTCGCTTTGACGCGAGGGGGCTCGAACCCCCGAAAGAGGGATTGACGACAAGTGCTCGACGTCAACTTCTTCGACGAGCTGCGGATCGGCCTCGCCACCGCGGACGACATCCGGACCTGGTCGCACGGCGAAGTGAAGAAGCCGGAGACCATCAACTACCGCACCCTCAAGCCCGAAAAGGACGGACTCTTCTGCGAGAAGATCTTCGGTCCGACCCGGGACTGGGAGTGCTACTGCGGCAAGTACAAGCGTGTCCGCTTCAAGGGCATCATCTGTGAGCGCTGTGGCGTCGAGGTCACGCGCGCCAAGGTGCGCCGTGAGCGCATGGGCCACATCGAGCTTGCCGCTCCCGTCACCCACATCTGGTACTTCAAGGGCGTCCCGTCGCGCCTGGGCTACCTCCTCGACCTCGCGCCGAAGGACCTGGAGAAGGTCATCTACTTCGCCGCGTACATGATCACGTTCGTGGACGAGGAGCGCCGTACGCGCGACCTGCCCTCGCTGGAGGCGCACGTCTCCGTCGAGCGTCAGCAGATCGAGAACCGCCGCGACGCCGACCTGGAGGCCCGCGCCAAGAAGCTCGAGACCGACCTGGCCGAGCTGGAGGCCGAGGGCGCCAAGGCCGACGTGCGCCGCAAGGTGCGCGAGGGTGCCGAGCGCGAGATGAAGCAGCTGCGCGACCGCGCGCAGCGCGAGATCGACCGCCTCGACGAGGTGTGGAGCCGCTTCAAGAACCTCAAGGTCCAGGACCTGGAGGGCGACGAGCTGCTCTACCGCGAGCTGCGTGACCGCTTCGGCACGTACTTCGACGGCTGCATGGGCGCCGCCGCCCTGCAGAAGCGCCTGGAGTCCTTCGACCTCGACGAGGAGGCCGAGCGCCTCCGCGAGATCATCCGCACCGGCAAGGGCCAGAAGAAGACCCGTGCGCTCAAGCGCCTCAAGGTCGTCTCCGCGTTCCTGCAGACCAGCAACAAGCCCAAGGGCATGGTGCTCGACTGCGTGCCGGTCATCCCGCCGGACCTGCGTCCGATGGTGCAGCTGGACGGTGGCCGCTTCGCGACCTCCGACCTGAACGACCTGTACCGCCGTGTCATCAACCGCAACAACCGCCTGAAGCGGCTTCTCGACCTCGGTGCTCCCGAGATCATCGTGAACAACGAGAAGCGCATGCTCCAGGAGGCGGTCGACGCCCTCTTCGACAACGGCCGTCGCGGTCGCCCGGTGACGGGCCCCGGCAACCGTCCGCTGAAGTCGCTGTCCGACATGCTCAAGGGCAAGCAGGGCCGCTTCCGTCAGAACCTGCTCGGCAAGCGCGTGGACTACTCCGCGCGTTCCGTGATCGTCGTCGGTCCGCAGCTCAAGCTGCACCAGTGCGGTCTGCCGAAGGCCATGGCGCTGGAGCTCTTCAAGCCGTTCGTGATGAAGCGCCTGGTCGACCTGAACCACGCGCAGAACATCAAGTCGGCCAAGCGCATGGTCGAGCGCGGCCGCACCGTGGTGTACGACGTCCTCGAAGAGGTCATCGCCGAGCACCCGGTGCTGCTGAACCGTGCGCCCACGCTGCACCGCCTCGGCATCCAGGCCTTCGAGCCGCAGCTGGTCGAGGGCAAGGCCATCCAGATCCACCCGCTCGTCTGCACCGCGTTCAACGCGGACTTCGACGGTGACCAGATGGCCGTGCACCTGCCGCTGTCCGCGGAGGCGCAGGCCGAGGCCCGCATCCTGATGCTGTCCTCGAACAACATCCTGAAGCCGGCCGACGGCCGTCCCGTCACCATGCCGACCCAGGACATGGTGCTGGGCCTGTTCTTCCTCACCACGGACGAGGAGGAGCGCAACGTCGTCGGACAGGGCCGTTCCTTCGGCTCCACGGCCGAGGCGATCATGGCCTTCGACGCCCGGGAGCTGTCGCTCCAGGCGAAGGTCGACATCCGCTTCCCGGTGGGCACCATCCCGCCGCGCGGCTGGGTGCCGCCGGTCGCCGAGGAGGGCGAGCAGGAGTTCCAGCCGGGCGACTCGTTCCGGCTGCGCACCTCCCTGGGCCGCGCGCTCTTCAACGAGCTGCTGCCCGAGGACTACCCGTTCGTCGACTACTCGGTCGGCAAGAAGCAGCTCTCCGAGATCGTCAACGACCTCGCCGAGCGCTACCCCAAGGTCATCGTGGCGGCGACGCTCGACAACCTGAAGGCGGCGGGCTTCTACTGGGCGACCCGCTCCGGTGTCACCGTGGCCATCTCCGACGTCGTGGTCCCCGCGGCCAAGAAGGAGATCGTCGCCGGTTACGAGGCGCAGGACGAGAAGGTCCAGAAGCAGTACGAGCGCGGTCTGATCACCAAGGACGAGCGCACGCAGGAACTCATCGCGATCTGGACCAAGGCGACCAACGAGGTCGCCGAGGCGATGAACGAGAACTTCCCCAAGACGAACCCCATCTTCATGATGGTTGACTCGGGTGCCCGAGGAAACATGATGCAGATGCGTCAGATCGCCGGTATGCGTGGTCTGGTGTCCAACGCCAAGAACGAGACGATCCCGCGTCCCATCAAGGCGTCCTTCCGTGAGGGCCTCACCGTTCTGGAGTACTTCATCTCCACGCACGGTGCCCGTAAGGGTCTGGCGGACACCGCCCTGCGTACCGCCGACTCGGGTTACCTGACCCGTCGTCTGGTGGACGTCTCGCAGGACGTGATCATCCGCGAGGAGGACTGTGGCACCGACCGCGGCCTCAAGCTGAAGATCGCGGAGAAGGGCGTCGACGGTGTCCTCCGCAAGACGGAGGACGTCGAGACCTCGGTCTACGCCCGCATGCTCGCCGAGGACGTCGTCGTCGACGGCAAGGTCATCGCGCCCGCCAACGTCGACCTCGGTGACGTGCTCATCGACCAGCTGGTCATGCACGGCGTCGAGGAGGTCAAGACCCGCTCGGTCCTGACCTGTGAGTCCGCGGTCGGCACCTGTGCCTTCTGCTACGGACGCTCGCTCGCCACCGGCAAGCTGGTCGACATCGGTGAGGCGGTCGGCATCATCGCCGCCCAGTCCATCGGTGAGCCCGGTACCCAGCTGACGATGCGTACCTTCCACACCGGTGGTGTGGCCGGTGACGACATCACCCAGGGTCTGCCCCGAGTCGTCGAGCTCTTCGAAGCCCGTACGCCCAAGGGTGTCGCCCCGATCTCGGAGGCGGCAGGCCGCGTCCGCATCGAGGAGACCGAGAAGACCAAGAAGATCGTCGTCACCCCGGACGACGGCAGCGACGAGACGGCGTTCCCGATCTCGAAGCGTGCCCGTCTGCTGGTGGGCGAGGGCGACCACGTCGAGGTGGGCCAGAAGCTCACCGTGGGTGCCACCAACCCGCACGACGTGCTCCGCATCCTCGGCCAGCGCGCGGTCCAGGTCCACCTGGTCGGCGAGGTCCAGAAGGTCTACAACTCGCAGGGTGTGTCGATCCACGACAAGCACATCGAGATCATCATCCGGCAGATGCTGCGCCGCGTGACGATCATCGAGTCCGGCGACGCGGAGCTGCTGCCGGGCGAGCTCGTCGAGCGCTCGAAGTTCGAGACCGAGAACCGTCGTGTGGTCACCGAGGGCGGTCACCCCGCCTCCGGCCGTCCGCAGCTGATGGGTATCACCAAGGCCTCGCTGGCGACGGAATCCTGGCTGTCGGCCGCCTCCTTCCAGGAGACGACCCGAGTCCTGACGGACGCGGCGATCAACGCCAAGTCCGACAGCCTCATCGGCCTCAAGGAGAACGTCATCATCGGTAAGCTCATCCCGGCCGGTACGGGCCTGTCCCGCTACCGCAACATCCGGGTCGAGCCGACCGAGGAGGCCAAGGCCGCGATGTACTCGGCCGTCGGCTACGACGACATGGAATACTCGCCGTTCGGCACGGGCTCCGGCCAGGCCGTTCCGCTGGAGGACTACGACTACGGTCCGTACAACCAGTAGGCGAGTCGCCTGAACGAACCGGAGGGCGGCCACCCCGTACGCACGGGGTGGCCGCCCTCCGGCGTTTTCCGGGGCACCGCGCGGGTGGTCGCGACTACAGGTAGGGCCGCAGATGGTGCAGCCGGGTCGGGACGTCGGGGTGGGTGGAGAGCAGCCGGGCAGGTGCCGACTCGCGCTCCGGCCGTTCTCCCGCGACGGCGGACGCCTGCTGCCGCGCCCGGGTCTCGTCCGTGTACATCATCTCCAGCACCTCGGCGAGTTCCGGGGCGAATCCGAGTGCCGCGGCGTGCCGGTCGGCCCGGAGCTCGGCGCGACGCCCCACGGCCGCCGACAGGTACGGGAGCACGAGCAGCAGCGGGAGCCCGTACAGGACCCAGGCGGCGGTGGAGGTGAGCCCGCCGAGCACGAGGAGCAGGACGCCGACGGCGAGGTAGGCGGCACACCGGGCGGGCGTGACGACGGAACGGGCCGTCGCACGGAGCACCCGCCGGGCCGCCCGGCAGGGAAGCGCGTACCAGTGGCCGAGCAGCAGCGACCACGCGTGACCGCCGGTGTGGTGCCCCAGTTCATGGGCGAGTACGGCGGCCAGCCGGCTGCTCGACAACCGTTCCAGTGCGAACCGGGTGACCCCCACGATGTGTCCTGCGGCGGCGTACGCGTTGAGGGAGTCGCTCTCCTCGATCCAGAGCCGGTACCGGGCACCGTCGACCCCGGCGGCGGCCGTCACCTCCCGCCAGACCGGCTCCAGCCGTGCGGCCTCCCGGGGCATCGGACGCCGCAGCCCGAACAGGTGACGAGCGAGAAGGTCTTCCGTGGGGCGGTGGAAGACCAGGGCGCCGGAGGCCACCCAGAGGGTGGTCGGTATCCAGAACGGCGCCCCGAGGCAGCCGTCCAGGAGCACGCTCGCGAGCAGCACCACCAGCGCGCTCGTCAGGAAGGCGGGCAGCGCCAGCGCCAGCTGCCCCAGTGCGGTGACGTCCATGCGCCGCTGGTGCGCCGTGTAGTACACGCGTCGGCCGGGGCCGTGCTCGTAGAGCAGGTCGTCGGGTAGGGGCGGTGTGCTGCCGGTCGGGTCCGGGGGTGGTACGGAGCCCTTGCCCGGGTCCGGGGGCCGAGGTGTCGGTGGCGTCATGATCGTCCTTTGGAGGGGTGTCAGCCGAGGAGCAGCGAGGCGGGGAGCAGGACGGTGCCGACGGAGTAGGCGAGCAGCCCCACCCGTATCCACCGGTGCTTGCACACGGCGATCCGGCTGGTCTCGGTCAGAGCCGTGACGAGGGCGGCGGACCGCGCGTTCCTGGTGGCATCGAGGGCTTCCGGCAATCGGTTCTGCCGGGCGGCGCGCCGGATGTCCGCGAAGTAGGTGAGCGGATCCCCGGGGGCCCAGGCACTGCCGTGGTAGCGCGGCAGTATCGCCATCAGCATGGAGAACAGGGCGGCCGCCAGCCCGCCGACGCCCGTCCACCACAGGGCCGCCCCGGAGCCGGAGAGCGCATCCGGCCGCCACCCGCCGCCCGCCAGCCAGCCGCTGATCACGCCGGCGGTCATGCCGAGCGCGGCGACCAGTACGGACGCCTTGCTGTCGGCCCGTGCGATCTCGGCCCGCAGGTCGAGGAGGAGCCGGTCCCCGGCATCGGTGTGCCGGACCGGTGGGTTGTCGGTCATGTGCCCGCGTCCTCCCGGCCCGGCGCTTCCTCCAGGTCTTCCGTGCCGGCCGTGGGTGCGGCCGCGCTCTTCGGCTCCAGGGGAGTGCTGCCGTAGCCCGGTGGGGGGTGCCAACCGGGGAACGGACTCGACGGCTCGCCCGTCTCCGGAGCGGCGGTGGCGAACGGGGTTCTGCCGGGCCGGGACATGTCCGGTGCGATCAGGTCCGGTATCGCAGCCGGGACGTCCTGCGGCATCGACACGGTCAGCCGTCCCCCGGCCGTGCCCTGTGCGGTGACGCCGGGAAGGTGCTGGTCCAGTACGTCGATCAGGGCCTGGAGAGCGTGCTTCTTCGGTGCCTCCAGCTCGTGGCTCTCCGCGCTGTCGCTCTTCAGCAGCTCTCCGGCCAGCTCCATTCGCGCCTTGATCATGTGCAGTTGGTCCTGGCGCAGGCTCGCCACCACAAGCCTGGTGTCTTCGGGGTGGTCGGCCAGGTGGAGCGCCCATGCGCGGACGCCGCCCTGTTCCAGGTGCTTCTCGTAGAAGGCGATCTTCTCCGCGTTCATCTGCTGCAACTCCATCCGGCGACGGGCCCGGTCGACCTCTTCGGTGTGCTGCTGTTTCTGCTGTCGCAGCCTCAGCCGGTGCTGCTGCTCCTCGAACTCGGCCGCGCGTCCCCACTGGAGCGCGTCCTGCTCCCTGACACGCCGGTCGATCGCGGCGTCGTGCTCCTGGCCGAGGTGTTCGGTGCGGATCCGTTCGGTGGCCGTGTGGTCGATGGACCGCATGCGCCGGACGTGATCGATGGCCTCCTGGTCTCCGCGCAGCCGGACCGTCCAGGTCGTCGTGAGCCCCGCCCGGGTGCCGAGCACCCCCTGGACGCGGACTTCCCGCAGGAGTGCTTCCTCGGCCGCCGCGCTCCGGGAGACGGGGTGGCGGCGGGTGACGGGCCGGGCCGACTGCTCCAGCTCGCCGATCAGCAGCCGCGGCACGTCACGGTGCCGGCTCGCCACGAACAGCGCGGGATCGACGACCTGCCACGAGAGTTCGACGACCGCCGCGAACTCGAAGGCGTCGTCATCGCTCGGCAGGGAGATCTCCTCGCGCACGGGATGGACACCCATGTCGACCTCGTACACCGAGGTGTAGCGCTTCGCGGCGGCTCCGGCCCGGGTGGGGCGGACCGGCGGGAGATAGGTGTCGTACGAGCCGTCCGGGGCCGAGAAGACCAGGGCGTGGTCGATCCGGGTGAGCGGACGCCGGGCGAATCCGAAGCGGGACAACTGCCGGACCGTGACCACCGGGTCGGTCAACCGCGTCCCGCGGTCGGCCCGTTGGTCCCAGTCGGGTGCTCGGCGGAATTCGGGCATGGGCACTCTCCTGTTGCTGTGGATGGGTCGCGCGGGTCAGGAACACGGCAGGACGGCCAGCAGCCGACCCGTCACGGGCGGGGGATCGGCGCCGTCCTCGCCGGGCATCGTCCGCAGGAGGTGGCTGATCCGCTGCTGCTCCGGCGGCGTGGCGACGAGCGAGGGCAGCAGCGCGGCGAGTGCCCACTCCGCATGGGCGTCGTGGTCCGCCGACAGCACCCAGTGGTGCAGCACGTCGAGGGCGTCCCGGGTGTGGCCCCGGTCGCCCAGGGCGGTGCGCCACAGCTCGACGATGCCGTCGGCGTCCGGTGTCCGCGCCGCCGACGCCCGTGCGTACCAGGACAGAACGCGCGGTTGGCCGTGGCGTTCGTCCTGTTCGGTCCGGCGGCAGGCGCTGAGGAAGCCGCCGAGGGCGAGGCCGGTCGCCGGACGGTCGTCGTGCAGCGTCCTGACCAGCTCCGCGAGCACGTCCTCGGCCGCCGGCGACAGTAAGAGCAGCTCCACGGACTCGGCGAGTTGCCCCGAGAGATCCGGATCGGGTTCCGGCTGCCCTGCCTGGTGCCGGGCCGCCGCGCGCAGTGCCGCCAGGGTCTCCGACGGGCGTTCCGGCCCGATCAGTCCGTGGGCGCGGATGGCCACCCAGCGCAGTGACGACTCGTCGCTCTCGCACCAGGCGTCGAGGATGCGCGGCACGTTGGGAGTGCCCAGCATGTGGGTGAGCGTGAGCGCGTTGACGGCGACGAGACGGTGCCGGTAGAGGTGGGAGGAGGCCCACGGCTCGATGACCAGTGCCATGGCGGACGGCAGATCGGTGTGGGCGAGGACGGCGACGGTGGAGGCGGCGCGGGTGCGTACGAAGGGCCGCCCGTCCCCGGCCAGCTGTTGCAGCCAGTGCACGAGCGCGGGCCGCGCCGAGGGATGCCCGGTCCATATCTCGCGCAGCAGCACCAGCGGGGCCCGCTCGTCGAGATAGGCGGCCTTCACCTGACGGACCGGGCCCCACTCGGTGGGTTCCTCGGCCTCGAACCGGTGCGCCCGCGCCAGCTGGAGCCGTTTGCCGATGTGCGTACCGAAGACCGGGACGGCGGCGCGCCGCATCCCGCTCTCGGTCTCCTGGAGGAAGGCGTAGAGCAGATCGCCCAGTTCCGCCGTCAGGGCGTACGGCCCGTCGTCGAAGGCCGCCAGCGCGACGAGGAACGCCTTCTCGCGCAGGTGCAGTACGGTCCCGTCGTCCTCGAACCACTCCTGGACCTGGTTCTCCAGGGCGACCAGGGAGAAGGCGTCGAGATGCGTGGCGTCGGCCTCCCCGGCCACGTAGTCGGCCAGGAGCCGGGCGAACTCGGCGGCCTCGCGCGGCTGGTGGCTGCGTTCGAGGAACGCGGTCACGGCGGGCAGGGCCAGCAGCTCCGGCACCCCGTCCTCGCCGTCCAGCAGTACCTTCAGGTGCGCGGCGAGGACCTCACCGGGCGCGGGCGCCCGCCACTGCACCACCGGTACGTCCTCCAGCAGGGTGGCCGGCCCCACGGTGATCACCAGGTACGCCTCCTCGCCCAGCTCCTTGCGGGCGGCCAGCAGGTCCGCCTCCCGCAGCGGTCGGCCCGGCACGGTGACCAGGTCGCACAGGATGTGCCCGGTCCGGCCGCCGGGCGGCTCACCGCCACCGAGACCGTTCGTGAGCAGGCCGGGGGTGGTGTCCCGGTCGATCGCCCGGACCGGTTCCGCGCGGATCCGGTGCAGCAGCATGAGAGCGGCGGTCCGCCGGCCGGCGAAGTACGGGCCCGAGAGGACCAGCACGTGCTCGTCGCGGAGCCGGTCGGCCAGCGCCTCGAAGTCGTCGCGTCCGGGGACGAAGCAGGCCGCCAGCTCTTCCAGGGCGGACTGGGCGATCTCGCCCGAGGTGTGGAGCGCCGAGGACGCGCCGAACTGGTAGACGACCTCGGTCCGCTCCAGCAGGACGTCCCCGTAGAAGGTGCCGCCGCCGATGCCGTGGTTGGTCCCGCCGAAGACGCCCCCGCCGACCTGGGAGCCGTCCCCGAACCCCATGGTCCGCGGGGTGTGGTTCTCCAGGTCCCGCCGGGCCGCCCAGGCGGGCTGCGGCTGGTCGGTCTCCTCGGCGGTCTGCCCGTCGGCCCGGTGGCTCTCCGTCGGCTCGGCGCTCTGGTCGTCCCCGGGCGGGGGCTGGGCTCCCTGCGCCGGTTCCTCGGCGCTCACCGGTCCCCGCCGCCGAACCGGACGTCCCCGTGGAAGACGCCGCCGCCGATGCCGTGGTTGGTCCCGCCGAAGACGCCGCCGTTGACCGGGGCACCGCCGGGGCCGGGGACCGGCACCGGAGCCGACGGGGCGGCCGGGTCCGCGTCCGCGGTCTGCGGGCGCTCCTTCGGAAGCGGGCCGTGCAGCCACGCGCCGAGCGGGCCGTTCTTGCTGTCCACCGTGACGGAGTGGAACTCCTCGGCCGGGACGCCCGTGTGACCGTGCCGTACGACTCCCTGGTACACCGTGTCGGACACGCAGAGCGCGAAGTCGTCCCGACGGGCCCGCAGGGAGGCCCGCAACGCGTCCGCGTCCAGCAGCCTGCACGCGTGGTTGAGGTCGCTGCCCACCCAGCCGTCGAGCGGGTCCACCGCGACGTACCCGGAGGCGAGCACTCCCCGCAACCGCATCTGCGCCGCGGCGGAGGCACGCCGGTTCTGGCTGCGCAACCGGGCCGGCACCTCGGTCAGCAGCGTCCGCAGCAGGGCGATCACCGAGCAGTTGGCGTCGATCAGCTCCATCACGGAGTCACCGCGGTCCGCCCGCCGCCGCCGGGTCTCGTCGATCCCGGCGGCCAGCAGCGTCCGGTCGGCCAGGTCGTAGAGCATGCGGCGCAGGTACGCCTGCTCGACGTCGTCCCGCTCGCTGTACTTCTCGATGTCGAGCAGCAGGATCGTGCTGTTCACCGGATCGTTCATGGGGTGCCTCTCGCTCGTGTCTCCGTGGATCGAGGACACGAGCGTGGGGCCGGGCGGGGCTCGGCGGTGAGGAACGATGACGCACTCGGTGTGTGACCGTGTGCACAGAGGGACGGCCGCCGGCCGCTCCGTCCGCCCGCGCTACGGAGCCTGCGGGGCCTCCTGGCGGACGGCCGGCCGTACGGCGGATTCCTGGGCTCGGGCGATCCGGCGGAGCGCGTCCGGCCGTACGATCACCATCGCCCGCCGCCCCGTCAGCACGATGCCCCGCTCGCGCAGGTCCTTCAGCAGTCGCTGGACCATTTCCCTGGACGCCCCGACCGCCCCGGCCAGCTCCTGCTTGCTGAGCGGTATGTCGAGTTCGATGCCTTCGTCCGTGCGGTCGCCGTGGGTGCGTGCCAGATCCAGCAGCAGGACGGCGAAGCGTTCCCGTACCGTCATCGCCGCGAACTCCAGGCTCCGCCGGTCCGCGGCGCGGGTACGGTCGGCGGTCAGTGCCAGGAGGGCGAGGGAGACCTCGGGGGAGCCGGCCACGAACCCGCGGAACTTCTCGTGCGGCACGACCACGGCCCGTACGGGGGACAGCGCGGTCACCGTCGCCGAGCGCGGCCGACCGGTCAGCGCGGCCGATTCCCCCACGATGTCGCCGGGGCCGCGCAGCGCGTGCAACGCCTCGTAACCATTGGGGGCAGAGGTGGTGACCTTCGTCCATCCGTTGACGATCAGCAGGACGTACGCGGACGGCTCGTCCTGTCTGAGCAGAGGGGTCCGGGAGGCGAAACCCAATTCGCGGCCCAGTCCGAGCAGGGATATCCGCTCGTTCCGTTCCAGGCGGGCGAGGAAGGGCACCCGGTCGCCGAGCCCGTCGCCGTCGGGCATGTACACCGCCATACCGTCCCCCGATCGTCCCCCGCGCGGTTCAATGTACTGAGAATGCGTATTGCCGCATCCACCAAGGTCGTTTTCCTGCCGTGCCCCCGAGGTCGGCTGTCTCGATCTCGTCGGCCATGAGCTGCGAAAGTCCGGCGTGTTCCGATGGACAGCATTTGTTTTGACCGGAGTCGGTGAGGTAGGTACGCTCAGACCTTGTGCCTGGGGTGTGCCTGGGCTCGTGTGCGTGTCCTCAACCGCATGGCGAGTCCGTCAGGGGCCACCGTGATCTGCGCTCCCTCTGCCTTGCGGCGGAAGTCTGCAGCATTCGACACACCCGACCGCGTGGGTCGGTGACGTTCCAGGTTAGTTTCACGAACGGCACACAGAAACCGGAGAAGTAGTGCCTACGATCCAGCAGCTGGTCCGGAAGGGCCGGCAGGACAAGGTCGAGAAGAACAAGACGCCCGCACTCGAGGGTTCGCCCCAGCGCCGCGGCGTCTGCACGCGTGTGTTCACGACCACCCCGAAGAAGCCGAACTCGGCACTCCGCAAGGTCGCGCGTGTGCGTCTGACCTCCGGTATCGAGGTCACGGCCTACATCCCGGGTGAGGGACACAACCTGCAGGAGCACTCCATCGTGCTCGTGCGTGGTGGCCGTGTGAAGGACCTGCCGGGTGTTCGTTACAAGATCATCCGCGGCTCCCTTGACACCCAGGGTGTCAAGAACCGCAAGCAGGCCCGCAGCCGCTACGGCGCCAAGAAGGAGAAGTAAGAATGCCTCGTAAGGGCCCCGCCCCGAAGCGCCCGGTCATCATCGACCCGGTCTACGGTTCTCCTCTTGTCACCTCGCTGATCAACAAGATCCTGCTCAACGGCAAGCGCTCCACCGCCGAGCGGATCGTGTACGGCGCCATGGAAGGCCTCCGCGAGAAGACCGGCAACGACCCGGTCATCACGCTGAAGCGCGCGCTTGAGAACGTCAAGCCCTCGCTCGAGGTCAAGTCCCGCCGTGTCGGTGGCGCCACCTACCAGGTGCCGATCGAGGTCAAGCCCGGTCGCGCCTCCACCCTCGCGCTGCGCTGGCTCGTGGGTTACTCCCGCGCCCGCCGCGAGAAGACCATGACCGAGCGCCTCATGAACGAGCTGCTCGACGCCTCCAACGGTCTTGGCGCTGCCGTCAAGAAGCGTGAGGACACCCACAAGATGGCCGAGTCCAACAAGGCCTTCGCGCACTACCGCTGGTAGTCGCTACCCACATCGAGACCGAGAGAAGACTGAGCCTTATGGCCACCACTTCGCTTGACCTGGCCAAGGTCCGCAACATCGGGATCATGGCCCACATCGACGCGGGCAAGACGACCACCACTGAGCGGATCCTGTTCTACACCGGCGTTTCGTACAAGATCGGTGAAGTCCACGACGGCGCTGCCACGATGGACTGGATGGAGCAGGAGCAGGAGCGCGGCATCACGATCACGTCCGCCGCGACGACCTGTCACTGGCCGCTCAATGATGTTGACCACACCATCAACATCATCGACACCCCGGGTCACGTCGACTTCACCGTCGAGGTGGAGCGTTCGCTCCGCGTCCTCGACGGCGCCGTCACCGTGTTCGACGGTGTTGCAGGCGTCGAGCCGCAGTCCGAGACCGTTTGGCGTCAGGCGGACCGCTACGGCGTGCCGCGCATCTGCTTCGTCAACAAGCTCGACCGCACCGGTGCCGACTTCTTCCGCTGCGTCCAGATGATCACGGACCGCCTCGGCGCGACCCCGATCGTCATGCAGCTCCCGATCGGTGCCGAGGCCGACTTCACCGGTGTCGTCGACCTCGTGACGATGAAGGCGTTCGTCTACCCCGCGGAAGCGACCAAGGGCGAGGCGTACGACATCGTCGACATCCCCGCCGAGCTCGCGGAGAAGGCCGAGGAGTACCGCGGCAAGCTCCTCGAGGCCGCCGCGGAGAACGACGAGGCGCTCATGGAGCTCTACCTGGAGGGCGAGGAGCCTTCCGCGGAGCAGCTCTACGAGGGCATCCGTCGCATCACCATCAACTCCG
The DNA here is from genome assembly GCF_053596315.1 of Streptomyces sp. NPDC001732. Lineage (NCBI taxonomy): Bacteria > Bacillati > Actinomycetota > Actinomycetes > Kitasatosporales > Streptomycetaceae > Streptomyces > Streptomyces sp. NPDC001732. The sequence continues at coordinate 302,904 of NZ_JBSFFY010000002.1, forward strand.
GCAAGGACGACGCGGTCACCGTCACCCCGGTGTTCTGCGGTACCGCGTTCAAGAACAAGGGCGTCCAGCCCCTGCTCGACGCCGTGGTTCGTTACCTCCCCTCGCCCCTGGACGTCGAGGCCATCGAGGGCCAGGACGTCAAGGACCCCGAGGTCGTCGTCAAGCGCAAGCCGTCCGACGACGAGCCGCTCGCGGCGCTGGCGTTCAAGATCATGAGCGACCCGCACCTCGGCAAGCTCACCTTCGTCCGGGTCTACTCGGGCCGCCTGGAGTCCGGCACGCAGGTGCTGAACTCCGTCAAGGGCAAGAAGGAGCGCATCGGCAAGATCTACCGCATGCACGCGAACAAGCGTGAGGAGATCGAGTCGGTGGGCGCGGGCGACATCATCGCCGTCATGGGCCTGAAGCAGACCACCACCGGTGAGACGCTCTGCGACGACAAGGCGCCGGTCATCCTGGAGTCCATGGACTTCCCGGCCCCGGTCATCCAGGTCGCCATCGAGCCCAAGTCCAAGGGCGACCAGGAGAAGCTGGGTGTCGCCATCCAGCGCCTCTCCGAAGAGGACCCGTCCTTCCAGGTGCACTCCGACGAGGAGACCGGCCAGACCATCATCGGTGGTATGGGCGAGCTGCACCTCGAAGTGCTCGTCGACCGCATGAAGCGCGAGTTCCGCGTCGAGGCGAACGTCGGCAAGCCGCAGGTCGCGTACCGCGAGACGATCCGCAAGGCCGTCGAGCGCGTCGACTACACCCACAAGAAGCAGACCGGTGGTACCGGTCAGTTCGCCAAGGTGCAGATCGCGATCGAGCCCATCGAGGGCGGCGAGGCCTCGTACGAGTTCGTCAACAAGGTCACCGGTGGCCGCATCCCCAAGGAGTACATCCCCTCGGTGGACGCGGGCGCCCAGGAAGCCATGCAGTTCGGCATCCTGGCCGGCTACGAGATGACGGGCGTTCGCGTCATTCTTCTCGACGGTGGCTACCACGAGGTCGACTCCTCCGAGCTGGCCTTCAAGATCGCCGGTTCGCAGGCCTTCAAGGAGGCCGCGCGGAAGGCGTCCCCGGTTCTCCTCGAGCCGATGATGGCCGTCGAGGTCACCACGCCCGAGGACTACATGGGCGATGTCATCGGCGACATCAACTCCCGCCGTGGCCAGATCCAGGCCATGGAGGAGCGCAGCGGCGCTCGCGTCGTGAAGGGCCTCGTGCCCCTCTCGGAGATGTTCGGCTACGTCGGAGACCTCCGCAGCAAGACCTCGGGTCGCGCAAGCTACTCGATGCAGTTCGACTCCTACGCCGAGGTTCCGCGGAACGTCGCCGAGGAGATCATCGCGAAGGCCAAGGGCGAGTAACTCTCCCGAGCTCACGCTTTAGGCTTGTCACCGGAGCCTGGTGGGGCATTCCTCGCAGAGCGAAAGCAATGTGTTGAATGCCCCCGGGCCCGGCATCCCAGCAAAGATCACCTGGCGCCGATGAAGCAAGGCGTACAGAACCACTCCACAGGAGGACCCAGTGGCGAAGGCGAAGTTCGAGCGGACTAAGCCGCACGTCAACATCGGCACCATCGGTCACATTGACCACGGTAAGACGACCCTCACGGCCGCCATTACCAAGGTGCTGCACGACGCGTACCCGGACCTGAACGAGGCCTCGGCCTTCGACCAGATCGACAAGGCTCCCGAGGAGCGCCAGCGCGGTATCACCATCTCGATCGCGCACGTCGAGTACCAGACGGAGTCGCGTCACTACGCGCACGTCGACTGCCCGGGTCACGCCGACTACATCAAGAACATGATCACCGGTGCCGCGCAGATGGACGGCGCCATCCTCGTGGTCGCCGCCACCGACGGCCCGATGCCGCAGACCAAGGAGCACGTGCTCCTGGCCCGCCAGGTCGGCGTTCCGTACATCGTCGTCGCCCTGAACAAGGCCGACATGGTGGACGACGAGGAGATCCTGGAGCTCGTCGAGCTCGAGGTCCGCGAGCTGCTCTCCGAGTACGAGTTCCCGGGCGACGACGTTCCGGTCGTCAAGGTCTCCGCGCTCAAGGCCCTTGAGGGCGACAAGGAGTGGGGCCAGTCCGTCCTCGACCTGATGAAGGCCGTCGACGAGGCCATCCCGCAGCCCGAGCGTGACGTCGACAAGCCGTTCCTGATGCCGATCGAGGACGTCTTCACGATCACCGGTCGTGGCACCGTCGTCACCGGTCGTATCGAGCGTGGTGTCCTCAAGGTCAACGAGACCGTCGACATCGTCGGTATCAAGAACGAGAAGACCACCACCACGGTCACCGGCATCGAGATGTTCCGCAAGCTGCTCGACGAGGGCCAGGCCGGTGAGAACGTCGGTCTGCTCCTCCGTGGCATCAAGCGCGAGGACGTCGAGCGCGGCCAGGTCATCATCAAGCCCGGTTCGGTCACGCCGCACACCGAGTTCGAGGCCCAGGCCTACATCCTGTCGAAGGACGAGGGTGGCCGTCACACCCCGTTCTTCAACAACTACCGCCCGCAGTTCTACTTCCGTACCACGGACGTGACCGGCGTCGTGACCCTCCCCGAGGGCACCGAGATGGTCATGCCGGGCGACAACACCGTCATGTCGGTCCAGCTGATCCAGCCGGTCGCCATGGAGGAGGGCCTGAAGTTCGCCATCCGTGAGGGTGGCCGGACCGTGGGCGCCGGCCAGGTCACCAAGATCGTCAAGTAATTACCTGACTGTCTGACCTGGTTGCTCCGCACAGAGCACCAAGAAGGGCCCCGGCCCACCGCGCGAGCGGTGGACCGGGGCCCTTCGGTGTGTGCGGGGGGTGCTTGTAGACGTTGTGCGGGGCGCTCGCCGCGGAGGCCCGGCGGCTCTCAGGGGTGCCAGATCCAGGGCAGGGCGTCGGGGCCCAGGGCCACCACCACCGGTCGGCCGTCCTTCCCGACGTGGAGCGCGGGTCCGTCCAGTGACACCGGTCCCTGGCGCCGTACGGTGGTCCCGTCGGGCGTACGGAGCTGGAGCAGGCCCTTTGCGGTGCGGCCGAGCAGCACCGGGCCGCGCGGCGTGGGGGCGGCGGCCACCGGCCCGTACCCGTCGAAGTCCGGCAGGTCGGCGGCGCGGTTGTCGAGGCCGTCGGCGTCGGTCCGCACGGTCGTCAGGGTGGCCTTCGCCGCCGCGCGGTAGGACAGCTCGACGGAACCGTCCGTCCCGGGCAGCGCGGCCGGGCCGTCCCCCGGCACCGGCACCCCGCCGATCTGGGTGCGCGCGGTCACCGCTTCGCCGGGCGCGTCCTGCGTCCAGTGGTGCACCGCGAACCGTCCCGCCGCGAAGACGTGGACCCGCCCCGCGTCGTCCACCACGGCGGACAGCCCGTCCTGGACCTCGCCGCCGCCCGTGTCCTGCCATCCGCTCCACCGGCCGGCCGTGTCCCGCACCCGGGTGCTGAGACCTTTCTCCGCGTTCCGTACGAAGAGGTGGACCCGCCCGTCGGGCGCGGCGACCGCGACCGGGACACCGATCCGGCGCCCGGCGTCCTGCCCCCGCGCCGGATTCCCCAGCCCCTGCCAGGCGCGGAAGCCGCCGCCGGGCGAGCGCTGCTCCAGCACGACGATCTCGCGTTCGTTGTTCGCCCCGTGGCCGCTGAGGGCCGAGAACCGCAGGCCGAACAGCAGATGGCGGCCGTCCGGCAGGGTCGCGCCGCCCAGGACCGGGGCGAGCGGGCCGCCGCCCAGGTCGTCCGGGGCACCCCACTTCCCGCTGCCCGGCGCGCTCTCGCGCAGGCGCACCGCCCGCAGCCCCAGCACGCCGTAGGCGACGAGCCGCCCGTCCGGGTCGGTGGCGACGACGGGCCGGGGCCCCGGGTGGCGGTAGTGGGTGGAGCGCACCCAGCCCTTGCGGTTGGTCAGCGGCCGGTCGCCGCCCACGTTGTAGTCCCCGCAGCCCGCCGGGTTGCCGCACCGCCAGTCCACCGAACCCCCGTAGGGCACCAGGTGCGAGGCCTTCTCGGCCAGTACGGCGGGCGGCAGGTTCTTCGGCCAGTGCCGGTTGTAGTAGCCCCGGAACGACGTGGTGGTGAAGGCCGGCACCTCGCCGCCGTTCCAGGTGGCCCGCGCCACCCACCGGATCAGCGCCGCCCAGGTGAACAGCGCGGTCGCGGTGTGGTCGGGGTGGTCGGAGTAGCCCTGTTGCTCGCTGTCCCGGCGGCGGACGGCCTCGCTGCTGTGCTGGATGTCCGGGTCCGGGTCCAGGGTGTGCACGACGGTGGGCCGGTACCGGTCGAAGAGCCCGACCAGGGCGTCGAGCAGCCCGTCGTAGGTGTACGAGCCCGCCCGCGTCAGGGGGGAGCCCTCGGTGACGACGGTGCGCAGGACGAGCCGCCGGTCCTGCCAGAGGCTGGGCAGCCCGAGGCGTCCGTACGAGGTGTGCATGGCGGTGTTGACGAAGATCAGCTCGACCCTGCGGCCACCGGCGGCGAGGGTGTTGATCTCGGCGCGGTGGCCGTCGTGCAGGTCGATGACGGACTTGTGCCAGGGGGTGAACAGGTCGAGGCCGAGCAGGGTCGCGTACGCCTGGCGGAGCCCCTGGTGGCGGGCCGAGGAGTACGCGGCCTTGTCGGGCGGGGGCGTGGGGCGGCCGGGCACCCGGTTGATGCCGTCGGCCTCGCCGCCGGTCAGATAGACGCAGACCAGGGGAGTCCCGGCGTCGAGGGCCTGCTGGGTGTCCGGGTTCATGAAGTACAGGTCGTCGTCCGGGTGGGCGAGGATCTGCATCATCAGGGCCCGCTGCGAGGTGTTGATCCGCAGACCGGGCAGGGGGTCCGCGGCCGGGTTGCGGCGGCGGGGCGACGAGGGAGCCGTGCAGGCGGTGAGGGCCGCGAGTCCGGTCGCGCCGACTGCCGCCGTCATCAGGGTGCGTCGCGGCATCCCCGTGCGGGATGCGCGCGACGCGGGTCTGTCTGCTCTGTCCGTGCTGTCCGTCACGCCGTGCTCCGTCCGTACCCCCGCAGCGGGCGGCCGGGCGACCCCGTGCCGCGTGCCGATTCGTGTGCAGGCCGCGACGGGGGCGAGCCGCTGCTGCGGGGGGATAGACGGAGATCATCGGGGGAGGGTTGCCTGGTCCACCCCATTGGAGGAGGCGCTGGTGGGAGGCCGGTCGGTCCGCTCGGTCCGGTGGGGTCGGTCGGTCCGGTGGGTCCCGGTGCGGCCGGTGGGGCCTGGTGGCTCCCGTCCGCCGGGCGGCTCCGGGATCGGGTCGGACGGCTTCGGGCTCGGGGCCGGGTGGTTTTGGTCCGTCCGCCGGGCGGGCCGCCGGATCAGGCCGGACGCGTCGGCGGCCGGACCATGAACACGTCGACCGGGTCCCGTCGTTCCTCGGTGAAGCCGTGCCGTTCGTAGAGCGCGCGGGCGGCGCTGCCCCGGAGCACGTCCAGGCGTACGGTCGCGCCCTCCTCGTCGGCCCGCGCGAGCAGCGAACGGAGCACGGCGGTGCCGATGCCGCGTCCCTGGAGGGCGGGGGAGAGGTAGAAGTTCTCCAGCCACAGCCCGTCCCCGACCGGGCGCAGGGTGACGGAACCAGCGAGCCCGCCGTCCACGACCACGATCGAGGTGTGCTCCGGCGCGTAGCAGTCCCGCAGCCGCTGCCGTACGCGGTGCTCGTCGTAGCGGCCGAGCCGCTCCAGGGCGGGGCGCATCACGACGGCCCGCAGCTCGGCCAGGTCCTCGACGTCCTCGGGCCGCGCGGAACGCAGGGCCCAGGCCGTGGTGGCGTTGTTCATGGGCGGATCCTCGCAGGCCGGGACCGTTCGGAGCTCACCGCAGGCCCCGTACCTCGCTCCCGTCGGCCCGGCGCAGTCCCGCGTCCGGGATGCCGCGCAGCAGCCGGGCGCCGATCTCCGCGAGGAGGGCCCCGTCGGGCGGGGTGCGGCCGAGGCCGATCGCGTACTGGACGTGGGAGGCGTCGGCGGAGTACGGGCGGGGCCAGGCGTGCGCGTCCGGGGAGCCCGCCTCGGCGAGGGCGGCGAGCAGGGCGAGGAGCCGGCCGCGCAGCCGGCCCTCGTCCGCGCCCCGCCGCACCGAGACGATCGCCCAGGCGGCGTGCCGCAGACGCAGGGGCGGCGGGGCGCAGAGCCGGGAACGCGGGACGGGACCGGAGTCGGCGGCGGAGTCCAGGACCTCCCAGGCACGCAGGAGCTCTTCGGCCACGAGGTCCCGGCCCGCGGCGGACACCTGAGTGGTGCAGGAACGCACCGGGGCGCTCGGGGTCAGCACGGTGAGGGGCGGTCCCTCACCGGAAGGCGGCCCCTCACCGGAAGGCGGGCCGTCGCCGGAAAGCGGCTCGCCGTCGAGGGGGAGTCCGCCGATCCCGCCGGAGCCGACCGCACGGTCCCAGTCCCAGGTGGCCCAGCTCGCGAAGAAGTGCCGGAGCAGGGCGAGCGGCGGCAGGTCGCCCGACTCGTGGACGGTACGGGCCGCGAGCACCGACCAGGCGAGGCCGGGCAGTCCGCCGCACGGGGCGGAGTCCAGCCCGCGCGCCCGCGCCCACGCCTTCACCTCGCGGGCGAGCCCGGTGAACGCCTCGCGGTGCGGATCAGCCGCCGCGAGCACGGCGTCCGCGTCGCTCACCGCGCCGAGCGCCACGGCCGCCGCCGCGCCCAGCTCGGTGCGGCGGGCGACCGCCTCGGCCGGGGGCACGTCACCCGTCGCGACGGTCACCAGATCCACCCGGAGCCCGTCCACCCCGAAGCGCAGTCCGGGCACCCGGGCCCCGGTCACCTCGCGTGCGTCCACGGCCTCCGGCAGCGCGGCGGCCAGGCGCTCCCGCACCCCCGGCAGGTCCCCGTCACCCGGCAGCGCCGCGACCAGGTCCACATCGGCGCCGGGCAGCGCGCACCCCGTCCGGCGCGAACCGACCAGATGGACGCACCCCTCGGGCAGGGCGGCGGCCACCCGGCGCACGATCCCGGCCGCGAGCGCGCCCTCCGCGGCGAGGGTCGCCTCCGCCTCGGCCGTCGCCTCCGCCTCCGCCGCTGCGTCTGTTTCCTCCGGCTCATCGGCGGGGTACGTCCCGTGGGGCCCGGCGGCGTGGGTCAGCTCGACCCGGACGCCGAAGTGGTCCGAGACGTACAGCCCGTCCGGCGCCGCCGTGTCGCCCAGCAGCACCGCCGACGCCGGGCGCAGCCGCTCCGAGCGGAGCAGCACCCGGTCCAGCCGGGACGCGCGCCCGGTCAGCGAGGAGACGGCGGCCAGCGGGTTGACCGAGGGGTCGAAGGTCGGCGTCCGGTCACCGGCGCCGTGCACCCGGCTCCAGGCGTCCGCCATCCCCAGCCGCTCCTGCGGGGTGTCGCCGCCGTCGTTGAAGTCGCCGAGCAGCGCCACATCGCCCTCGACCGCAGCCAACCCCATTGCCAGATCGGCCAGTTCGGCATCGCGCCGGGCGGCGCCGTTCGCCGAGTGGTCGCTGCTGAGGTGGGTGACCGCGACCGTGAAAGGACCCTTTGCCGTCTCCACGACGACGGCCGCGACCGCCTTGTGCGGGCCGAGCGCGTGCAGGCCCGCCTCCCGCACGGGAAGCCTGCTGAGCAGCAGCAGGCCGCAGTCGGCGACGTCCCGGCCCGCCGGATCGGCCCAGAACGTGTAGTCCCGGCGTACCCACGGCGCCGCCAACAGCAGGGCGAGCAGGGCGGGTTCGGCCTCCTGGAGGGCGATGACACCGGCGTCGGCCGCATGCAGCGCGTCGAGCAGGAGCGGCCTGCGGCGGGCGGTGTGGATGCGGTCGCTGTCGTACCGGTCCCAGAGGGTGTTCCAGGTCAGCAGGGTCGGGGGACCGGAGGCCGACGGGGGCGCAGGCACCTCCTCGGACACCGGCGTCCAGGCGGCCCGTGACGCGGAGTACGCGTGCGGCGTGCGGGAGGTGAAGTACGGGGACGGCAGACGGCGCGGGGCGCGCACCCGTCCGGCGTCCGTCGCGTCGATCCGGTCCACCCCCGAGGACCGGTCCCACACCACCTCGCCGTCCGCCTCGAAGAACAGCACCCGGTGCCAGGGGATGTCCCCGCCGGGCGTGAACCGGGGCAGCGGCACCCGCTTGGGCACGGTCCCGCGCTGCGCCACACCCAGCACGAAGCGCGCCGGGTCGAACCGGGCGTCCCAGCGGACCCGGTGGTAGATCTCCTCGCTGGTACGCACTGTGCCCCGCTCCCCACTCCGCCCTGTACTCCGCCACTACGCCCCGCTCTCCGCCACTACGCCCTGTCCTCCACGGTTCCGCTCTCGCCGATGTACCAGGTGCGGTGCGCCTGGCCGGGGTACGGGGGGACGAACCGGTGCAGTTGGGAGGTGAGCACCTCCGGGGGCACCGGGTGGTCGCGCAGGCCGTTGCGGCGCAGCAGCTCCGCCTCGTCGACCAGGGCCACGGCATGCGTGAGCAGCGCGTCCCGGCGCCGGGCGACCGCGTGCACCAGGGAACGCTGGTGCGCGTTGAGCGAGGTGGCGTCCCAGACGACCGTGCCGCCCGCGGCGAGCGCGGCGTCCAGCCGGTCGAGCCCCTCGCGCAGCACCTCGCCGTTGGCCTTCTGGTCGGCGCGCGAGCCCCGGGCCAGGCGCAGGTCGTCGAGCGAGACGTACGTGCCGACACCGGGCAGGCCGCGGGCGAAGGTGCTCTTGCCGCTGCCGGCCGGGCCGACCAGGTGGACCAGGCGCGGGAAGTCCCCGGACCGCCACCGCCAGGTCGCCGCGACCGCCTCCTCGGCGGTGGCGACCCGGCCCAGCGCGTACGCCTCGCGGGCCTGCGCCAGACAGCGGTCGGCGGCGTCCGGCGCCAGGTCCGCGAAGACCTCCCGCAGCCCCCCGGGTTCCAGCAGCTCCTCCGCGTGCAGCGCCGACCACTCCACCTGCTCACGGGCCTCCGGGCCCTCGGCGACCGCGGCGGCCAGCGCGTGCAGCAGCGGCAGATCGGCGGCGAACGACATCCGGACCAGGCCCGTGCGGCGCTCCTCGTCCGGGTAGGGGCGGTGCAGCGAGGGGTGGAGCCCGACCAGGTCGGCGACGCGCCGGGCGAGCGGCATCCCCACCGTCCGGGCCAGCGCGGGTGCCAGCGCGGTGCGGCGGGAGCGGTGCAGCAACGCGGCCAGCACCCCGGTGAGCCGGTCGTCGCCCGTGCGGCCCGCCGCGTCGAGGGCCGTGCCCATCGCGCGGGCGGCCTCCGCGTCCCCGGCCTCCGTACCCGTGGCGGCGGCCAGCGCCGCCGCGTCGACCGGGGCCCCGGACCGTACGGCCCACAGGGCGGCGGCCGGGCCGAGTCCGTTCTCCACCACGGCGGCGTGCATCCAGTGCGTGTCGGTCCGTACGTGGCCGGGGCGCACCCACTTCGCGACCAGCCGGCCGAAGTCCGGGGCGTCGAAGCCGTCGGCGGGGCGCACGACGTACCCCTCCTGCCGTCCGGTGTCCGGCCGCAGCGCCCGCAGGGCCTTCTCGGCGCGGGCGTCGAACACGCCGCGCCACAGCACGGGCGGCACCGGTATCCCCAGGTCGCGCAGGAACCCCACGGTCCGGTCCCAGTCCAGACACCGCTCCCCGTCCCAGACGGAGAAGCCGTAGAAGTAGCTCTCCAGGCCCTCGTACGGAAGGGAGTGACGGGCGAACAGGTTCTCGCCGCAGATCCGCCGGCCGGCGGGGATGCGTGCCCCGATCCGGCCCTGGAGCGCCTTCACCCAGCCCCGCGAGGGGTGGTGGGCGGAGTCGAGGGAGCGGGCGTGGAGCCCGTCGGGGTAGAGCGTGGTGTTCTCGCCGTCCAGCTTCTCGGTGACGACGACCTCGCGGCCGGCCAGCCCGGAGAGGTCCGCGATCCGTACGTCGTCCGAGGTGGCCCCGGGGGACCAGGGCAGGTGCGCGGTGCGCGGATAGTGCGTACGCATGGTGGAAGCCCCTGGTGACGACGGTGTGCCCGACCGGTCACTGTAGGGCGGGGGAGAGCGGCGTTCGACCGGATTTCCGGGAGGCGGCGACGGAGGCGGACGGCGCGGCGTCGGGGCGGGGCGACGGGGGCGGGCGTACGGCGCAGGGGCGGGGCGGAGGGGGCGCGACAGCGGTTTCGCGGCGGCCGGCACGGCCGGCGGAAGCGATGCCTCCGTGGTCGCCGCCGCGCGCCCGCGTTTGACCGGGCGACCACGCGGGGTAAGATCCTCCGCCCGATTGGCCAGGCCGACGCCCCGTATGGCACACTGACCAGGTTGCTCGGTTGAGTGTCAATGCTGCGCGCCTCCCGCCGGGAGGACCGGAAGCGAGTCCCACAGTACTCGTCGACCCCCTGCGGGTCGGACGTACGGGAATCTTCCGGGAAGCGTCAGTGGGGCACCAACCAGGCGCCCGGTGGGTGTTTCGCCCCCGGTCCTGCGGTCCTCGGGCCCGCACCCCCTTGGTTGGGAAATCCTTCGGGAGATCTGCGTAGAGGGGATGCGACACGCCCGACCGCGTGGGTCGGAGGTGGAGTCGTCAGAACCCCCGGGTTCCAGGGCGTTAGCGAGAGACAGGACTACTAGTAGCCATGGCGGGACAGAAGATCCGCATCCGGCTCAAGGCCTACGACCACGAGGTCATCGACTCCTCGGCGAAGAAGATCGTCGAGACGGTGACCCGCACTGGTGCGTCGGTCGCGGGCCCGGTGCCGCTGCCCACTGAGAAGAACGTGTACTGCGTCATCAAGTCGCCGCACAAGTACAAGGACTCGCGCGAGCACTTCGAGATGCGCACGCACAAGCGCCTCATCGACATCCTCGACCCCACGCCGAAGACGGTTGACTCGCTGATGCGTCTCGACCTGCCGGCGGGCGTCGACATCGAGATCAAGCTCTGAGGTGACGCGCGAGATGGCTAAGAACATTAAGGGCGTCCTGGGCGAGAAGCTCGGCATGACCCAGGTCTGGGACGAGAACAACCGGGTCGTTCCGGTGACCGTCGTCAAGGCCGGGCCCTGCGTCGTCACCCAGATCCGCACCAACGACAGCGACGGCTACGAGGCAGTCCAGATCGCCTTCGGCGAGATCGACCCCCGCAAGGTGAACAAGCCCCTCAAGGGCCACTTCGCCAAGGCCGACGTGACCCCGCGCCGCCACCTGGTGGAGCTCCGCACCTCCGGTGCCAGCGAGTACACGCTGGGCCAGGAGGTCACTGCCGAGGTGTTCGAGTCCGGCGTCAAGGTCGACGTCACGGGCAAGAGCAAGGGCAAGGGCTTCGCCGGTGTGATGAAGCGTCACAACTTCAAGGGCGGCAAGGCGTCCCACGGTGCCCACCGTGTGCACCGCATGCCTGGCTCCATCGGTGGCTGTGCCACTCCCGGCCGTGTCTTCAAGGGCATGCGCATGGCGGGTCGTATGGGCAACGAGCGGGTCACCACCCAGAACCTGACCATCCACGCGGTTGACGCGGAGAAGGGTCTGCTCCTCATCAAGGGCGCAGTCCCTGGTCCGAACGGCGGCCTCGTCCTGGTCCGCACCGCGGCCAAGGGGGCTTGAGGAACCGATGAGCACCATTGACATCCTTTCGCCGGCAGGCGACAAGGCCGGGACCGTCGAGCTCCCCGCGGAGATCTTCGACGCCAAGACCAGCGTTCCGCTGATCCACCAGGTCGTTGTCGCGCAGCTGGCAGCTGCCCGTCAGGGCACGCACAAGACCAAGACCCGCGGTGAAGTCCGTGGTGGCGGCAAGAAGCCGTACCGCCAGAAGGGCACCGGCCGCGCCCGTCAGGGTTCGACCCGCGCCCCGCAGTTCGCCGGCGGTGGCGTCGTCCACGGCCCCGTGCCGCGTGACTACTCGCAGCGGACCCCGAAGAAGATGAAGGCCGCCGCCCTGCGCGGTGCCCTCTCGGACCGGGCCCGTCACTCCCGCATCCACGTCGTCACCGGCGTGGTCGAGGGTGCCGTCTCCACCAAGGCCGCCAAGACGCTGTTCGGCAAGATCTCGGAGCGCAAGAACCTGCTCCTGGTCGCCGACCGCTCCGACGAGGCCGCGTGGCTGTCCGCCCGCAACCTGCCCCAGGTGCACATCCTGGAGCCGGGCCAGCTGAACACGTACGACGTGATCGTCTCTGACGACGTGGTCTTCACCCAGGCCGCCTTCGAGTCCTTCGTGTCTGGCCCCCAGACCGCTGAGACCGAAGGGAGCGACGCCTGATGAGCGAGGCGACCGTTACCAGCAAGACCTTCACGGACCCGCGCGACGTTCTCGTCAAGCCGGTTGTGTCCGAGAAGAGCTACGCGCTGCTCGACGAGAACAAGTACACGTTCATCGTCGCGCCCGGCTCCAACAAGACCCAGATCAAGCAGGCCGTGGAAGCGGTCTTCTCGGTCAAGGTCACCGGGGTCAACACGATCAACCGGCAGGGCAAGCGCAAGCGCACCCGCACCGGCTTCGGCAAGCGCGCCGACACGAAGCGCGCCATCGTGACCCTCGCCGAGGGCGACCGTATCGACATCTTCGGCGGCCCGACCTCCTGACGGAGGTCGAGACGTCCAGGATCCGGAATTCTTCCGAGGACTGAGAGACAATGGGTATCCGCAAGTACAAGCCGACGACCCCGGGCCGTCGTGGCTCCAGCGTCGCCGACTTTGTCGAGATCACGCGGTCCACGCCGGAGAAGTCGCTGGTCCGCCCCCTGCACAACAAGGGCGGCCGTAACAACGCCGGTCGTGTGACCGTTCGCCACCAGGGCGGTGGCCACAAGCGCGCCTACCGAGTGATCGACTTCCGTCGTCACGACAAGGACGGCGTGCCGGCCAAGGTCGCGCACATCGAGTACGACCCCAACCGCACCGCGCGCATCGCGCTCCTGCACTACGCGGACGGCGAGAAGCGCTACATCATCGCCCCCCGCGGCCTGTCGCAGGGCGACCGTGTCGAGAACGGCCCGGCCGCCGACATCAAGCCCGGCAACAACCTGGCGCTGCGCAACATCCCGGTCGGTACGACCATCCACGCCATCGAGCTGCGGCCCGGCGGCGGCGCGAAGTTCGCCCGTTCCGCGGGTGCCTCCGTGCAGCTGCTGGCGAAGGAGGGCTCCATGGCCCACCTCCGCATGCCGTCGGGTGAGATCCGCCTGGTCGACGCCCGCTGCCGCGCCACGATCGGTGAGGTCGGCAACGCCGAGCAGTCGAACATCAACTGGGGCAAGGCCGGCCGCATGCGCTGGAAGGGCGTGCGCCCGACCGTCCGCGGTGTCGCGATGAACCCGGTTGACCACCCGCACGGTGGTGGTGAGGGCAAGACCTCCGGTGGTCGCCACCCGGTCTCGCCGTGGGGTCAGAAGGAGGGTCGTACTCGTTCTCCCAAGAAGGCGAGCAACAAGTACATCGTCCGCCGCCGCAAGACGAACAAGAAGCGCTAGGAGCGGGTTTAGATGCCGCGCAGTCTCAAGAAGGGGCCCTTCGTCGACGGCCACCTCATCAAGAAGGTGGACGCACAGAACGAGGCAGGCACCAAGAACGTCATCAAGACCTGGTCCCGTCGCTCGATGATCGTCCCGGCCATGCTGGGTCACACCATCGCGGTGCACAACGGCAAGATCCACGTCCCGGTGTTCGTCACCGAGTCGATGGTCGGCCACAAGCTCGGCGAGTTCTCGCCGACTCGCACCTTCCGCGGCCACGTCAAGGACGACCGGAAGTCGAAGCGCCGCTAATCGCGGGGTGGAACGACTAATGACTTACACCGAAGGGACAACCATGGAAGCCAGGGCCCAGGCGCGGTACATCCGCGTCACGCCCATGAAGGCCCGCCGCGTGGTGGACCTCATCCGTGGCATGGACGCCACGGAGGCTCAGGCGGTCCTGCGTTTCGCCCCGCAGGCCGCGAGCGTGCCGGTTGGCAAGGTGCTGGACAGCGCCATCGCCAACGCCGCACACAACTACGACCACACCGACGCCTCCACGCTGGTCATCAGCGAGGCGTACGTGGACGAGGGCCCGACCCTGAAGCGGTTCCGTCCGCGCGCCCAGGGCCGTGCCTACCGGATCCGTAAGCGGACCAGCCACATCACCGTGGTCGTCAGCAGCAAGGAAGGAACCCGGTAATGGGCCAGAAGGTAAACCCGCACGGGTTCCGGCTCGGCATTACCACGGACTTCAAGTCCCGTTGGTACGCCGACAAGCTGTACAAGGACTACGTCAAGGAAGACGTCGCCATTCGTCGCATGATGACGAAGGGCATGGAGCGGGCCGGCATCTCCAAGGTCGAGATCGAGCGCACCCGCGACCGCGTCCGCGTTGACATCCACACCGCTCGTCCGGGCATCGTCATCGGCCGCCGCGGCGCCGAGGCCGACCGCATCCGCGGCGAGCTGGAGAAGCTGACCGGCAAGCAGGTCCAGCTGAACATCCTCGAGGTCAAGAACCCCGAGGTGGACGCCCAGCTGGTGGCCCAGGCCGTCGCCGAGCAGCTCTCCTCCCGCGTCTCCTTCCGTCGTGCCATGCGCAAGAGCATGCAGAGCTCGATGAAGGCCGGCGCCAAGGGCATCAAGATCCAGTGCGGTGGCCGCCTCGGCGGCGCCGAGATGTCCCGCTCGGAGTTCTACCGCGAGGGCCGTGTGCCCCTGCACACCCTCCGCGCGAACGTCGACTACGGCTTCTTCGAGGCCAAGACGACCTTCGGCCGCATCGGTGTGAAGGTCTGGATCTACAAGGGCGACGTCAAGAACATCGCCGAGGTCCGCGCCGAGAACGCCGCTGCCCGCGCCGGCAACCGCCCGGCCCGTGGCGGCGCCGACCGTCCGGCCGGTCGTGGCCGCGGTGGCGAGCGTGGCGGTCGCGGCCGCAAGCCGCAGCAGCAGTCGGCTCCGGCTGCCGAGGCCCCCAAGGCCGAGGCTCCCGCCGCTGCCGCTCCGGCCGCCGAGAGCACCGGAACGGAGGCCTGACCGAAATGCTGATCCCCCGTAGGGTCAAGCACCGCAAGCAGCACCACCCGAAGCGCAGCGGTATGTCCAAGGGTGGCACGCAGGTTGCGTTCGGCGAGTACGGCATCCAGGCGCTGACCCCGGCGTACGTGACGAACCGTCAGATCGAGGCCGCTCGTATCGCGATGACCCGTCACATCAAGCGTGGCGGCAAGGTCTGGATCAACATCTACCCGGACCGTCCCCTGACGAAGAAGCCGGCCGAGACCCGCATGGGTTCCGGTAAGGGTTCTCCCGAGTGGTGGATCGCGAACGTCAAGCCCGGTCGGGTGATGTTCGAGCTGTCCTACCCGAACGAGAAGATTGCTCGTGAGGCGCTCACCCGCGCTGCTCACAAGCTTCCGATGAAGTGCCGCATCGTTCGGCGCGAGGCAGGTGAGGCGTGATGTCGGCCGGAACCAAGGCGTCCGAGCTGCGCGAGCTGGGCAACGAGGAGCTGCTCAACAAGCTCCGCGAGGCCAAGGAAGAGCTGTTCAACCTCCGCTTCCAGGCGGCGACCGGGCAGCTCGAGAACCACGGTCGGCTCAAGTCCGTCCGTAAGGACATCGCCCGGATCTACACCCTGATGCGCGAGCGCGAGCTGGGCATCGAGACGGTGGAGAGCGTCTGATGAGCGAGAAGACTGTGACTGAGACGAACACCGACCGCGGTTTCCGCAAGACCCGTGAGGGTCTGGTCGTCAGCGACAAGATGGACAAGACCGTCGTCGTCGCTGTCGAGGACCGTGTCAAGCACGCGCTGTACGGCAAGGTCATCCGCCGTACGAACAAGCTCAAGGCGCACGACGAGCAGAACGCCGCCGGCGTCGGCGACCGCGTCCTCCTGATGGAGACCCGGCCGCTGTCCGCCACGAAGCGGTGGCGCGTCGTCGAGATCCTCGAGAAGGCCAAGTAATTCCTGAGGGGCATTCCCCTCAGGCAAGTTCCGCCAGGCTCGGCGGGGAGCTCCGTAAAGCACTTACGGAGCTCCCCGCCGGGAACCGGCAGACGATCAGGAGATAGACGTGATCCAGCAGGAGTCGCGACTTCGCGTCGCCGACAACACGGGTGCGAAGGAAATCCTCACCATCCGTGTTCTCGGTGGTTCGGGTCGCCGCTACGCGGGCATCGGTGACGTCATCGTCGCCACCGTCAAGGACGCGATCCCCGGCGGCAACGTGAAGAAGGGTGACGTCGTCAAGGCCGTCATCGTTCGCACCGTCAAGGAGCGTCGTCGTCAGGATGGCTCGTACATCCGCTTCGACGAGAACGCCGCCGTCATTCTGAAGAACGACGGCGACCCCCGCGGCACCCGCATCTTCGGCCCGGTGGGCCGGGAGCTGCGCGAGAAGAAGTTCATGAAGATCATCTCGCTCGCGCCGGAGGTGCTGTAAGCATGAAGATCAAGAAGGGCGACCTGGTCCAGGTCATCACCGGTAAGGACAAGGGCAAGCAGGGCAAGGTCATCGTGGCCTACCCCGCTCAGGACCGTGTCCTCGTCGAGGGTGTCAACCGGGTCAAGAAGCACACCAAGGCCGGTCAGACGGCTCGCGGTTCGCAGACCGGCGGCATCGTCACCACCGAGGCCCCGATTCACGTCAGCAACGTACAGCTGGTTGTGGAGAAGGACGGCAAGAAGGTCGTCACCCGCGTCGGCTACCGCTTTGACGACGAGGGCAACAAGATCCGCGTTGCCAAGCGGACCGGTGAGGACATCTGATGACTGCCACCACTGCGCCGCGTCTCAAGACGCGCTACCGCGAGGAAATCGCCGGCAAGCTGCGTGAGGAGTTCTCCTACGAGAACGTCATGCAGGTTCCCGGCCTGGTCAAGATCGTGGTCAACATGGGTGTGGGCGACGCCGCCCGCGACTCCAAGCTGATCGACGGCGCCGTGCGCGACCTCACCACGATCACCGGCCAGAAGCCGGCCGTCACCAAGGCCCGCAAGTCCATCGCGCAGTTCAAGCTGCGCGAGGGCCAGCCGATCGGCTGCCACGTCACCCTCCGCGGTGACCGGATGTGGGAGTTCCTGGACCGTACGCTGTCGCTCGCGCTGCCGCGTATCCGTGACTTCCGTGGTCTGTCGCCGAAGCAGTTCGACGGCCGTGGCAACTACACCTTCGGTCTCACGGAGCAGGTCATGTTCCACGAGATCGACCAGGACAAGATCGACCGGGTCCGGGGCATGGACATCACCGTGGTCACCACGGCGACCAACGACGACGAGGGTCGTGCCCTCCTTCGTCACCTCGGCTTCCCGTTCAAGGAGAACTGACCGTGGCGAAGAAGGCTCTGATCGCTAAGGCCGCCCGTAAGCCGAAGTTCGGCGTCCGCGGGTACACCCGCTGCCAGCGCTGCGGCCGGCCCCACTCCGTCTACCGCAAGTTCGGCCTGTGCCGCGTGTGCCTCCGTGAGATGGCTCACCGTGGCGAGCTGCCGGGCGTGACCAAGAGCTCCTGGTAACTCTCCTCCGCCCCCTGGGCGTTGGAAGTACCCGGAAGCTCTCGGTAAGCATCTGGTCGGCAGGAGCCCCACCTTTCATGCCGTAGGCTTGAAGGGTTGGGCGCCTGCCGCCCAAGACCGACTTACTACGCCGTAGGTCCCCGCACCGCACCCGTCCCGCCACTGAGTGGGGAGAGGGATGGCGCATACAGGAAACCCCGGCGAGAGAGGCCGAAGGCCAATTCATGACCATGACTGATCCCATCGCAGACATGCTCACGCGTCTGCGCAACGCGAACTCGGCGTACCACGACTCCGTCGTGATGCCGCACAGCAAGATCAAGTCGCACATCGCGGAAATCCTCAAGCAGGAGGGTTTCATCACCGGCTGGAAGGTCGAGGACGCCGAGGTCGGCAAGAACCTCGTCCTCGAGCTGAAGTTCGGTCCGAACCGCGAGCGCTCGATCGCCGGCATCAAGCGCATCTCGAAGCCGGGTCTGCGTGTTTACGCAAAGTCCACCAACCTGCCGAAGGTCCTCGGCGGCCTGGGCGTGGCGATCATCTCCACGTCCCACGGTCTCCTGACCGGCCAGCAGGCTCAGAAGAAGGGCGTAGGTGGGGAAGTCCTCGCCTACGTCTGGTAGTCGGGAACGGAGGAATAGCTCATGTCGCGAATCGGCAAGCTCCCCATCCAGGTTCCCGCCGGTGTGGACGTCACCATCGATGGCCGCACGGTCGCGGTGAAGGGTCCCAAGGGCACCCTCACGCACACCGTCGCGTCGCCGATCGAGGTCACCAAGGGTGAGGACGGCGTTCTCAACGTCACCCGCCCGAACGACGAGCGTCAGAACAAGGCCCTCCACGGCCTGTCCCGCACGCTGGTGGCGAACATGATCACCGGTGTGACCAAGGGATACACCAAGGCGCTCGAGATCAGCGGTGTCGGTTACCGCGTCCAGGCGAAGGGCTCCAACCTGGAGTTCGCCCTGGGCTACAGCCACCCGATCGTCGTCGAGGCGCCGGAAGGCATCACCTTCAAGGTCGAGTCCCCGACCAAGCTGTCCGTCGAGGGTATCGACAAGCAGAAGGTCGGCGAAGTCGCGGCCAACATCCGCAAGCTGCGGAAGCCCGACCCGTACAAGGCGAAGGGCGTCAAGTACGCCGGCGAGGTCATCCGCCGCAAGGTCGGAAAGGCTGGTAAGTAGCCATGGCATACGGCGTGAAGATCGCCAAGGGCGACGCCTACAAGCGTGCCGCCCTCAAGCGTCGCCACATCCGTGTCCGCAAGCACATCTCCGGTTCGCCGGAGCGCCCGCGCTTGGTCGTGACGCGGTCCAACCGCCACATGGTCGCCCAGGTCATCGACGACATCGCGGGCCACACGCTCGCGTCGGCGTCGACCCTGGACGCCTCCATCCGTGGTGGCGAGGGCGACAAGAGCACCCAGGCCAAGCAGGTCGGCGCCCTGGTCGCTGAGCGCGCCAAGGCCGCAGGCGTCGAGGCCGTCGTGTTTGACCGCGGTGGTAACCAGTACGCCGGGCGGATTGCCGCTCTGGCTGACGCCGCCCGTGAAGCCGGTCTGAAGTTCTGAGCCCGGTTCCTACGCACAGCGGACGTAACAGAGAGAGGTAAATCCAATGGCTGGACCCCAGCGCCGCGGAAGCGGTGCCGGTGGCGGCGAGCGGCGGGACCGGAAGGGCCGTGACGGCGGCGCAGCTGCCGCCGAGAAGACCGCGTACGTCGAGCGCGTCGTCGCGATCAACCGTGTCGCCAAGGTTGTGAAGGGTGGTCGTCGCTTCAGCTTCACCGCGCTGGTCGTGGTGGGCGACGGTGACGGCACCGTCGGTGTCGGCTACGGCAAGGCCAAGGAAGTTCCCGCGGCCATCGCCAAGGGCGTGGAAGAGGCCAAGAAGAACTTCTTCAAGGTCCCGCGCATCCAGGGCACCATCCCCCACCCGATCCAGGGCGAGAAGGCTGCGGGCGTCGTCCTGCTGAAGCCTGCTTCCCCCGGTACCGGTGTTATCGCCGGTGGCCCGGTGCGCGCCGTCCTGGAGTGCGCCGGCGTTCACGACATCCTGTCGAAGTCGCTCGGCTCCGACAACGCGATCAACATCGTGCACGCGACCGTGGAGGCCCTCAAGGGCCTGCAGCGTCCCGAGGAGATCGCGGCCCGCCGCGGTCTGCCGCTCGAGGACGTCGCCCCCGCGGCCCTGCTTCGTGCGCGTGCGGGAGCGGGTGCGTAATGGCTCGCCTCAAGATCACGCAGACGAAGTCGTACATCGGCAGCAAGCAGAACCACCGCGACACCCTCCGTTCGCTCGGGCTGAAGCGCCTGAACGACGTGGTTGTCAAGGAGGACCGCCCCGAGTTCCGCGGCATGGTGCACACCGTCCGCCACCTCGTGACGGTTGAGGAGGTCGACTGACATGGCGGAGAACAAGCCGCTGAAGGCCCATGACCTCCGGCCCGCCCCGGGCGCCAAGACCGCCAAGACCCGTGTGGGTCGTGGTGAGGCGTCCAAGGGTAAGACCGCCGGTCGTGGCACCAAGGGCACCAAGGCCCGTTACCAGGTTCCGGAGCGCTTCGAGGGTGGGCAGATGCCCCTCCACATGCGCCTCCCGAAGCTCAAGGGCTTCAAGAACCCGTTCCGCACCGAGTACCAGGTCGTGAACCTGGACAAGCTCGCGACCCTCTACCCCGAGGGTGGCGAGGTCACCGTGGCCGACCTGGTCGCCAAGGGTGCCGTGCGCAACAACCACCTCGTCAAGGTCCTCGGACAGGGCGAGATCTCCGTGGCGCTGCAGGTTTCGGTTGACGCCGTCTCCGGCTCCGCCAAGGAGAAGATCACCGCCGCCGGCGGTACCGTCACCGAGCTCGTCTGAGACAACTCGATGGCCTGAACATCCGACCGGGGATGCCTCTCAAATGGGGCATCCCCGGTTGGTCGTTCCTAGGTGGGCATGGTCGCCGGTAAGGTGGCGTGCGTTGTTGTGTGGTACCCCCTGGGCACTGCCCGGGACCTTTGACCGTTTACGTATTCGTCGATCCTCAAGACCGTCACCTCTTCGCATTGCGCGGGGGTCGCAGGAGGCACCGTGCTCACCGCGTTCGCCCGGGCGTTCAAGACGCCCGACCTGCGCAAGAAGCTGCTCTTCACGCTCGGCATCATCGTGATCTACCGCCTCGGGGCGCACATCCCGGTACCGGGAGTGAGCTACGAGAATGTCCAGGTTTGTGTTGATCAGGCCAGTAAGGGCAACAACAGCCTCTTCGGCCTGGTGAACATGTTCAGCGGTGGTGCACTGCTGCAGATCACGATCTTCGCGCTCGGCATCATGCCGTACATCACGGCCAGCATCATCCTTCAGCTGCTGACCGTCGTCATTCCCCGACTCGAGGCGCTCAAGAAGGAGGGGCAGTCCGGCCAGGCCAAGATTACGCAGTACACGCGTTATCTGACCGTCGCGCTCGCCATCCTCCAGGGCACCGGCCTGGTGGCCACCGCCACCAGTGGCGCGCTCTTCAGTGGCTGCCCGGTCGCCGACCAGATCGTGCCCAACCAGTCGATCTTCACCACCATCGTGATGGTCATCACGATGACCGCGGGCACCGCGGCCGTCATGTGGCTCGGTGAGCTCATCACCGACCGCGGCATCGGCAACGGCATGTCGATCCTGATGTTCATCTCGATCGCCGCCAGCTTCCCCGGCGCCCTGTGGGCCATCAAGACCAGCGGCAAGCTGGCCGACGGCTGGATCGAGTTCGGCACCGTCATCCTGATCGGCTTCGTGATGGTGGGCCTCGTCGTCTTCGTCGAGCAGGCCCAGCGCCGCATCCCGGTCCAGTACGCGAAGCGCATGATCGGCCGTCGTTCCTACGGCGGTACCTCGACGTACATCCCGCTGAAGGTGAACCAGGCGGGTGTGATTCCCGTCATCTTCGCTTCTTCGCTGCTCTACATCCCCGCCCTGATCGTCCAGTTCTCCAACTCCACTGCGGGCTGGGCGACATGGATCCAGGACCACTTCGTCAAGGGTGACCACCCGTACTACATCACGGCGTACTTCCTCCTGATCGTCTTCTTCGCCTTCTTCTACGTGGCGATTTCGTTCAACCCCGAGGAAGTCGCCGACAACATGAAGAAGTATGGTGGCTTCATCCCGGGTATCCGGGCTGGTCGACCTACTGCCGAGTATCTGAGCTACGTGCTCAACAGGATCACTTGGCCGGGCTCGCTGTACCTGGGTCTGATCGCTCTTGTGCCGACGATGGCGTTGGCAGGCTTCAACGGTGCCAACCAGAACTTCCCCTTCGGCGGGACCAGCATCCTGATCATCGTGGGTGTGGGTCTGGAGACCGTGAAGCAGATCGAGAGTCAGCTCCAGCAGCGCAATTACGAAGGGTTCCTCCGCTGATGCGAATCGTCCTCGTCGGGCCGCCCGGTGCCGGCAAGGGAACGCAGGCTGCGTACCTTGCCAAGAACCTGTCGATTCCGCAGATCTCCACGGGCGACCTCTTCCGCGCCAACATCAGCCAGGGCACCGACCTTGGCAAGCAGGCCCGCGCCTTCATGGACGCAGGCCGGTTGGTGCCGGACGAGGTCACCATCGGGATGGCCAAGGACCGCATGTCCCAGCCGGACGCCGAGGGCGGCTTCCTGCTGGACGGCTTCCCGCGCAACGTGGGGCAGGCCGAGGCGCTCGACGCCATGCTGAAGGACGAGGGCACCAAGCTCGACGCGGTCCTGGACCTGGAGGTCCCCGAGGACGAGGTGGTCAAGCGCATCGCCGGCCGTCGGATCTGCCGGAACGACGGTTCGCACGTCTTCCACGTGACGTACAACCCGCCGAGGACCGAGGGCGTCTGCGACGCCTGTGGCGGCGAGCTGTACCAGCGGGACGACGACACCGAGGAGACGGTCCGCACCCGGCTGGAGGTCTACCACACGCAGACCGAGCCGATCATCGACTACTACCGGGCCCAGGGTCTGGTGGTCACCATCTCCGCGCTCGGCAAGGTCACCGATGTGACCGAGCGGGCGATGGAGGCCCTCAAGTCCGACCAGGGCTGAGCGCAGCACCCCGTAGTACTCGTGCAGTCGGCCGCGGCGTCCTCGGACGCCGCGGCCGACTGCTTGCGCCGTATCGTTGACCGGGTACGCCGCACCCCCCATCACCGTTCGATGCAGTCCGACGCAGAGAGGCGCCGCGCAATGGTGCAGATCAAGACCCCCGAGCAGATCGCGAAGATGCGCGAGGCAGGGCTGGTGGTCGCTGCCATTCACGCGGCCACCCGTGAGGCGGCGGTGCCCGGCGCCACCACGCTGGACCTGGACCAGGTCGCCCGCAAGGTGATCGCCGACCACGGCGCCAAGTCGAACTTCCTCGGGTACGGCGGTTTCCCCGCGACCATCTGCACCTCGGTCAACGAGGTCGTCGTCCACGGCATCCCGGACGACAAGACCGTCCTCAAGGACGGCGACATCATCTCCATCGACGCGGGCGCCATCGTCGACGGCTGGCACGGCGACGCCGCGTACACCGCCTTCGTCGGCACCGGTCACGCCCCGGAGCTGGTCGAGCTGTCCAGGGTCACCGAGGAATCCATGTGGGCCGGCATCGCCGCGATGAAGGTGAACAACCGCCTCGTCGACATCTCCAAGGCGATCGAGTCCTACATCCGCCGCCAGCCCCGCCCCGCCACCGGCAAGTACGGGATCATCGAGGACTACGGTGGCCACGGCATCGGCACCGAGATGCACATGGACCCGCACCTGCTGAACTACGTCTCCCGCAAGCGCGGCAAGGGCATCAAGCTGGTCCCCGGCGTCTGCCTGGCCATCGAGCCGATGGTCTCGCTGGGCACGGCGCGGACCGAGGTCCTCCAGGACGACTGGACCGTCATCACGACGGACGGCACCTGGTCCTCCCACTGGGAGCACTCGATCGCCCTCACGGAACAGGGCCCGCTGGTCCTGACCGCCCCCGACTGCGGCAGGGAGAAGCTGGCGCAGTACGGCATCGAGGCGGCACCGGACCCCCTCGGCTGAACCGGTCGGTATCGGCGGTGGGGCCGGTGAGGAGCGTGTGGGCCGAGTGTCCGCCGGGGCCCGCGTGGTTGATTTGACCCGCTTGTGGAGGTCTAAGGATCTCTCCGGGTGGGCAAACTTGACGGATTCGTCTTTTGGGGTTCGCTGACGTAGACTGACTCGTCGGCTCTCGTGCATCAGTGTGTCCACATTCCACATGCGATGGCGGAAGTCGATCAAGGTAGCCGATTCGAAAGGCGAAGCGTGGCCAAGAAGCAAGGTGCCATCGAAATTGAGGGCACCGTGATCGAGTCCCTCCCGAACGCCATGTTCAAGGTGGAACTCCAGAACGGTCACAAGGTCCTCGCGCACATCAGCGGCAAGATGCGGATGCACTACATCCGAATCCTTCCGGATGACCGGGTCGTCGTGGAGCTCTCTCCGTACGACCTGACGCGTGGCCGGATCGTCTACCGCTACAAGTAGATCTTGCCTCCACCCCGCCTCGGCGCGGTGATGGCACTGACCCGGAGAACCTGACATCCCATGAAGGTCAAGCCGAGCGTCAAGAAGATCTGCGACAAGTGCAAGGTGATCCGCCGTCACGGCCGGGTCATGGTCATCTGCGACAACCTGCGCCACAAGCAGCGCCAGGGCTGACGCACGACCACCTGCATCTCGCAGCACTTCGCGCGACGCACGTAACACCGTACATACGCAGAGTCCGTCCAAGCTTCGGCTGACGACACCTCCGGCGGGGGCCGGGGACCCGGACGTACCACCTCTCCCAGGAGGGGTCGGCGGTCGGGAGCGGCACTGCGGAAGACCCCCGACATGACAACTGGAGCCATTGCATGGCACGCGTTTCAGGTGTTGACATCCCGCGCGAAAAGCGCGTGGAGGTCGCCCTCACCTACGTCTTCGGCATCGGGCGCACCCGGTCCAAGGAGATCCTCGCCGCCACCGACGTGAACCCGAACACCCGCGTTCGTGACCTGGCCGAAGAGGACCTGGTCAAGATCCGCGAGTACGTGGACGCCAACCTCCGCACCGAGGGTGACCTCCGCCGCGAGATCCAGGCCGACATCCGCCGCAAGGTCGAGATCGGCTGCTACCAGGGCCTGCGTCACCGCCGTGGCCTGCCGGTCCACGGTCAGCGCACCAGCACGAACGCTCGTACCCGCAAGGGCCCGCGTCGCGCGATCGCCGGTAAGAAGAAGCCGGGCAAGAAGTAGTCCTCAGCGGACGCACTGCGGACGTCCGGACCACCGGAACCCGCAGCAACCAGCGGTCTTCGCTGTAGGACCGATCACCTCCCCTCTCCATCTGGAGTCAAGACATGCCCCCCAAGGGTCGTCAGGGCGCAACCAAGAAGGTGCGTCGCAAGGAAAAGAAGAACGTCGCTCACGGCCACGCGCACATCAAGAGCACGTTCAACAACACCATCGTCTCGATCACGGACCCCTCGGGCAACGTGATCTCCTGGGCCTCCGCCGGCCACGTCGGCTTCAAGGGCTCGCGCAAGTCCACCCCCTTCGCCGCGCAGATGGCCGCCGAGTCGGCCGCCCGCCGCGCGCAGGAGCACGGCATGCGCAAGGTCGACGTCTTCGTGAAGGGTCCGGGCTCCGGCCGCGAGACCGCGATCCGTTCGCTCCAGGCCACCGGCCTGGAGGTCGGCTCGATCCAGGACGTCACCCCGACGCCGCACAACGGCTGCCGTCCGCCGAAGCGCCGTCGCGTCTGATCCGTCACGGTCGGTGACGGCCGTGCGTCAGTGACGCGGATCCGGGCGGTATGTCCCTTCCGGGGGCATGCCGCCCGTATCCTTGTTTCATCTGTCGGGCATCAAATAGTGGGTGCCCACGACTGAAGGATCCCAACATGCTTATCGCTCAGCGTCCCTCGCTGACCGAAGAGGTCGTTGACGAGTTCCGTTCCCGGTTCGTCATCGAGCCGCTGGAGCCGGGCTTCGGCTACACCCTCGGCAACTCGCTCCGCCGCACGCTCCTCTCCTCGATCCCCGGTGCCGCCGTCACCAGCATCCGGATCGACGGTGTCCTGCACGAGTTCACCACCGTGCCGGGCGTCAAGGAGGACGTCACCGACCTCATCCTCAACATCAAGCAGCTGGTCGTCTCCTCGGAGCACGACGAGCCGGTCGTGATGTACCTGCGCAAGCAGGGCCCCGGCCTGGTCACCGCCGCGGACATCGCCCCGCCGGCCGGTGTCGAGGTCCACAACCCGGACCTGGTCCTGGCCACGCTCAACGGCAAGGGCAAGCTGGAGATGGAGCTGACCGTCGAGCGCGGTCGCGGCTACGTCTCCGCCGTCCAGAACAAGCAGGTGGGCCAGGAGATCGGCCGTATCCCGGTCGACTCCATCTACTCGCCGGTGCTCAAGGTCACGTACAAGGTCGAGGCGACCCGTGTCGAGCAGCGCACCGACTTCGACAAGCTGATCGTCGACGTCGAGACCAAGCAGGCCATGCGTCCCCGCGACGCCATGGCCTCGGCGGGCAAGACCCTGGTCGAGCTGTTCGGCCTGGCGCGCGAGCTCAACATCGACGCCGAGGGCATCGACATGGGCCCGTCCCCGACGGACGCCGCGCTCGCCGCCGACCTGGCGCTGCCGATCGAGGAGCTGGAGCTCACGGTCCGCTCCTACAACTGCCTCAAGCGCGAGGGCATCCACTCCGTGGGTGAGCTCGTCGCCCGCTCCGAGGCCGACCTGCTCGACATCCGCAACTTCGGTGCGAAGTCGATCGACGAGGTCAAGGCGAAGCTGGCCGGCATGGGCCTGGCGCTCAAGGACAGCCCGCCCGGATTCGACCCGACCGCCGCCGCCGACGCCTTCGGCGCCGACGACGACGCGGACGCCGGTTTCGTCGAGACCGAGCAGTACTGATTTGCCTCCGGCCGGGGCGCCCGTTCCTCGTGAGGGGCGCCCCGGACCGGAGTGAGGCTTTGTCCTCAATCGCCGGACGGGCTCGATTTTCCGCTGATGACGGATTTCGAGTGCGACCGGCGGACTTCTGACCTTCCGGGTGGCGACCGCCGTCCGGGAACTGACACCGGTACCTGATACGGCCGGTGCAGCACACAAGGAGAAACACCATGCCGAAGCCCGCCAAGGGTGCCCGTCTGGGCGGCAGCGCCGCGCACGAGAAGCTTCTTCTCAACAACCTCGCGAAGTCGCTGTTCGAGCACGGCCGCATCACCACGACCGAGGCCAAGGCCCGCCGCCTGCGTCCGGTCGCCGAGCGCTTCATCACCAAGGCGAAGAAGGGCGACATCCACAACCGTCGCCTGGTGCTGCAGTCGATCACGGACAAGGGCGTCGTCCACACGCTCTTCACCGAGATCGCCCCGCGGTACGAGAACCGCCCCGGTGGTTACACCCGCATCACCAAGATCGGCAACCGTCGTGGCGACAACGCCCCGATGGCCGTCATCGAGCTGGTCGAGGCGCTGACCGTGGCGCAGCAGGCCACCGGTGAGGCCGAGGCCGCCACCAAGCGTGCGGTCAAGGAAGACGCCCTGAAGAAGGACGCCGCCGAGACCGAGGCCGTCGAGGACGCCAAGCCGGCCGACGCCGAGTCCAAGGACGCCTGAGCGTTCTGAGAGCCCTGCCGGGCGGCCGCCCGATCAGAGGTCGCCCGACAGGCTCTGGGACCACAGGACGGGCCCGCATCACCCCTCGGGGCGGTGCGGGCCCGTTCCGTATATGTCTGATGCACCTGTTGTACCTGCACGCACCGGTAGTAAAGGACCCTGGGGTGAGTGACGAAGTGGAGCCCGGCTCCGTGCGGCTGCGGCTGGACCTGGCGTACGACGGCAAGGACTTCTCCGGCTGGGCCAAGCAGACCGGGCGGCGGACCGTCCAGGGGGAGATCGAGGACGCGCTGCGGACCGTGACCCGGTCCGGGCGGACGTACGACCTGACGGTGGCCGGCCGCACCGACGCCGGGGTGCACGCCCGGGGCCAGGTCGCCCATGTCGACCTGCCGGCCGAGGTGTGGGAGGAACACGGGGACAAGCTGCTGCGGCGGATGGCCGGGCGGATGGCGCCCGATGTGCGGATCTGGCGGATCGCTCCGGCGGCCGACGGGTTCAACGCCCGGTTCTCGGCGCTGTGGCGGCGGTACGCGTACCGCGTCTGCGATCGTCCCGGCGGGGTGGACCCCCTGTTGCGGGGGCATGTCCTGTGGCACGACCGGCCGTTGGACGTCGACGCGATGAACGAGGCGGCCGCCCGGATGACGGGGGAGCACGACTTCGCCGCGTACTGCAAGAAGCGCGACGGCGCGACGACCATCCGCACGCTGCAGAAGTTGAGTTGGGTACGGGACGAGGCGAGCGGCATCCTGACGGCGACCGTCCAGGCCGACGCGTTCTGCCACAACATGGTCCGCGCGCTGATCGGCGCGGCGCTCTTCGTCGGCGACGGACGCCGCCCGCCCGAGTGGCCCGCGCAGGTGCTCGCGGCCGGGGTGCGGGACCCCGGGGTGCACGTGGTGCGCCCGCACGGGCTGACGCTGGAGGAAGTCGCCTACCCCGCCGACGAGTTGCTGGCCGACCGGGCCGTACAGGCACGCAATGTGCGCACCCTTCCCGGGGCCGGCTGCTGCTGAGGCCGTGGCCCTGCCGCGGCGGGTGCCCCGGGGCGGCGGGTCACTCCGGTCGTTCCGGGGCGACGACGGCTGCGCCGTGGGTCCTCCGTCTCCGCCAGGCCCGCACCAGCCGGGCCGCCAGGTACAGGGCCACCAGCGCGGCCGCCGTGCCGCGGACCGGGCGGACGTCCGGGGGCGACCAGCCGAGCACGGCGGCGGTCGTGAACAGCAGCAGGCCCAGCACGCGCAGCAGCCACCAGCCCGCCCCGTGCGGTTCGGGGGCGCCCGGGGCAGCCGGGTGGGCGCCGTCCGGCGTGGTCAGCGTGGAGCGCACCCCGGCCAGCAGACCGCGGCGGGCGAGGACCCGGGCGCCGGGGAGGGTGCCGAGGATCTCGGGGCGGTCGCCGAAGCCCGGCGGGAGCGGGGGCAGGGACAGGGCGGCCAGCAGGTCCGCCTGGTGGCGGGGCGGGTTGCCGGTGGAGCGCAGTATGTGCGTCAGCGGGCGGGGGTCGTCGAGGGCGAAGGCGCGGGACAGGGCCTCGGCCGTGGCGGTGACCGCGGTGTGGTCGGGGGCCGGGACCGCGGAGTCCCACTCGTGGGTGGCCAGGGGGCGGCCCTTGAGGAACAGGGTGAGCCCGCAGCGCTCGGGCGTGCGGCGCAGCACCAGCGTGGGCCACTTCTCACCGGTGGTGAAGTTGTCGGCCGCCGTGGTCAGCGGGTCCTCCGTGGACAGGAGCGAGCGCTTGGCGGGCCGGGCGTCCGCGACGGCCTCGACATAGGTGTGCGTGGCGGTCGCCGGGGCGGTGCGGAGCGAGACGCCGCACACCAGGGCCGCCTGTGCCACGTCCGCCGGGCGGGCCGCCGCTATCGCGACCGCGCAGGGCGTCCCCGGTCCCCAGGCGGGGTCGGGGGCGGGGCCGGGGGAGAGGCGGGAGGGCGCGGGGCGACCGAAGAACGGGGTCTGTGCCGCCAGATGGACCCGGACGCCCGAGCGGGTGTCCAGGAACTCCTGGCGCGGGTCGTCGCCGAAGTACGCCCAGGGGTACTTGGTCGCGCGGGCGCCGATGGAGCGGAAGGTGTCGAGCGCTTCCTCCCAGCGCTCCGCACGCAGCAGCATCAGGACGAGGCAGTTGCGGAAGCCGGCCGCCTCCGGGCTGCCCGGCCCGTACGCGGCCGAGAGGTCCAGGGCGCGGGCGAGAGCCGCGTCGACGCGGGGCGCGTACGGATCGGGGCCGTCGTCCGGGGGGCCGGAGGACAGGACCGCGTACTCCAGTGCCGCGAACAGCGGCAGCGCGTGCAGCTTCGAACCGGGCGGGGCCGTGTCGGCGGCGCTCTCGGCGAAGCCGAACATCTCCTCGTGCGAGCCGTGCCACTTCGCGCACAGGTACTGCAGGGCGGCGGCGTGGCACCCGTAGTGGTGCGGATCGCGGGCCAGGGCCCGGTCCCAGTAGTCGTCGAAGACCGGGCGGGGGGCCTGGCTGCCCACCGCGTGGGTCAGGGCGATGCGCCACGGCACGGGGTCGGCGGGGTTGAGCTCCGCCGCCCTGCCGATCACCGGGGCGGCGTCCTCCAGGAGGGCGAAGAAGGCCCGGAACTGGTCGCGCGAGACCTGCTCGGCGCGCTCCGCGGTACGGATCTCCCACGCCCGCTCGACCCGCAGGGCCGCGCCGACCAGGGCCGCGTCCGGGTCGTCGGGGAGCTCCTCCTGCCAGGCGTCCAGCCAGCCGGGGTTGTGCAGGGCGGCCGTGGCGAGGCGGGAGACGTAGCCGTCCCTCAGCTCCCACTGGGCGTGCTCGCGGGTCGCGGCGAGCAGGGTGCGGGCGGGGCCGTGGTCTCCCTGGGCGGCCGAGGTCAGGGCGGCGCGCAGCGCGGGGTCCGGCGCGTCGACGACGACCGCCTCGTCCGGCGGCAGGTCGGCGCCGACGGCGGCGCTGTGGCGCAGTACGCGCGGGAGGGTGAGGAGGAACGGGAGGCGCACGTGGGTCCCCGGCCGCGTCAGCCGGTGGCCGCGGTCGCCGCCGCCGATGCCTGGAGCTCGCCGCGGTGGTGGATCTGACGGAACGTGAAGTTCGTCAGGTCGTCGCCGGTGGTGTAGACGTTCTTGTCGGCGGTGGTGACGCTCTTGCCGCTGGTGAACCCGCTGATGCCGAAGTAGGCGTAACGGCCGTAGGAGTTGGCGGTGCGGCGGCAGACGGAGCCGGCCGGGCAGAAGGCGGGCACTCCCGCGCCGCTCAGGGTGGCGATGCTGCCGGTCGCCTGCCGGGCCGCCTTCCTGGCCCGTGCCTCCGTCTCGAAGACCGCGACGCCGATGGTGACGGCGACGCCGTCCTTGCTGTACGTCGCCCGGATCACCTGTCGGCAGCCGTTGTTCACGAGGATCGAGCCGAGCGCGCCCTTGGTGGTGGAGGCGCAGTTCTTCGTCTGCTGGGTCGCGCCCTTGACGTAGACGCGGCTGCCCATCGTCAGCTTCTTGCCGGGGAAGAAGGCGTCGGCGGTGATCGGCGCCCGGTCCTTCTTCGCGCTGGATATGTAGTCCTTCGGGTTCGGCGGGGGCGGCGGTGCCACCGAGGAGAAGGACGGTTCGGGCTCGGCGGTCTCGTTCGGCAGGTCGGACGGCGCGGGCAGTTCGCTCGCGTGCTTGCCGGAGCCGGTGGGGCGGTTGTTCTCGTCGGTCGAGATGACCGCCGCGGCCACGGCGGCGCCGACCGCCGCGGTGGCGAGCACCCCGCCGCCGATCAGCAGCCACTTCTTGCGCCGGTTGCGTGCGGCCGACGCATCGGCCAGCGCCGCCCAGTCGGGAGTCTGTGTGTCCCCGGGCCCCCAGGAGGGCCCCCCATGCCCAAAGCTCATGCGGCGCATCCTAATGTGCCCCAGGCCAGGGCGGTGAGCGGCGGCGGACGGAACGTAAACCGGTTGGGCCGGGGTTCGCGGACCGTGACAATGCTGTGCATGGGACATCTCGAAGCGGGCCACCTGGAGTACTACCTACCGGACGGGCGGGTGCTGCTCGGCGACGCCTCGTTCCGGGTGGCGGACGGGGCGGTGGTCGCCCTCGTGGGGGCCAACGGCGCCGGGAAGACGACCCTGCTGAAGCTGCTCGCCGGGGAGCTCCAGCCGCACGGCGGCACCGTCTCGGTGAGCGGCGGGCTCGGGGTGATGCCGCAGTTCGTGGGCTCGGTGCGGGACGAACGCACGGTCCGGGACCTGCTGGTCTCGGTGTCCCAGCCCCGCATCCGGGAAGCGGCCCTGGCGGTGGACCGGGCCGAGGAACTGATCCTCACCGTCGACGACGAGGCCGCGCAGATGAAGTACGCGCAGGCCCTGAGCGACTGGGCGGAGGCCCGCGGGTACGAGGCCGAGACCGTCTGGGACATGTGCACCACGGCCGCGCTCGGCGTCCCGTACGAGAAGGCGCAGTGGCGCGAGGTGCGCACCCTGTCCGGCGGCGAGCAGAAACGGCTGGTGCTGGAGGCGCTGCTGCGCGGGCCCGACGAGGTGCTGCTGCTCGACGAGCCGGACAACTACCTCGACGTGCCCGGCAAGCGGTGGCTGGAGGAGAAGCTGAAGGAGACCCGCAAGACGGTCCTCTTCGTCTCCCACGACCGCGAGCTGCTGGCCCGCGCCGCCGAGAAGATCGTCAGTGTGGAGCCCAGCCCGGCGGGCAGCGACGTGTGGGTGCACGGCGCGGGCTTCGACACGTACCACCAGGCCCGCAGGGACCGGTTCGCCCGGTTCGAGGAGTTGCTGCGGCGCTGGGAGGAGGAGCACGCCCGGCTGAAGGCGCTGGTCCACCGGCTCCGGCAGCAGGCGGCGATCAGCCCCGACATGGCGTCCCGCTACCGGGCGATGCAGACCCGCTTCAAGAAGTTCGAGGACGCGGGCCCGCCGCCGGAGCCGCCGCGCGAGCAGGACATCACCATGCGGCTGCGCGGCGGCCGGACCGGGGTGCGGGCGGTGACCTGCGAGAACCTTGAGCTGACCGGGCTGATGAAGCCGTTCGACCTGGAGGTCTTCTACGGGGAACGGGTCGCCGTCCTCGGCTCGAACGGCTCCGGCAAGTCGCACTTCCTGCGGCTGCTGGCGGGCGAGCCGGTGGCGCACACGGGGCAGTGGAAGCTCGGTGCGCGGGTCGTGCCCGGACACTTCGCGCAGACCCACGCCCACCCGGAACTGCTGGGGCACACGCTCGTCGAGATCCTGTGGAAGGAGCACGCGAAGGACCGCGGCGGCGCGATGTCCGTGCTGCGCCGCTACGAGCTGGAGCGCCAGGGCGACCAGCCCTTCGAGAAGCTGTCCGGGGGCCAGCAGGCCCGCTTCCAGATCCTGCTCCTGGAGCTGGCCGGCACGACCGCCCTGCTGCTCGACGAGCCCACGGACAACCTGGACCTGGAGTCGGCCGAGGCCCTCCAGGACGGGCTGGAGGCGTACGAGGGGACGGTGCTGGCCGTCACGCACGACCGGTGGTTCGCGAAGTCCTTCGACCGCTACCTGGTCTTCGGCTCCGACGGGGTCGTGCGCGAGACGAGGGAGCCGGTGTGGGACGAGCGCAGGGTGGAGCGGGCGCGGTAGGGCTCCCCCGCCCCGGACGACGCGTTTTGACCCGCCCGGGGCGGGGCGGGTAATGTCGACTGCTGTTATGCATATGGGCTACGTGTTCTCGCACCGGGAGCCCTTGCGTAAGTTCTCTGGAGCAGTTACCAGTGGCTCGCATACGGGAGCGTTCCCGGCACTGTGAGCCCCAGCTGCATGATCGCTTCAGAGGTGTCGTGTGTATGGACCCCATCCACTGAAGAAGCGAAGGCTACGAAGTGCGTACGTACAGCCCCAAGCCCGGCGATGTCACTCGCCAGTGGCACATCATCGACGCTCAGGACATCGTCCTGGGCCGTCTGGCCACCACGGCTGCGAACCTTCTCCGCGGTAAGCACAAGGCGATCTACGCCCCCCACATGGACATGGGCGACTTCGTCATCATCATCAACGCCGACAAGGTTCACCTGTCCGGCAACAAGAAGACCCAGAAGATGGCGTACCGCCACTCCGGGTTCCCGGGTGGTCTCCGCTCCGTCCGTTACGACGAGCTGCTCGCCAAGAGCCCCGAGAAGGCCGTCGAGAAGGCCATCAAGGGCATGATCCCCAAGAACAGCCTGGGCCGTCAGATGCTCTCGAAGCTCAAGGTCTACGCGGGCGACCAGCACCCGCACGCTGCTCAGCAGCCGGTCCCGTTCGAGATCACCCAGGTCGCGCAGTAGTTCCGGCCTCCCCCTAAGACCAAAAGAAAGATCTGAGGAGAATCGTGGCCGAGACCACTGTTGAGAACCCCGTCGAGGGCACCGAGGGCGAAGAGGTCTTCGCCGAGGTCACCACCTTCGAGTCCGAGGTTCCCGTCGAGGGCGAGTACACCAGCGAGTCGCTGGCGTCCCGCTTCGGCGACCCGCAGCCCGCCGCCGGCCTTGGCCGTCGGAAGAACGCCATCGCCCGCGTCCGGATCGTTCCGGGCACCGGCAAGTGGAAGATCAACGGTCGCACCCTTGAGGACTACTTCCCCAACAAGGTGCACCAGCAGGAAGTCAACGAGCCCTTCAAGGTGCTCGAGCTCGACAACCGCTACGACGTCATCGCCCGCATCTCGGGTGGCGGCGTCTCGGGTCAGGCCGGTGCCCTGCGCCTCGGTGTGGCCCGTGCGCTGAACGAGGCCGACGTGGACAACAACCGTCCCACGCTGAAGAAGGCCGGCTTCCTCTCCCGCGACGACCGTGCGGTCGAGCGCAAGAAGGCCGGTCTCAAGAAGGCCCGTAAGGCCCCGCAGTACAGCAAGCGCTAAACCGCCTGCTCACCTGCTTTACACGCACGCCCCGGCGGCACACCTCGTGCTGCCGGGGCGTTCGTTTATCGACACCCCCGGGCGTATAACGGCATAAGACGTTCATAGGCTTGTTTGCGTGGCGTTGCGTTGCTCGGCATTTGATGCGCGGTGTTGTGCGCATTGTGTCGTTGTGTTGCATTGCTTTGGTCGGTTTGGTTTGCGGTTTCGGAGCATCTTCGGAGGACACCAGTGGGACGACTCTTCGGTACGGACGGCGTGCGCGGTGTCGCCAATGCGGATCTGACGGCCGAGCTGGCGCTCGGTCTCTCGGTGGCCGCGGCGCACGTGCTCACCGAGGGGAGCGCCGCCGACGGCGCCCGGCCGACGGCCGTGGTGGGCCGTGACCCGCGGGCCTCCGGGGAATTCCTGGAGGCCGCGATCGTGGCCGGTCTCGCCAGCGCGGGCGTGGACGTCCTGCGCGTCGGCGTGCTGCCCACCCCCGCGGTGGCGTACCTCACCGGCGCGCTGGGGGCCGACCTCGGCGTGATGCTCTCGGCGAGCCACAACTCCATGCCGGACAACGGTGTCAAGTTCATCGCCCGGGGCGGTCACAAGCTCTCCGACGAGCTGGAGGACCGGATCGAGTCGCTCTACGAGCAGCACCGCACCGGTGAGCCGTGGGAGCGCCCGACCGGGGCCGGCGTGGGGCGCGTCACCGAGTACACGGAGGGCTTCGACCGGTACGTGGCCCACCTCGTCGCGGTCCTGCCGAACCGGCTCGACGGGCTGAAGGTGGTGCTCGACGAGGCGCACGGCGCGGCCGCCCGCGTCTCGCCCGAGGCATTCGCGCGGGCCGGCGCCGAGGTGATCACGATCGGTGCCGACCCGACCGGCCTGAACATCAACGACGGCTGCGGTTCCACCCATCTGGAGCCGCTGAAGGCCGCCGTCGTCGAGCACGGCGCCGACTTCGGCATCGCGCACGACGGCGACGCCGACCGCTGCCTGGCGGTGGACGCCTCCGGCGAGGAGGTCGACGGCGACCAGATCCTGTCCGTCCTCGCCCTCGCCATGCGCGAGGCCGGGCAGCTGCGCAAGGACACCGTGGTCGGCACGGTCATGTCCAATCTCGGCTTCAAGATCGCGATGGAGCGGGAGGGCATCCGGCTCGTCCAGACCGCCGTCGGCGACCGCTACGTGCTGGAGTCGATGAAGGCCGAGGGCTACGCACTGGGCGGCGAGCAGTCCGGCCACGTCATCGTCCTGGACCACGCCACGACCGGCGACGGCACGCTGACCGGCCTGCTGCTGGCGGCCCGGGTCGCCGCCACCGGCCGTACGCTCGCCGACCTGGCGGGGGTCATGCAGCGGCTGCCGCAGCTGCTGATCAACGTCCCCGACGTGGACAAGTCCCGGGTCGGCACCTCCCAGGAGATCGCCGAGGCCGTCGCCGAGGCCGAGCGCGAGCTGGGCTCCACCGGACGTGTGCTGCTGCGCCAGTCGGGTACCGAGCCGCTGGTCCGGGTCATGGTCGAGGCCGCCGACATCGAGCAGGCGCGGGCCATCGCCGAGCGGCTGGCCGACGTGGTGAAGTCCGCGCTCGGATAAGGGAGCCGGGCCGCCGACACGACTCGGGGGCCGTCCCGTGATCCCCGACCGCCAGGGGGATCACGGGACGGCCCCTTCCGGCTCTTCAGACCAGGCCGCCGGGCTTCCCGCCGCGTTTCTGGTCCCGGTCGCCGGTCCTTCGGTTCCGGTCGTCGGACGGGTCCTGCGGCGGCGGCCCCGTCCGGCGGTGGTGCGCCGCCCACAGGGCCCGCTGGACCAGCAGCGTCAGGGCGCCCGCGACCACGATCCCGCCGAGGTTGGCCAGCAGCTGGGCCGTGGAGCCCCACATCTGGCCGTAGTCGCGGTAGCTGAACGCCACCGCCGCGTTGGCCGCGGCCGGCACCGTCGTCACCGAGATGGCGACCCCGATCAGTGCCCCGGACTTCGCCGAGGTGAGCGAGAGGGTCCCGGCGCTCCCGGCCAGGAACGCCACCACGAACGACATCGCGTCCGGTTTCCAGATGAACGCCGTGTTGGGGCGCTCGGCCTCGATCATCGAGCGGTCGAACAGCCCGAAGGAGTCCATCAGCCAGGCGAACCCGGCCGTCAGCACCATCGCGACGGCGAAGCCGCCGATCAGCGCGTACAGGGACCGCAGCGCCGGCCGGGGCACGCGCTGCACCAGGGCCGTGGAGATCCCGGCCAGCGGGCCGAACTCCGGGCCGACCGCCATCGCGCCCACGATCAGGATCGCGTTGTCGAGCATCACACCGCAGGCGGCGAGCATCGTCGCGAGCGCGAGGAACGCCACGTACGTGACGCTGAACGTCGACTCCTCGTGGGTCGCCTCCGTCAGCTCCTCCCACAGCACCGCGTCCGCGCCCTCGCCCGGCGCGGCCTCCTCGGCCCGGTCGGCGTGCGCGGAGAGCGTCAGGTCCGTGTTCTCGACGGTGATCGAACCGGACTCGTCGATGCCCAGTCCGCGCAGCGCGGAGATCAGCCCGTCACCCGCCTCGCGGGCCACGTCGCACAGGACCAGGTCGCCCGCCGGGGCGCGGGCGGCCCCGGCCAGCACCACGAGATGGGTCGTGCCGACGGTGTTCTCCACCAGCCGGAGCACCTCGTCCGTGCGGTCGGCGGGGACGATCAGGCGCAGATGCAGCACGTGGGCACTCCCGGGACGAGGAAGGCGGGAAGAGGGGGAGCGGAGGATCAGAGCTTGCGCAGGGACAGCCGCTGGACCTTGTGGTCCGGGCCCTTGCGCAGCACCAGGGTGGCACGGCCCCGGGTGGGCGCGACGTTCTCCACCAGGTTCGGCTTGTTGATGGTCCGCCACATCGTCGCCGCGTACTCCATGGCCTCCTCCTCGGAGACCTGGGTGTACTTGCGGAAGTACGAGGACGGGTCCTGGAACGCGGTGTCGCGCAGCTTGCGGAAGCGGTTGAGGTACCAGGTCTCGATGTCCTCGGTGCGCGCGTCCACGTACACGCTGAAGTCGAAGTAGTCGGCGAGTCCGACCCTGGTCCGGCCGTCCTTGCCGGGCAGCGCGGGCTGGAGCACGTTCAGCCCCTCGACGATCAGGATGTCGGGGCGGCGCACGGTGAGCCGTTCGCCCGGCACGATGTCGTAGATCAGGTGCGAGTAGACGGGCGCCGTCACCTCGTCCTTGCCGGCCTTGATGTCGGCGACGAAACGGGTCAGGGCCCGCCGGTCGTACGACTCGGGGAACCCCTTGCGCGACACCAGCCCGCGGGCCCGGAGCTCCTTCATCGGCAGCAGGAAGCCGTCCGTGGTCACCAGCTCGACGCGCGGGTGCTCGGGCCAACGGGCCAGCAGCGCCTGGAGGATGCGGGCGGTGGTGGACTTGCCGACCGCGACGCTGCCCGCGACGCCTATGACGAACGGGGTGCCGCGCTGCTCGCCGTGGCCGTTGCCCGCGTCCCCGAGGAAGGTGTTCAGCGCGCCGCGCAGGCCCGAGGTGGCCTGGACGTAGAGGTTGAGGAGGCGGGAGAGCGGCAGGTAGACGTCCCGGACCTCGTCCAGGTCGATGACGTCCCCGAGACCGCGCAGCCGCTCGACCTCGTCGGCGCTCAGCGGCAACGGCGTCTTGTCGCGCAGGGCGCTCCATTCGGCGCGGGACAGATCGACGTACGGCGTCGCCGCGGGCTCGGCGCGTCGGTGGGTGCTCCGTGGCGGCGAAGTGATCACGGGTTCATTGTCGCGGGAGTTCCGACGCGGTGGGGGGTGGGCTCGGTCACGTGGGGTACGGCGGGGGCGGACGCCGCGCCCCGTGTGCGGCGGGCCGTTGCCGTGCCCCGTGTGCGGCGGGGCCGCCCGCTCAGTCCACCTTTTTGAGCACGCAGAGGTCGCCGCTGTCGGGGTCGCCGATGTAGGTCCACAGGACGGGGGATTCGCTGCGGCCCCTGGCCTCCAGGAAGCCGCTGATGTCCTCGGCGGCGAATTCGGTGGTGAAGTCGAGGGTGACCCCGGTCGCGCCGTCCTGGTACGAGCCGTCGTCGGACTCCCACGTCCCGGTTCCGCTCATCCTGGACGGGAAGTCGAACCCGGAACGGGTGTCGTCGCCGAAGTCCACGTAGTCGCCGCAGGCCTCCGTGGTGCTGAAGGTGCCGTCCGCGGCGAGGACGAGTATCCCGCCGCGGTCGTCCTGCCAGGTGCCCGTCAGTTCGCTCGCGGTCAGCGCGAGCGGGGGGCCGTCCGGCTCCGGGGGGACGTTCAGGGCGCGCAGGCCGAAGAGCAGGACGACCAGGCCCACGGGAACGAGGACCACGAGGACCGCCCCGATGGACAGCCCCAGCAGGATGCCGCCCCAGATCGGCATCCGCAGCCGCGGTGGAGGCGGCGGGACGGGGAAGGGCGGGTGGAAGGGAGGCGGGACGGGCCCGGGGCCCTGCGGCGGACGTCCCGACGGTGCCGCCGGTTCTTCGGTGCCGGACATGCGCTCCCACCCCCTGGTGCTCGGCCGGCGGGCATCCATGACGGCCGTCGGCGACGCAATGATGCACCCGGGGCCACCGGCCGCCGACGGCGGGGCCCGCCGTCCGCCGCCCCCGCCCCGCTCCGAACGCCGTCCCGGGCCCGCGCCGTCCTCCCTGCCGCCCCGTTCTCCTTCTGCCACGATGCGGAGGAGAGGGGGAGTTGACCGCGAATGGGCATGAAGGGAACGGTATGTGTGGAATCGTCGGTTACGTCGGTGGGCAGTCGGCGCAGGACGTCGTCGTGGCGGGTCTCAAGCGCCTCGAATACCGGGGCTACGACTCGGCGGGCATCGCCGTCCTCGCGGACGGCGGCCTGGCCGCGACGAAGCGGGCCGGAAAGCTCGTCAACCTGGAGAAGGCGCTGGCCGAGGCGCCGCTCCCGGCCGGGACCACCGGCATCGGACACACCCGCTGGGCCACCCACGGCGCGCCCACCGACGCCAACGCCCACCCGCACCTGGACAACGCGGGACGCGTCGCCGTCGTCCACAACGGGATCATCGAGAACTTCGCCGCCCTGCGCGCCGAACTCGCCGGCCGCGGCCACGACCTGGCCTCCGAGACCGACACCGAGGTCGTCGCCCATCTGCTCGCCGAGGCGTTCTCCTCCTGCGCGGACCCGGCGGAGGCGATGCGCCAGGTCTGCCGCCGGCTGGAGGGCGCGTTCACCCTCGTGGCCGTGTACGCCGACGCGCCCGAGGTGGTCGTCGGCGCCCGGCGCAACTCGCCGCTCGTGGTGGGGGTGGGGGAGGGCGAGTCGTTCCTGGCCTCCGACGTGGCCGCGTTCATCGCGCACACCCGCTCCGCGATCGAGCTGGGCCAGGACCAGGTGGTGGAGCTGCACCGGGAGGGCGCCGCCGTCACCGACTTCGACGGGCGCCCCGCCGAGGTCCGCAAGTACCACGTGGACTGGGACGTCTCCGCCGCCGAGAAGGGCGGCCACGACTCCTTCATGCTCAAGGAGATCGCCGAGCAGCCGAGGGCCGTCGCCGACACCCTGCTCGGACGGATCGACGGCGAGGGCTCGCTCCGCCTCGACGAGGTGCGCATCCCGCCGCACGAGCTGCGGGAGGTCGACAAGGTCGTCGTCGTCGCCTGCGGCACCGCGTTCCACGCCGGGATGATCGCCAAGTACGCCATCGAGCACTGGACCCGCGTCCCCTGCGAGACCGAGCTGGCCAGCGAGTTCCGCTACCGCGACCCGATCCTCGACCACCGCACCCTCGTCGTCGCGATCTCCCAGTCCGGCGAGACGATGGACACCCTGATGGCCGTGCGGCACGCCCGCGAACAGGGCGCGAAGGTCCTCGCCATCTGCAACACCAACGGCTCCACGATCCCCCGGGAGTCCGACGCCGTGCTCTACACGCACGCCGGACCCGAGGTCGCCGTCGCCTCCACCAAGGCCTTCCTCACCCAGCTGGTCGCCTGTTACCTCGTCGCCCTGTACCTCGGACAGGTCCGCGGCACGAAGTGGGGCGACGAGATCCGCACCGTCGTCCGCCAGCTCTCCGAGATCTCCGGGGCGGTCGAACGGGTCCTGGAGACCATGGAGCCGGTACGCGAACTCGCCCGCTCCCTCGCCGCCCACGACACGGTGCTCTTCCTCGGCCGCCACGTCGGCTATCCCGTGGCCCTGGAAGGCGCGTTGAAGCTCAAGGAACTCGCGTACATGCACGCCGAGGGCTTCGCGGCGGGCGAGCTCAAGCACGGGCCGATCGCGCTCGTAGAGGAGGGGCTGCCGGTCGTCGTGGTGGCGCCCCCGCCGCGCGGCCGGTCGGTGCTGCACGACAAGATCGTGTCGAACATCCAGGAGATCCGGGCCCGCGGCGCCCGCACCGTCGTCATTGCCGAGGAGGGCGACGAGGCGGTCGTCCCGTACGCCGACCACCTGATCCGGATTCCCGTTGCGCCTACGCTGCTTCAGCCGCTGGTGTCGACCGTGCCGTTGCAGGTCTTCGCCTGCGAACTGGCACGGGCCCGCGGCAACGACGTGGACCAGCCGCGCAATCTGGCGAAGTCCGTGACCGTGGAGTAGTTAGGGATGAGGGGACGCCCGTGATCATCGGGGTCGGGATCGACGTGGCCGAGATCGAACGGTTCGACACGGCGCTGCGGCGCACGCCGCAGATGGCCGAACGGCTCTTCGTCGAGAGCGAGTTGCTGCTGCCCGGCGGCGAGCGGCGGGGCATCGCCTCGCTCGCCGCCCGGTTCGCCGCGAAGGAGGCCCTGGCGAAGGCGCTCGGGGCGCCGGGCGGCCTGCTCTGGACGGACGCCGAGGTGTACGTCGAGAACAGCGGGCAGCCCCGGCTGCGGGTGCGCGGGACGGTCGCCGCCCGCGCGGCCGAGCTGGGCGTGCGGCACTGGCACATCTCGCTCAGCCACGACGCGGGAGTGGCGTCGGCCGTGGTGATCGCGGAGGGTTGAGCACATGCGTACTGCATACCGCGTCGAGACCGTACGGGCCGCCGAGCGGGCCCTGATGGCCCGGCTCCCCGAGGGCGCCCTGATGCAGCGCGCCGCCGCCGGGCTCGCGGCGGCCTGCACCGATGTGCTGCGCAGGCGGGGCCGGGTGTACGGGGCCCGGGTCGTCCTCCTGGTGGGCAGCGGCGACAACGGGGGCGACGCGCTGTACGCGGGCGCCCGGCTGGCCCGCCGGGGCGCGGGCGTGCGCGTCGTGCTCACCGCGCCGGGCCGCGCCCACGGGGGCGGCCTCGCGGCGCTGCTCGCGGCCGGCGGACGGGTGGCGGGCGGGCCGGGGGAGACGGCGGAAGGGGCTTTCGCGGCGGCGGAGGACGTGGTGGCGGGTGCCTGGGGCGGGCACGTCGACCTCGTCGTGGACGGCATCACCGGCATCGGCGGACGCGGCGGGCTGCGCCCGGGGGCCGCCGCGCTCGTGCGGGCCTTCGCGGCGACCGGCGCGCCCCTCGTCGCCGTGGACCTGCCCAGCGGGGTCGAGGCCGACACGGGCGAGGTGCTCGGCGACGCGGTGCGCGCCGACGCGACCGTCACCTTCGGCACCTACAAGCCGGGCCTGCTCGTCGACCCGGCCGCCGGGCACGCGGGCGCGCTGCACCTCGTGGACATCGGGCTCGGGCCGGAGCTGCCCCGGGTGCCCGACCTGGAGGTGCTCCAGTACGCGGACGTCGCCGCGCTGCTGCCGGTCCCCGACGGCGGGAGCGACAAGTACCGGCGCGGGGTCGTCGGCGTCGTCGCCGGGTCCGCCCGCTACCCCGGGGCGGCGGTGCTGGCCGTCTCCGGGGCGCTGCG
Source organism: Streptomyces sp. NPDC001732 (assembly GCF_053596315.1). NCBI lineage: Bacteria > Bacillati > Actinomycetota > Actinomycetes > Kitasatosporales > Streptomycetaceae > Streptomyces > Streptomyces sp. NPDC001732. The sequence goes on from NZ_JBSFFY010000002.1 coordinate 344,502, forward strand.
GGGCGGTGCGGGGGCCGTGCGGTACGTCGGGCCGGGCACCGACGCGGTGATCGCGCGCCACCCGGAGACGCTGGTGCACGCGGGGCCGCCGTCGAGGGCGGGGCGGGTGCAGGCGTGGGTCGTGGGGCCCGGCCTCGGCGGCGACGCGCAGGCCGCCGGGGCGGTGGGCGACGTGCTGGCCGCCGAGGTGCCGGTGCTCGTCGACGCGGACGGACTGCGACTGCTCGACGCCGGTGCCGTGCGCGCCCGCACCGCGCCGACCGTCCTCACCCCGCACGCCGGGGAGGCCGCCGCGCTGCTGGGCGTGGCGCGCGCGGAGGTCGAGGCGGGCCGGCTCGCCGCCGTACGGGAACTGGCCGCCCGCTACCGCGCCACGGTCCTGCTCAAGGGCTCCACGACCCTGGTGGCCACCGGTACCGGGGACGCCCCGGTGCGGGTCAATCCGACCGGTACCGCCTGGCTGGCCACGGCCGGCAGCGGCGACGTCCTCTCCGGCCTGACCGGCTCCCTGCTGGCCGCGGGCCTGGCCCCGCGCGACGCCGCGTCGGTGGGCGCCCATCTGCACGGCCTCGCCGCCCGGCTGGTCGCGGACGGCGCCCCCGTCGCCGCGCAGGACGTCGCGGAGGCGATCCCGGCGGCGTGGCGGGACGTACGGGCCTGAGCGATCCTGGGCGCAGGCGGACACCGGCAGGAGGCAGGAGGGACGGCCATGGGCAGCAACGACGAGGTGCGCGTACGCCGGGTGTACGAGCCGAAGGAGGACGAGGACGGCACCCGCGTCCTGGTCGACCGGCTCTGGCCGCGCGGCGAGTCCAGGGAGCGGGCCGCGATCGACAGGTGGCTCAGGGACATCACCCCGTCCAAGGAGCTCCGCGACTGGTACCACGAGAACCGCACCGCCACCCGCTACGACGAGTTCGTCGACCGCTACCGCACCGAACTGGCCGACCCCGTCCACACGGCGGCCGTCCGGGAGCTGGTCGAACTGGTCCGGGAGGGCGGTCCGGTGACCCTGGTCACAGCGGTCAAGGACGTGCCGCACAGCCACGTCCCGGTCATCGTCGACCACCTGGAGCACGAACTGCACCACCACTGAGGCGCCCGCCCGCGCGCGTGCGGCGGCCCCCGGGCCGGGGCCGGCGCATGCCGCCCGGCCGTCCTTCCCCGCCCGCCGCGGCCCCCGGTGCGGGACGCCCGGCCGTCCTTCCCGGCCCGCCGCCCCGGTACCCCGCCGTACGCCTCTGAGAGACTGGGCGCGATGAACGAGACAGCGTCCTTGAGAGCCCGTGCCGAGATCGACCTCGCCGCATTGCGTGCCAATGTGCGCGAACTGCGCGCACGGGCGGCGGGCGCGCACCTCATGGCCGTCGTCAAGTCCGACGCGTACGGGCACGGGGCGGTGCCCTGCGCCCGCGCCGCGCTGGAGGCCGGGGCGACCTGGCTGGGCACCGCCACGCCGCAGGAGGCGCTCGCCCTGCGCGCCGCCGGGCTCGGCGGTCGGGTGATGTGCTGGCTGTGGACGCCGGGCGGTCCCTGGCGCGAGGCGATCGAGGCCGACATCGACGTGTCGGTGAGCGGGATGTGGGCCCTGCGCGAGGTCGTCGCCGCGGCCACGGCGGCGGGCATCGCGGCCCGGGTCCAGCTCAAGGCCGACACCGGCCTCGGACGCAACGGCTGCCAGCCCGCCGACTGGCCCGAACTGGTCGCCGCCGCCCGCGCCGCCGAGGAGGCGGGCACCGTCCGGATCACCGGCCTGTGGTCCCACTTCGCCTGCGCCGACGAGCCCGGCCACCCCTCCATCGCCGCCCAGCTGACCGCGTTCCGGGACATGGTGGCGCACGCGGAGAAGGCGGGCGTCGACCCAGAGGTGCGCCACATGGCCAACTCCCCGGCGACGCTGACGCTCCCCGAGGCGCACTTCGACCTGGTGCGGACCGGGATCGCGATGTACGGCATCTCGCCCAGCCCCGAACTGGGCACCCCGGCCGACTTCGGGCTGCGCCCCGTCATGACGCTCGCCGCCTCGATCGCCCTGGTCAAGCGGGTTCCGGCCGGTCACGGGATCAGCTACGGCCACCACTACACCACCTCCGCCGAGACCACCCTGGGCCTGGTGCCGGTCGGCTACGCGGACGGCGTCCCGCGCCACGCCTCCGGCCGCGCCCCGGTCCTCGTCGGCGGTGCCGTCCGGCGGATCGCGGGCCGGGTCGCCATGGACCAGTTCGTCGTCGACCTGGACGGGGACGAGGTCGGGGTGGGCAGCGAGGCGGTGCTCTTCGGCCCGGGGGACCGGGGCGAGCCCACCGCCGAGGACTGGGCGCGGGCCGCGGACACCATCGCGTACGAGATCGTGACCCGGATCGGCACCCGCGTGCCGCGTGTGCACCTGAACGCGACCCCGGCCGAGTCCTGACCGATCGTGCGCCCCTGACCAGGCACGATCTGATCACGGCCGGAACGGGCCGGTTCTGACCTGACGGATACGACCGACGAGGAGCGCGGCACGGTGAGCGAGATCGGGGCGGGGGACGCGGTGACGACGGCCGCTGCGGCGGCCGGCTGGCGCCGGGCGGGCATCGCCGGAGCGGCCATAGGCGTGCTCGCGGCGGGCGCGGCGGCCGGTGTCGCGGTCGAACGGCTCACCGTCGGCCGGGGCATGCGCCGCAGGGCCAGGCTGGCGCTGGACGCCACGGGCCCGTACGGCTCGCTGCGCGGGATGCCGGGCCGGGCCACCGCCGACGACGGCACCGAGCTGTACTACGAGGTCGACGAGGTCGAACCGGACGGCGGCGCGGGGGCCGCCCCGGGCGGCGGTGGCGAGACCGCGGGCGCCGGCACCCGCCGCCGCAGGCTTTTCGGCCGCAAGGCCCCCGCGCCCGTCACCGTCGTCTTCAGCCATGGCTACTGCCTCAGCCAGGACTCCTGGCACTTCCAGCGGGCGGCGCTGCGCGGCCTGGTCCGCACCGTCCACTGGGACCAGCGCAGCCACGGCCGCTCCGAACGGGGCCGGGCCCAGACGCAGGGGGTGTCGGTCGGCATCGACCAGCTCGGCCGCGACCTGATGGCCGTGATCGAGGCGGCGGCCCCGGAGGGGCGGCTGGTGCTCGTCGGGCACTCGATGGGCGGCATGACGATGATGGCGCTGGCCGACCAGTACCCCCGGCTGATCCGGGACCGGGTCGCGGCCGTCGCCCTCGTCGGCACGTCGAGCGGGAAGCTGGGAGAGGTCAGCTTCGGGCTGCCGGTCGCGGGCGTGAACGCGGTGCGGCGGGTGCTGCCCGGGGTGCTCAGGGCGCTCGGCTCCCAGGCCGAACTGGTGGAGCGGGGCAGGCGGGCGACCGCCGATCTCTTCGCCGGGCTGATCAAGCGGTACTCGTTCGGTTCGCGGGACGTCGATCCGTCGGTGGAACGGTTCGCCGAGCGGCTCATCGAGTCCACCCCGATCGACGTGGTCGCCGAGTTCTACCCGGCCTTCACCGAGCACGACAAGAGCGCCGCGCTGCCCGCCTTCCGGGACGTCCCGGTGCTGATCCTGGCGGGCGACAAGGACCTGGTGACGCCCAGTTCGCACAGCGAGGCCATCGCGGACCAGCTCCCGGACGCGGAGCTGGTGATCGTCCCGGACGCCGGCCATCTGGTGATGCTGGAGCACCCGGAGACGGTCACGGACCGGCTGGCGGACCTGCTGGCCCGCGTCGGCGCGGTGTCGGCGGGGGCGTAGCGGGGCTGCGGTCGCGCGGCGGGCCCGGCGACGAGGCGGCGGATCCGGGGAACGGCGCGCCGCGGATCCGGCGGACGGGTCGTTCCGCCCGCCGCGCCGCCGCTGCCGGATCCTCTAACGTTGGCGGGCATGGAAGCACCGCACAACAGCCCGGCGGCCGGGGCCGTCGGGAACGCCGCGCCGGACGGCGTCACCGTGAGTCTCGCCGTCGAGTCCCCCGAACAGATGCAGGCCCTGGGGCGCCGGATCGCCGGAATCCTGCGGCCCGGCGACCTCGTGATGCTCACCGGTGAGCTCGGCGCCGGGAAGACGACGCTGACCCGGGGGCTCGGCGAGGGCCTCGGCGTGCGCGGCGCGGTCACCTCGCCCACCTTCGTGATCGCCCGCGTCCATCCGTCGCTGACCGGCGGCCCGGCGCTGGTCCACGTCGACGCGTACCGCCTGGGCGGCGGGCTCGACGAGATGGAGGACCTGGACCTAGACGTGTCGCTGCCGGAGTCGGTGGTGGTCGTGGAGTGGGGCGACGGCAAGGTCGAGGAACTGTCGGACGACCGGCTCCAGGTGGTGATCGACCGCGCGGTCGGCGACACGGACGACGAACGGCGCGAGGTGACGCTGGTCGGCATCGGCGCGCGCTGGGCGGGGCTGCGCGAGTTCTGAGCGGCTCCCGGACGCCGGGGCGGCCCCGGGGACGGGGAACGGGGCCGCGACACGTCACTCTTTCCGACGCCGTGTCGGCAAATTGTTGCGCCGGGCGGTGCGGGCGTGGTCACATGGATGGCGAGAGCGGGTTAGGCGTGCCTAACCACGCCTTCCACCGGAGCCCCGGGAGGCATCCATGACGACGTCCGCCGAACGTGAAGTGCCGCCGCCGACATCGATGAGAGACCTGCTGGCGGCCTGTGCCGCGGCCACGGCGGTCTCCACGCCGCCCCGGTCGGAGGCCAAGGCCCCCGTCACCCCCATCGCCGCCGTGCCCCGCCCCGAACCCGCCCCCGAACGCCGGGCGAGCTGACCGGGCCCCGGTCCGACGAGCCGGCCCCGGGCCTCCTTTGGGGCCGGACAGGATCTCGCCCTGTACGCCCTAGCGGACGACGACCACCTTCGTGCCCACCATCGCGAACTCCCACATGGCGTCGCCGTCGGCCCGGGACATCCGCACGCCGCCCGTCTTCAGCGTGGGGTCCGGGCTCTCCAGCGAGCCGTCCACCGCCGCGCTGAACCCCACGGACGCGTTGTCCACCACCGCGAACCGCACCACGTGCTCGATCATCACGCCGTCCGAGCCCTTGGTCGGGGCGCCCGAGCGCGTGCTCACCCGGTAGGTCCCGGGCAGCGGGCTCAGCGCACTGGGCATGACCTCGAAGGTCCGCTCGGCCTTCCCGGAGGCGCCCACGAGCCACACCCGCCGGTCGGCCAGCGCGTACACGACCCGCTGCCCGGTGCCGGAGCCCGCGGGGAGCGCGGTCGGCCGCGGCTTCTTCTCCTTCGGCTCGGCGTGCTCGGTGGCGGTGGCGGACGCCTTCGGGCGGGGCGCCGCGAGGTTGGCGGGGACGTTCGCCGATGCCTGATAGGCCAGGACACCGACCGCGACGAGCGCGGCCGCAGTGAGCCCGGCCACGATTCCCGAGCTGCCCCTAGACACCGTGCGCGCCCCTTTCGCTTCCGTATGTCGTACAAGCGTTTAGCGTTTACGTCGTACCCGCGTGTGCACGGTGACGGTAGCAGCCGGGGCGGGTCGGACCGGGACGCCGTACGGGGCGCCGTGCACCGGTCGGCGGAGCCGTAGGCTGTTTGCGTGCTCTTGCTCGCCGTGGATACCGCAACCCCCGCCGTCACCGTCGCCCTGCACGACGGGACCTCCGTCGTCGCCGAGTCCGGTCAGGTCGACGCCCGAAGGCACGGGGAGCTGCTGCTGCCCGCCGTCGACCGGGTCCTCGCCGAGGCCGGTCTGAAACTCGACGCGGTGACGGACGTGGTCGTGGGCGTCGGCCCCGGCCCCTACACCGGTCTGCGGGTCGGCCTGGTCACGGCCGCGACCTTCGGCTCCGTCCTCTCCGTCCCCGTGCACGGGCTGTGCACCCTGGACGGTCTCGCGTACGCCGCGGGCCGGGCCGGGCTGGAGGGCCCGTTCGCCGTCGCGACGGACGCCCGCCGCAAGGAGGTCTACTGGGCGAGGTACGAGGACTTCCGCACCCGGGTCGGCGGGCCCGCCGTGGACCGGCCCGCCGACATCGCCGAACAGCTGGCGGGGCTCCCCGTCGTCGGCGCGGGCGCGGTGCTGTACCCGGAGGCGTTCCCGGACGCCCGGGGGCCGGAGCACGTCGGCGCCGGTGCGCTCGCCGCGCTCGCCGCCGAGCGCCTCGCCGAGGGCGCCGAGCTGCTGCCGCCGACCCCGCTCTACCTGCGCAGGCCCGACGCCCAGGTCCCGAAGAACTACAAGGTGGTCACCCCGCAGTGACGATCACGACCGCTTTGCTGCGCGAGATGCGCTGGTGGGACATCGACCCGGTGCTGGAGCTCGAACAGGAGCTGTTCCCGGACGACGCCTGGTCGGCCGGGATGTTCTGGTCGGAGCTGGCGCACTCCCGGGGCCCGGGGGCCACCCGCCGCTACGTCGTCGCCGAGGACCGCGCCACCGGCCGGATCGTCGGGTACGCGGGCCTCGCCGCGGCCGGCGACCTCGCCGACGTGCAGACGATCGGGGTCGCCCGCGACCACTGGGGCGGCGGCCTCGGCGCGGAGCTCCTCACCGACCTGCTGAAGCACGCCACCGCCTTCGAGTGCGCCGAGGTGCTCCTCGAAGTGCGCGTCGACAACACCCGGGCGCAGAAGCTGTACGAACGCTTCGGCTTCGAACCGATCGGCTTCCGCCGCAGCTACTACCAGCCGGGCAACGTCGACGCGCTCGTCATGCGCCTCCACGTACAAGAACACGTGCAAGAGCACGCACAGGGAACAGAGACTGACTGATGGCTGACGAACCGCTCGTACTCGGCATCGAGACCTCCTGCGACGAGACCGGCGTCGGCATCGTCCGGGGCACGACGCTGCTGGCCGACGCCGTCGCGTCCAGCGTGGACACGCACGCCCGCTTCGGCGGTGTCGTCCCGGAGATCGCCTCCCGCGCGCACCTGGAGGCGATGGTCCCGACCATCGAGCGCGCCCTGAAGGAGGCCGGGGTCAGCGCCCGCGACCTCGACGGCATCTCCGTCACCGCGGGCCCCGGACTCGCGGGCGCGCTGCTCGTCGGCGTCTCGGCGGCGAAGGCGTACGCGTACGCGCTGAACAAGCCGCTCTACGGCGTGAACCACCTCGCCTCGCACATCTGCGTGGACCAGCTGGAGCACGGCCCGCTGCCCGAGCCGACGATGGCGCTGCTGGTCAGCGGCGGCCACTCCTCGCTGCTGCTCGCGCCGGACATCACCGCGGACGTGCGGCCGCTGGGCGCGACCATCGACGACGCGGCGGGCGAGGCGTTCGACAAGATCGCCCGGGTGCTGAACCTGGGCTTCCCCGGCGGCCCGGTCATCGACCGGCTGGCGAAGGAGGGCGACCCGGCGGCGATCGCGTTCCCGCGCGGGCTGACCGGTTCGCGCGACCCCGTCTACGACTTCTCCTTCTCGGGCCTGAAGACCTCCGTGGCCCGCTGGATCGAGGCCAAGCGCGCGGCGGGCGAGGAGGTGCCGGTGCGGGACGTGGCGGCGTCCTTCCAGGAGGCCGTGGTGGACGTCCTCACCCGCAAGGCCGTGCGCGCCTGCAAGGACGAGGGCGTCGACCACCTGATGATCGGCGGCGGCGTCGCGGCCAACTCGCGGCTGCGGGCGCTGGCGGAGGAACGGTGCGAGCGGGCCGGCATCCGGCTGCGGGTGCCGCGCCCCGGGCTGTGCACGGACAACGGCGCGATGGTCGCGGCGCTGGGCGCGGAGATGGTGGCCCGGAACCGGCCGGCCTCGGACCTGGAACTGTCCGCGGACTCCTCGCTGCCGGTCACCGACGCCCATGTGCCGGGCGCCCACGCGCACACCCACGACCACGTGCACGAGATCAGCAAGGACAACCTCTACTTGTGAACCGTACGACCGTCGCACTGATGTGGGAGGCCCGCGCCACGGCCGGCCGGGGCCCCGAACTCCTGGAGTGGGCGCGGGCCCGCGCGGGCGAGCTGGCCCGTGAGCCGCTGCGCCGCGAACTGCTGCGCGCCCCGCAGGACCGGGTCCTGGTCATCACCTGGTGGGCGGGCGAGTACGGCGACGAACTGCCCGAACTCCCGGAGCCGGACGCGGAGTTGATCACCCGCCCGGTGCACCGCTGGCGGTTCGAGTCCCTGGAGACCGTCGAGTCCGCCGACTGAGGCGCCCCGGCCGGGCCCTCGGGACTGCTCAGGCGGGTGAGGCGTCCCTGCCGGGCGCGGTTCCCGTGCGATCAGCCCCCCGACGATCGCGTCGAGCTCCTCCGCCACCTCGTAGTCGGCGACGTACTCGCGCCACCGGTCCCTGAACTCGACGAGCCGGGGCAGCTCGTCCGCGTCCTCCTCGGCGACCATCTCCGGGAAGTAGCGCCTGCCCGGCGGGTTCGCGGCGACCGCGCGGGCCGACGGCGGCTTTCTGCTCTCGATCCTCGGCCCGTCCCTGGTCTGCAGCGTCGGCGTCGGGATGTGCTTCGTACCGCTCGGCACCGCGGCCACGACCGATGTGGCGCCCGACGAGACGGGCATGGCCTCCGGGCTGCTCAACAGCGCCCGCCAGGTGGGCGGCTCGCTGGGCCTCGCGGTCCTGGTCACCGTCGCCGCCCGGGTCACCGGCGACGGCGACTGCCCGGCCGATCTGGCGGCGGGCTACTCGGCCGCGTTCCGGGCCTGCGCCGCACTGCTCGCGATCGCCGCGTCGGTGGCCCTGGTGCTGCTCCCGGGCGGCGGGCGGACCACCGCCCCGGAGACCGCCGTTCCGGGGGCCGAAGCTGCTCCGGAGGCCGCTTCGGCCCCCGTCCCCGCGCCCGCCCCGGTGGCCCGCCCGGAAAATTCTCGGAAGAATTTTCCGGGAGCTGTCGATCCGGCCGCTTCCCGTTCGATGCAAGGGTGAGAGGCGGGGAAGGTCCCCGTCCCCCGACCGAGGAGTCACCATGCCCCGCTTCATGACCCTGATCCGCATCGACGAGCAGAACCTGCCCGCCGAGGCACCGGACCCCGAGTTCGAGAAGCGCATGGGCGCCCTGTTCGACGAGATCACCAGGGCCGGCGTCATGCTGGACACGGCCGGCCTCACCCCGACTTCCCAGGGTACCCGCGTCACCTGGTCCGGCGGGAGGATCAGCTGCACCGACGGGCCCTTCACCGAGACCAAGGAGGTCGTCGGCGGCTACGCCATCCTCCAGACCAAGGACAAGGCCGAGGCCCTGGAATGGACCGAGCGGTTCCTGCGGGTCCACCCGGAGAACTGGACCGTCACCTCCGAGGTGCGCCAGATCGACGAGGCCACCCTGCAGGCCTGAGCGCCCGCCGGGCGGCCTCCGGCCGGTGCCGCCCGCCCGCGCTTGCCGCCCCCCGGCCCGGCTGTTCTGATGGGTGACCGTGACGGCGGCAAGCACGCGTACGGCGGTCGAGACGGTCTTCAGGATCGAGTCCGCGCGGATCGTCGCGGGGGTCGCCCGCATCGTGCGGGACATCGGCATCGCGGAGGAAATCGCGCAGGACGCCCTGGTGGCCGCGCTGGAACAGTGGCCGGAGTCAGGCGTCCCGGACCGACCGGGCGCCTGGCTCATGGCCACCGCACGACACCGCGCGATCGACCTCGTGCGCCGCAGGGAGACGTACGCGCGCAAGCTCGCCGAGGTGGGGCGGGCCCTGGAGGACCTCCCTCCGCCCGAGCCCCCGGAGCCGGACGACATCGACGACGACCTGCTCCGGCTGATCTTCACCGCCTGCCACCCGGTGCTCTCCACCGAAGCCCGGATCGCCCTCACCCTGCGGCTGCTGGGCGGCCTCACCACCGAGGAGATCGCCCGCGCGTTCCTGGCCCCCGAGCCGACCGTCGCCCAGCGCATCGTCCGCGCCAAACGGACCCTGGGCCGGGCGGGCGTCCCCTTCGAGGTGCCGGCAGGACCCGAGCGCGCCGCCCGCCTCGGCTCCGTGCTCGACGTCGTCTACCTGATCTTCAACGAGGGCTACGCGGCCACCGCGGGCGACGACTGGCTGCGCCCCGGACTGTGCGAGGACGCGCTGCGACTGGCCCGGGTGCTCGCGGGCCTGATGGAGCACGAGCCCGAGGTCCACGGACTGGCCGCGCTGCTGGAGCTCCAGGCCTCGCGCACCGCCGCCCGGACCGGTCCGGACGGTGCGCCGGTGCTCCTCGCCGACCAGAACCGGGCCCGCTGGGACCGGCTGCTGATCCGGCGCGGAGTCGCGGCCCTGGAACGGGCCGTGGCGGCGACCGGGGAAGGTGCCGGACTCGGCCCGTACACGGTGCAGGCCGCGATCGCCGCCTGCCACGCCCGCGCACCGGCATACAGGGACACGGACTGGACCACCATCGCCGCCCTCTACGACCGCCTCGCCGCGATCGCGCCCTCCCCGGTCGTCGAACTGAACCGGGCCGTGGCCGTCTCGATGGCGCGGGGCCCGGCGGCCGGCCTCGCCCTGGTGGACGCCCTGGCCGACGACCCGGCGCTCAAGGGCTACCACCTGCTGCCCAGCGTGCGCGGCGACCTGCTGGCCAGGACGGGGCGTGCGGACGAGGCACGGGCGGAGTTCGTACGGGCGGCCGGACTGGCCCGCAACGAACGGGAACGGGCCATGCTCCTGGAGCGCGCGGAACATCCGGTCCGCGACGACCGATGAGTTCCGGCCGCCGGAGCGGTCCACCCTTCACCAGACCGGTACCACTCGACAGGAGCAGCCGATGCAGAAGATCAGGACCTTCCTGTGGTTCGACACCCAGGCCGAGGAAGCCGCGCACTACTACGTGTCCGTCTTCGGGGGCGACTCGGAGGTGCTGGAGACGACGCACTACACCGAGGCCGTGCCGGACCGGGCCGGATCGGTGATGACCGTTCGCTTCCGGCTGGCCGGCCAGGAGTACGTCGCGCTCAACGGCGGCCCGCAGTTCCCCTTCACCGAGGCGATCTCGCTGTCCGTGGACTGCGCCACGCAGGAGGAGACCGACGCCCTGTGGGCCGAGTTCACCAAGGACGGCGAGGAAGGGCCGTGCGGCTGGCTCAAGGACAAGTACGGCCTGTCCTGGCAGCTCGTGCCGCGCGGGTTCGAGGAGGCGATGGCCGACCCGGACCCGGCCAAGGCCCAGCGTGCCATGAAGGCCATGATGGGCATGCGGAAACTGGACATCGAGGCACTGCGCAACGCCTGAACCGGCCCGGGGTTCGCTCGGTAGGGTCTGACCCATGTCCCCTCGTGTACAACTGCCGCCACCGCCGCCCCCCGTGGAGATACGTTCCTGGCCCGACCGGGAGGCCCTGCTGGCCGACCGGGCCGGGGTGCTCGGGGCGTTGGTGAAGGCGCATGTCTCACCGGGACGGCTGGGGCTGCTGTGGCTCTGGGGGGCGCTCTGCGCGCTCGGCTGGCTGCTGGTGGGCTCGGCGCTCGTCACCTTCGAGGAGGCGTACGACGTCATCAGTGCCGGGGTCGGCGTGATCCTGCTGGTCATGGGCGTCTGCTGCATGGTGCCCGCGGTCGTTCTGATCGTCGTCGGACTGCGCCGCGACCAGCGGATCCGCCGACTCCTGTACGCCTGGGGCGGGTTGGACCGCGACCCGGCGCGCGACGCGGCGCTGCGGATGCCGGGCGCCGCCCTCGCCTGGCTGCTGACGTCCTTCGCGCTGTGCGCGACGGGGCTGTACGCGTGCTTCGCCGTACCGGCCAACACCCCGGCGGGCGAGCTGCATTACGGCGAGGTCGTCCTGGTCATGGGGGCCGGGATGACCGGCTGGATCGTCGGACTGATCGGCCTCGGCAAGGCGTTCGCCCATCGCAGGTGGGTGCTGCGCGTGCTGGCCGGTGCGCCCGCCCCGGAGCCGATGATCTCCATCGGGGGCGGCGCCCACCGCTGACTACGGGCCTGTCCTGGCGGCACGGGGAGCGCACAGGGGGAGGGCGACATGGCGTGGTACTGGTGGCTGCTCATCATCTTCTGGACGGGCGGCTTCGGCCGGGTCGTCGACCACGTCCGTACGGCACTGCGCAATCGGCACACCCGCAAGCTGGAACTGCCGGAGGCGGCCAGGCAGGAGCGGCTGGCCCTCGAAGCGGCGGACAAGCCGCCCGAGCCGGTCTGCGGCTGCACGCACCATCTCGCCAGGCACGACAAGCAGGGCCGGTGCCATGAGCGGGTCGAGGTGCCGACGGCCTGGGACGAGAGAAAGAAGCCGGTCCGCTTCGAGGCGGGGCAGCGCAACTGCCGACAGTACGCGGGTCCTCAGCCGCTCTCGCAGGTGTACGCGGAGGACCTGACCGACCTGGCCTGACGGCCCCCGGACCGGTCGGGCACGGGCCGACCGGTCGGGTCGCTCGCCGGGGCCGGTCCGACCGCCCGGGTCAGGCCGGGCCGTCCACCGGGTGCCCGATCAGCATCGTCGGCGCTCCGGCCACCCGGGTCAGGAAGACCGTCGCGGAGTTCGGGCCGTGGAGCTTCATCCTGCGGCGCAGTTCCTCCGGTTCGACCGCCGAGCCGCGCTTCTTGACGGTCAGTACGCCGACCTCCCGCTCCCGCAGCAGCGCCTTCAGCTTCTTCATGTTGAAGGGCATCCGGTCGGTGATCTCGTACCCGGAGGTGTACGGGGACGCGTACGGCTCGTCGCTCGTGACGTACGCGATGGTCTCGTCGATCAGCCGGCCGTGGCACCGCGCCACGACGTCGGCGACCAGACCGGCCCGGATGACGGCGCCGTCCGGCTCGTACAGATAGCGGCCCACCGGCCCGACCGGCGGGGCGGGCGGCGGGCCCGCGGACCACAGGGAGGCGCCGTCCGGGAGCACCGTGGCGCGGTACGAACCGGCCGCGAAGCCCTCGCCGAACCAGAGCACCGCCTCCTTCACGTCCCCGCCGTCCGAGATCCACTCCGCCTCCGCCCGCTCCGGGATCGCCTCGTGCGGGATGCCGGGGGCGATCTTCAGCGCGGCGCGGGGCGCCCCGAGCGCGGCGCCGATCGCCCAGGACAGCGGCGGCGAGTACGCCTCGGGGTCGAAGATCCTGCCCCGCCCGCCGCGCCGGGCCGGGTCCACGAACACCGCGTCGTACGGCGCGGTGTCGACCTCGGTGACATCGGCGCACCGCACCTCGATCAGCCCGTCCAGCCCGAGGGCGGCGGCGTTGGCGCGGGCGACCTCCGCGGTCAGCGGGTCGCGGTCCACGGCGAGCACGGAGATGCCCGCCCGCGCGAGCGCGATCGCGTCACCGCCGATCCCGCAGCACAGGTCGGCGACGCTCCGCACCCCGCCCGCCGCCACGAACCGCTGCGCGCGCCGGGTGGCCACCGACGTACGGGTCGCCTGCTCGACGCCGTTCGGCGTGAAGAACATCCGGTACGCGTCCTCGGCGCCGAACTTCGCCACCGCCCGCTGCCGGAGCCGCGCCTGCCCCAGCGCCGCCGAGACCAGATGGGCCGGGTGGCTGCGGCGCAGCCGGGTGGCGGTGGCGAGTTCCTGGGCGGGGTCGTACGACCGCAGCCCGTCCAGCAGCTCGGCGCCCTCGGGGGTGCGCAGGGCCAGGAAGGCGGCGATGGGGTCTTCCCCGCTCGAGCGGAGCCGAGAGCTCGGGGAAGGGTCGTGGGCGTCGGACGGGCCGTTCGGGGCGAGAGCGTTCACCCGCCCCATTGTGAGCCAGCCGGGTAGACCGGCGGGCCCGGCGGAGGTGTCGGACCGGAAGGCCGATCAGGTGCTGGCAGGATGCAGCGCCATGCTGCTTGTACGACAAAAGGGGAGAAGCGCCGCAAAGACTCATGGGGTGGGTGTGCCGGGGGTCGGGCGCGGCCGGGGCTCCGGCGGCCAGTGGCCGGCCTGTGCGGTCCTGGTCGCGCTCCTGGTCGCGGCGGTCGGCTCCGGCTGCGCCTCCGGCGACGGGGAACGGGCGGGCACCCCCGGGCACGGGGACCGGCCCGCCGCCGGGAACCCCGGTGCCCCCGCGGCGCCCGCCCGACCCGCCCGTCCCGGCGGCCCCGGCCAACGGGACGGCCGGGCCGGCGCGCCGGAGGCCGACCGCGAGAGCGCGGGGCTCGGCCCGGCCGTCCGGGCCTCCCTCGCCAAGAAGTGGGGCCTGGACAAGCCCCCGCTGGTCGCCCCGGCGCCGCCCGCCGTGAAGCCCCGCATCACCACCCGCAAGGGGTTCGAGGTGGAGGGCGGCGACGACTCGCTGCCGCCGGTCTTCACCACCGTCCCGACCGGGGAGCGGATCGTCTTCCTGACGATGGACGACGGCGCCGAGAAGGATCCCGGGCTGCTCCGGATGATGGACGAGCTGGACATCCCGTACAGCGCCTTCCTCAGCGACTACGAGGTGAGCGACGACTACGGGTACTTCGCCGAGGCGCAGCGGCTGGGCGTCGCCCTCAACAACCACACGCTCGGCCACCCCTACCTGCCCGGCCTCTCGTACGACGAGCAGGAGCGCGAGATCTGCGGCCAGCAGGAGACCATCGAGAAGCGGTACGGGAAGCGGCCCGTTCTCTTCCGCCCGCCGTACGGCAACTACAACGGGGACACGCTGCGGGTCGCGAAGTCCTGCGGCGTCAAGGCCGTCCCGCTGTGGAACGCGGAGGCGTTCCCGGACCGCATGGAGTGGCGCGAGGGGGACCAGGACCTGCATCCCGGCGACATCATCCTCACCCACTTCCGGGGCCGGGCCGAATGGGGCGGCAGCATGACCGACCTGGTCCGGGCGGTCATGAAGACCGTCACGGACAAGGGGTACGCCGTGGCCAGGCTGGAGGACTACGTATGAGGAGGGCGTACCGGCTGCTGGCCGGACTGCTGGCGGCCGGTGCGCTGCTGACCGCCACCGGGTGCGCGCAGTCGGTGGAACCGATCGAACGGCTCGGCCGCAAGGCCGCGCAGCGGGTGACCGCACGGCATCACGACGCACGGCACCCCGGTGTGCGACCTCGCGGCACCGGCATCGTGTCGCGCGGTCGCGCGGAACGGAGCGGTCCGTCCGCGCGTTGTCCCCGTGGAGTCCGGGCCGTCGCCCGGACCGGTGCCCCGCCCGTGCCCCGGGCGGGCAAAGGCGACGCGGACGCGACGCCACGACTGCTTGAATTGGCACTCCGCTTGACCGAGTGCTAATCCCGGTCATAGTCTCTTTGCTGGCACTCACCACTGGAGAGTGCCAACACCACTGCGCGACTGGCAGGTCCGGCACCCGCGACGACGGATCCACCTGGTCGCCACCCCAAGACTGTTACCCCGTGAGATCTCCGAAGGGGGAGACCGGATCGTGTCGACCGCCAGCTCCAAGGTTGCGATCAAGCCGCTCGAGGACCGGATTGTGGTCCAGCCGCTCGACGCCGAGCAGACCACGGCCTCCGGCCTGGTCATTCCGGACACCGCCAAGGAGAAGCCCCAGGAGGGCGTCGTCCTGGCCGTGGGTCCGGGCCGCTTCGAGAACGGCGAGCGTCTTCCGCTCGACGTCAAGACCGGCGACGTCGTGCTGTACAGCAAGTACGGCGGCACCGAGGTGAAGTACAGCGGCGAGGAGTACCTCGTCCTCTCGGCTCGCGACGTGCTCGCGATCGTCGAGAAGTAATTCACCCACGTTTGCTTCTGTTCTGCGCCCCTGGCCCCCGCGAATAACCAGCCGGGCGGTCGGGGGCGCAGTTCGTTCGAGAGGAAAGCTCAGCTCCCATGGCGAAGATCCTGAAGTTCGACGAGGACGCCCGTCGCGCCCTTGAGCGCGGCGTCAACAAGCTTGCCGACACGGTCAAGGTGACGATCGGCCCCAAGGGCCGCAACGTCGTCATCGACAAGAAGTTCGGCGCTCCCACCATCACCAACGACGGTGTCACCATCGCGCGCGAGGTCGAGCTCGACGACCCGTACGAGAACCTCGGTGCCCAGCTGGTGAAGGAGGTCGCCACCAAGACCAACGACGTCGCGGGTGACGGTACGACCACCGCCACCGTGCTCGCCCAGGCGCTCGTCCGCGAGGGTCTGCGCAACGTCGCCGCCGGTGCCTCCCCGGCCGCCCTGAAGAAGGGCATCGACGCCGCGGTCAAGGCAGTGTCCGAGGAGCTCCTCGCGACCGCCCGCCCGATCGACGACAAGACCGACATCGCCGCCGTGGCCGCGCTCTCCGCGCAGGACCCGCAGGTCGGCGAGCTCATCGCGGACGCGATGGACAAGGTCGGCAAGGACGGCGTCATCACCGTCGAGGAGTCCAACACCTTCGGTCTGGACCTCGACTTCACCGAGGGCATGGCCTTCGACAAGGGCTACCTGTCCCCGTACATGGTGACCGACCAGGAGCGCATGGAGGCCGTCCTCGACGACCCGTACATCCTGATCCACCAGGGCAAGATCGGCGCCATCCAGGAGCTGCTCCCGCTGCTGGAGAAGGTCATCCAGGCCGGTGGCTCCAAGCCGCTGCTGATCATCGCCGAGGACGTCGAGGGCGAGGCCCTGTCGACCCTGGTCGTCAACAAGATCCGTGGCACCTTCAACGCCGTCGCCGTCAAGGCCCCGGGCTTCGGTGACCGCCGCAAGGCCATGCTCGGCGACATCGCCACCCTCACCGGTGCGACCGTCATCGCCGAGGAGGTCGGCCTCAAGCTCGACCAGGCCGGTCTGGACGTGCTGGGCACCGCCCGCCGCGTCACCGTCTCCAAGGACGACACCACGATCGTGGACGGCGGCGGCGAGCCCGGCGACGTCAAGGGCCGGGTCAACCAGATCAAGGCCGAGATCGAGGCCACGGACTCCGACTGGGACCGCGAGAAGCTCCAGGAGCGCCTCGCGAAGCTGGCCGGCGGCGTGTGCGTGATCCGCGTCGGTGCCGCCACCGAGGTGGAGCTCAAGGAGAAGAAGCACCGTCTGGAGGACGCCATCTCCGCGACCCGCGCCGCGGTCGAGGAGGGCATCGTCTCCGGTGGTGGCTCCGCCATCGTCCACGCCGTCAAGGTCCTGGAGGACAACCTCGGCAAGACCGGCGACGAGGCCACCGGTGTCGCGGTCGTGCGCCGCGCCGCGGTCGAGCCGCTGCGCTGGATCGCCGAGAACGCCGGTCTCGAGGGTTACGTCATCACCTCGAAGGTCGCCGAGCTCGACAAGGGCCAGGGCTTCAACGCCGCCACCGGCGAGTACGGCGACCTGGTGAAGGCCGGCGTCATCGACCCGGTCAAGGTCACCCGCTCCGCGCTGGAGAACGCCGCGTCCATCGCGTCGCTGCTGCTCACGACCGAGACCCTGGTCGTCGAGAAGCCGGCCGAGGAAGAGGCCGAGGCCGCCCACGGCGGTCACGGCCACGCGCACTGACGCACGGCCTTCGGCCCACGCAGTCACCGGAAGGCCCCCTCCCCCACCGTTCAGCGGTGGGGGAGGGGGCCTTCGGCGTGCACGGGGGAGGCGGGACGGGGCCGGACGCGCCGGGCGGGCGCGCGGTTCAGGCGGGTGCCGCTCCCCGGTGGGAGACACCGAGCCAGCGCATCAGCGCCATCAGGTCCTCGTGCCACCAGCCCTCCTTGATCAGGCCGTTCTCGAACCGGAAGATCGTGGTGCCGCTCATGACGCACTGCCTGCCCGTGGGGGCGATGCCCATGAACTCGCCCTTGTGGGTGCCGGTCCAGGTCCACAGCGTCACGACGTCGTCGCCCTCGCAGACCTGCCGGTCCAGGTCGAAGGTGAAGTCGAAGGCGGCGCGCCACTTGGCGAGGTTCTCGCGCAGCCGGTCGGAACCGACCACGGACTCCGCCCCTTTCGCGATGTCGTGGTCGGTGTAGTCGGCCGCGAACACCTCGTCGATGGCGTCGAGGTTGCCCCCGACGGCGATCTCGTGGAAGAAGCGGCGGGACTGTGTCTGGTTCAGCTGCTCGTCGCGGACCACGTCCAGATCGGTGAAGGTGGGCATCCCCTCGCAGAGCGCCACCATCTCCCGGAAGATCCGCTCGGTCTCGGGCAGCCCCGAATTCGCCATCGCGGCCTCGTACGACGGGAACTCGACGATCTCGACGTAGTGGGACCCGTCGGAGCGGTCCTTGCCGATGAGACTGTGGGTGGCGGTCCGGGTGCCCCTGGTCTCTTCGACCCACTGGTCCATGAGCCGGTCCATGTCCGCGAACCGCTCCGTCTTGCAATCGATCATCTGTACGAATCTCATGACGGCTCCCGGTCTCACGCGCTGGTGGGATGGTTCCAGTTTAGTGAGAAACGGGCATTTCGACGGCTCGGGCGAGTGGCTCGGAGCCCCCGGTCCGGAAGGGCCCGGAGGCCCGGTGCAAGAGGCCCCGGAGGGTCAGGCCGAGTGGCTCAGGCTCCCGGAGTGCACGGGGTCCGCGAAGGGCAGACCGGCTGCGAACCGCTCCAGCTCGTCCAGCGCCTGGTCGGCCATCCGGTGCAGCTCGTCGCCCATCGAACCCGCCACGTGCGGGGTGAGCAGCACGTTCGGCAGGGTGTACAACGGCGAGTCGGCGGGCGGGAGTTCGGGGTCCGTCACGTCCAGCACGGCCTGCAGCCGCCCGGCCGTCAGCTCGGACAGCAGCGCCTCCTCGTCGATCAGCGACCCCCGCGCCGTGTTGATCAGCGTCGTCCCGGTCGCCATCGCCGACAGCTGCGCCGCGCCGATCAGGTGGTGCGTCTCCGGGAGCTGGGGCGCGTGCACCGAGACGACGGAACTGCTCGCGCACAGCTCGTCGAGCGAGGTGAGCCGCACCCCGAGCCGTTCCGCCTCCGGCCCGTCCACGTACGGGTCGTACAGCAGCACGTCCAGATCGAAGGGGCGCAGCAGCTCGATCACCCGCCGGCCTATCCGGGAGGCGCCGACGATGCCGACGGTGCGGCGGTAGTTGCCGGACCCGGCGAGCTCCGCGAGCCAGTCGTGGTCGGCGCGCAGCCGGCGGTAGCGGTCCGCGGCGTGCAGCACCCGCTTGCCCGCGAACAGGATCGCGGCGAGGGTGAACTCGGCGACGGGCAGGGCGTTGGCCCCGGCCGCCGAGGTGACGGCGATGCCGCGCTCCCAGCAGGCGTCGGTGACGTGGTGCTTCACGGAGCCCGCGGCGTGCACGACGGCCCGCAGCCGCGGCGCGGCCGCCAGCACCTCGGGGGTGAGCGGGGTGGCGCCCCAGCAGGTGAACAGCACCTCGGCCTCGGCGAGCGCGGCGGCCACCTCGGGCGTCGGCCCGGCCAGGTCGTGGGCGACGAGGTGCGGGTCGGTGCGGGTGAGGGCGGCCAGCCGGGTGCGATGGCGGTCGGCGAGGAGGCGGTCGGCGATGCCGGGACCCATCGCGAGCAGGGCCGTCGGCCGGTTGTCAGTGGTGTGGGGCATGGTGGGACTCGTACTCCTCGGGGCTCGCGGTGGGGTCACTTGACGCTGCCGGCGGTCAGACCGGCCTTCCAGTGCCGCTGCAACGAGACGAAGGCGACGATCAGGGGAATGACGGCGAGGAGGGAACCGGTGACGACGAGCGGGTAGAAGCTCGGCTCGCCGTGGGTGTTGGTGTTCCAGGAGTACAGACCGAGGCTCAGGGGGAAGAGCTTGCGGTCCGAGAGCATCACGAGGGGGAGGAAGAAGTTGTTCCAGATCGCGGTGAACTGGAAGAGGAAGACGGTCACGAAGCCGGGCATGACCATGCGCAGCCCGATGGACCAGAAGACGCGCAGCTCGCCGGCCCCGTCGATACGGGCGGCCTCCAGCGCCTCGTTCGGGATGTAGCCGGTGCTGAACACCCGGGCGAGATACACGCCGAACGGGTTGACCAGCACCGGGATCAGCACGGACCAGTAGGTGTTGACCAGGCCGGTCTTGGAGGCCAGGAGGTACATCGGCAGGGCGAGCGCCGTGGTGGGCACGAGCACGCCCATCAGCACGAGGCCGAACAGCTTCTCCTTGCCCCGGAATTCGTACTTGTCGAAGGCGTACCCCGCGGCCACGCAGATCAGCGAGCAGACGATCGCCCCACCGCCCGCGTACAGCAGGCTGTTGAGGTACCAGCGGAAGTAGATGCCGTCGCCGTAGGAGGCCAGGTTCGACAGGTTCTCGCCGAGGTTGAAGCCCTCGAAGGAGAAGGCGTTGCCCGCGAGCAGGCTGCCGGTGTCCTTGGTGGCGGCGGTGACCAGCCAGACGAGGGGGAAGAGCATGTAGACGACGGCGAGCAGGAGGAAACCGTTGACGGCGGTCTTCGACATCCACCGGCTGCGGGAAGCGGGGGAGTTCATGCTTTCTTGCCCTTCCGGCCGGTGAGGCGGGTGACGACGAAGGACAGCAGCGCGGCCGTGAGCGCCAGCAGGATGGACGCGGCCGCGGCGAGACCGTAGTCGTTGCGTTCGAAGGCCGCGGTGTACGCGTACATGTTCGGCGTCCAGGTGGAGGAGACGGCGGAGCCGGTCCCCTTGTTGAGGATCAGCGGCTCGGTGAACAGCTGGAGCGAACCGATGATCGTGAACAGCGCGACCATCACGACGGAGGCGCGGATCAGCGGGACCTTGATGCTCAGCGCGACGCGCCAGGCGCCGGCCCCGTCGACCGTGGCGGCTTCGAGCACGGAGCGGTCGATGGCCTGCAACGCGGCATAGAAGATCACCATGTTGTAGCCGAGCCACTCCCACAGGGCGATGTTCACGACGGAGGGGAGGGCGCCCTCGGGCGAGAAGAAGTCGAAGCCGATCCCGCCGGACTCCATGGCGCTGACCACCGGGCTGAGCTGCGGCGTGTAGAGGTACACCCAGATCAGCGCGGCGATGATGCCGGGCACGGCGTGCGGCAGGAAGAGCGCGAGCTGGAAGAACCGGCGGGCGCGGGCCAGCGCGGAGTCCAGCAGCAGGGCGAGGGCGAGGGCGCCGACGAGCAGCAGCGGAATGTAGAACAGGCAGTATCCGAGGAGTACGCCGAAGCCCTCGCGGAACGCCCGGTCACCCAGGGCCGCCGTGTAGTTGTCGAGTCCGCTGAAGACGGTCTCGGTGCCGCCGAAGCCCAGGCCGGACTGCTTCTCGGTGAACAGGCTGAGCCAGACCGCGTAACCGATCGGCAGCACCATGGCCACGGTGAACAGTACGAAGAAGGGCCCCAGCAGGACGGCGGCGGCTCTGGTTGTCCGGGCGCGCTTCATCAGCCTGCGTCCTCGACCTTCAGACCGCGCTTCTTCAGCTCGGCGACCGTGGCGTCGTGCCCGGCCTTCACGGCGTCCTTGATGGTGGTGCCACCGCTGGCGACCTTGCCGAACTGGTCCTTCATGGTGGTGTTCGTCGTGCCGGTGGTCGGGCCCCAGTTCCAGTTCGGGCCGATCGACGCCGCGGCGTCCTCGAAGACCTTGTAGATGTCCTCGCCGCCGTAGTAACCGGCGTCGAAGGCCTTCTGGGCCACCGGGCGCAGCGAGGCCGCGGCCGGGAAGGCGCTCGACGTGCCGGACTCGATGCGGGCCTTGATGCCTTCCTCGGTGGTCGCCATCCAGGTGGCGAACTCGACCGCGGCCTCGGCCTTCTTGCTGGTCTTGGTCACCGCGAAGGTGGAGCCGCCGAGCATGCCGCTGGCCGGCTTGCCGTCCCAGCTGGGCATCGGGGCGACGGCCCACTTGCCGCTCTGCTCGGGCAGCGTGCCCTTGAGGACGCCCGCGCCCCAGGCGGCGCCGAGGTAGCCGACGGTGCCGCCGCTCTTGAGGGAGTTGGTCCACTCGGGGCTGAACGAGGCGTTGGCGCGGATCAGGTCGTCGTCGAGCAGACCCTGCCAGTAGTCGGCGACCTTGTTGGTGGCCGCGTCGGCGGTGCTGACCTTCCAGGTGTCGCCCTCGGGCTTGTACCACTGGGCACCGGCCTGCCAGGCCATCGCCTGGAACGTGGTCGGGTCATCGGGGAAGAAGGTGCCGATGCGGGCCTTCTTGTCGGCCTTCTTGACCTTCTCCGCGGCCTTGCGGAACTCGTCCCAGGTCTTGGGGACCTCGACGCCGTACTTCTCGAACAGGTCCTTGCGGTAGTAGAAGGCCTGCGGCGAGGCGTCGAACGGAACGGCCCAGTTCTTCCCGCCGAGGGTGGTCAGCTCGACCGCCTGCGGCAGCAGCTTCTTCCGGATGTCCTCGGTGAAGTACTCGCCGATGTCCTGGAGCGCCCCCTGGCTGACGTACTCCGGGAGCTGCGGGTACTCGATGGAGACCAGGTCGGGGGCGTTGCCCGCCTTCACCGCGTTGGAGATCTTGGCGTAGCCGCCCGCGTTGCCGGACGGGATCTCCTCGTAGACCACCTTGATGTCCTTGTGCGAGGCGTTGAACGCGTCAACGACCTCCTTGGACCCCTTGGCCCAGCCCCAGAAGGTGATGCTGACGGGCTTGCCGTCGCTCCCGGCGGAGGAGTCGTCGCCGCTGCCGCCACAGGCCGTGAGAACGGCGAGTGCGGTGACGGCGCCGACGACGGCGATGGACGTTCTGCTCGAACTGCGGCTCACAGCGAGACTCCTGAACAGGCGACGACATTGGCGTTGGCCGTGATCCTTCGACCAGCTGTGACCGAAGTCAAGAGCGAAAGAGCGATTGATCGAAAAAAGATCAGATAAGTTACGTACGGAGGCGAGTGGGACACGCTGTGAGACGGGTGCACCGGGCAGGGGCGGGCCCGGTGCGAAGCCTGCCCCGGTGCCCGTCCCGGCAGCCGGCGCCCGTGCCGGCGGCGCCCCCGCGTCAGGGGCGCTCCTGCGTCAGGGGCGCTCCGCAGGAGTCCCGGACGCGCAGCTGCGGCAGCAGCATCAGGTGCTGCCGGGGCGCGCCCGCGCCCTGCCCCAGCCGCTCGACCAGCAGCTCCGTCGCATGGCGGCCGACCTCGCGCTTGGGCGGCGCCACGGCCGTGAGCGGGGTGTCCGCGAGCGCGGCCACCTCGTCGTCGTAGGCGATCAGGGCCAGGTCCTCCGGCACCCGCACGCCCAGCTCGGCCAGGCGCTGCACCACCTGGATCGCGTCCACGTCGTTGTGGATCAGCGCCGCCGTGGCCACCCCCGAGCGCACCGCCCCGCGCAGCGCCCGCACGGCCTCCTCGAAGGCCTCCGGGGCGAGTTCGGCCGGTACGGAGTCGATCACGTCCTGCGGCGCGCGCAGCCCGAGCACGGCGAGGGCCTCCTCGTACCCGGACCGCACCGCGAGGGCGGTCGGGGAGTCGGCGCGGGCCATCAGCAGCGGCGCCCCGTGCCCGAGGCCCACCAGGTGGCGCATCGCCAGCAGGACGCCGTGCGCGTGGTCCGAGCAGACCCGGTCCAGGCCGTCCAGCGGGGAGCCGGTGGTGGGCCTGCGCTCCAGCAGGACGGTCGGCACGGGCAGCGAGGCGATCCAGTCGCCGAACGCGGCGGGATCGCCCGGATGCTGCCAGCCGGGCGCGACCAGCAGCCCTTCGGCGCCCGCCGAGAGCAGGCCCTCCGTGCGGGCGTGGTCCTCCTGCGGCCGGTAGTCGGAGATCCGCAGCACGAGCCGGGCCCCGGCCCTGGCCGCAGCCTCGTGGGCGCCGCGGATGACCTCGGCGAAGTAGTAGGTGGACGAGGGCGCGAGCATGCCGATGACCGGGCCGCCGCCCGTGCCGCCCGGTCCGGCGGCGGAGGCGGGCTCGGCGTCCCGCGGCCAGGACACCGAGCCGTGCACCCGGTCGAGCAGGCCGCGGCCGGCCAGCTCCTCCACGTCCCGGCGGGCCGTGACGGGCGAGACCCCCAGCTGCGAGGCCAGGTCCGAGACCCGGGCCGACCCCCGTTCCCGTACCAGCCCGAGCAGGCGGTCATGACGTTCAGCAGCACTTTCGCGCACGGCAGCAGTCCCCTCGCAGTGTGTGGCCCGGCCCCTTGGTCCGGCCGGTGCCGGGGCCGTGATTCGACCCTAGACCAACGTGATCGAACGATGGGAGTTTCGATCATTCAAACGCGATCCATTGACGTTCGATCAATCCGAGTCCAGGATTCCGGCGGTGCGGACTCGTCCCGCCCCGAACTCGAGTGTTTGTACGGAGGAATTGTGAGACATCGCGTCACCGCAGCGGCGCTCGCGGCGCTTATGGCCGCCGGCGGCCTGACCGTCGCGGCCCAGGCCGCCGCGCAGGCAGCGCCCACCGGCCGTACCTTCCACGTCGACTGCGCCGCCGACCCGGCGGGCGCCACCGGCAGCAGGCAGCACCCCTGGACCTCGCTCGCCGAGGCCAACGTGCACACCTACGGCCCCGGCGACCGGCTGCTCTTCAAGCGCGGCACCACCTGCACCGGCACCCTCGCCCCCAAGGGCACCGGTTCCGCCCAGGCGCCGTTCATCATCGCCGACTACGGCGGGGGCCCGGCGCGGGCCAAGCTCGACGGCGCGGGTGCCCACGACGTCGTCCTGCTCGCCGACACGCAGTACGTGCACCTCAAGGACCTGGAGATCGTCAACGCCGCCAATCCCGGCAGCGAGCGCAACGGCGTCCGCCTGCGCCTCACCGACTACGGCGTCGCCCGCGGCTTCGACATCTCCGGCCTCTACATCCACGACGTGCGCGGCGGCGACTACAAGACGATCTCCGGTTCCAGCGCGATCCACATCGCGGTCGAGGGCAGGGCGAAGGCCAGCTGGTACGACGGCCTGAACATCGCGCACAACCGCATCGAGGACGTCGACCGCGAGGGCATCTACTTCAAGTCGACCTTCTCCAAGCGCGATCTGGTCGGCCAGCAGCAGGACCCGAACGTCTACCCGGGGGAGTGGACGCCCAGCACCCGGGTCCGCGTCCACCACAACACGCTGAAGTCCCTGGCCGGCGACGGCATGAAGCTCGACACCACCAGCGGTGCCCGCGTCGACCACAACCGGATCGACGGCTTCCAGCTCCGCTCGCCCTCCGCCAACGCGGGCATCTGGACCTTCAACACCGACGACACGACCATCGAGTACAACGAGGTCTCGGGCGGCGGCAACACCCACGACGGGATGTCCTTCGACGCCGATGGCGCGTCGCAGAACACCGTCTTCCAGTACAACTACAGCCACGACAACAAGGGCGGCTTCCTGCTGATCTGCCCGTACAGCGGCGCCAAGACCATCGGCACGGTCGCCCGCTACAACGTCAGCCGCAACGACGGCGCCCGCCTCGTCCAGAACTGCTGGGGCCCGATCCTGGGCACCGAGATCTACAACAACACCTTCCACAACAAGGAGCAGATCCCCGGCTACCTCGTCCAGGACGACGCCGGCAGCCCCGCCACCACCCGGCACGAACTGTCCATCCGCAACAACGTCTTCGTGAGCGAGGGCACCGGCGGCTACGCCTTCAAGAACCCGACCGCCGGGCTCTCCTTCGACCACAACGCCTTCTACGGCATCGACATGACCCGCCCCAACCCCGGCGGCATCACGGCCGACCCGAAGCTCCTGGACGACTTCCGGCTCGGTGCGGGCTCGCCCGCCCTCGCCGCCGGAGCCGTCATCGAGAACAACGGCGGCAAGGACTACTTCGGCAACGAGCTGAAGCCCGGCGCCCCCAACATCGGCGCCTACGCGGGCCCCGGCGTGGAGTAACCGCCGGCCGGGCGGCTGCCCACCGGGTGAACGCCCACTGAGCGTTCGCCCACCGAGCGGTCGCCCGGTGGGTGAACACTCACCGCCCGACGGCCCGGTGGGTGAACACTCACGGAGCGGCCACCCGTCCGGTAACCGCCGGTCCGGTAACCGCCCGTCCGACATCCGTCGGCCCTCGCCGCCGCGAACGCTCACTGCGGCCCGTACTTGCGGCCTGTCTTGGAGGTGACCCCTCCGAGCAGGCCGCGCGGCGTCAGCTTCACGATCCCCATCAACGCCTTGTACCGCGGGTCCGGAATCGAGAGGGACCGGCCGCGCGCCAGGTCGGACAGGGCGGCCGCCACCAGCTTGTCCGCGTCGAGCCACATCCAGTTCGGGATGTTGCCGGTCCCCATCCCGGCCCGCTGGTGGAACTCCGTCCGCACGAACCCCGGGCACAGCGCCATCAGCCGCACACCCGAACCGGCCAGGTCCTTCGCCGCGCCCTGGGTGAACTGCACGACCCACGCCTTGGACGCGCCGTACGTCCCGCGCGGCACGAACGCCGCCACCGAGGCCACGTTGACGACCCCGCCCCGCCCGCGTTCCCGCATCCCGGTCGCCGCCGCCGAGGTCAGCCGCAGCACCGCCTCGCAGTGCACCTTCAACATCTTCAACTCGTCGGCCATGGGCACGTCCAGGTACTGGCCCTTGTTGCCGAACCCGGCGTTGTTGACCAGCAGGTCGACCGGGTGGCGACGGTCCGTCAGCCGTTCCTCGACCGCGGCGATCCCCTCGTCCTCGGACAGGTCGGCCCGCAGCACCTCGGCCTCGATGCCGTGCCGGTCGTGCAGCTCGGTCGCCTGCTCGCGCAGCCGCTCGGCGTCACGCGCCACCAGCACCAGGTTGTGTCCATCGGCCGCGAGCCGCCGCGCGAAGGCGGCTCCGATCCCCGCGGTCGCGCCCGTAATCAGTGCAGTCGTCATACGCGGCACGTTAGTGCCCCGCGCACCTCCGCGACCGACCCGCCTGTCGCCCCCCGCGGGTGTCCGGACTCAGCCGGCGCTCGTGGACGTCCGGGCCCGGTCGCCGTACTTCTCCACATGGGCCCGCGCGGCGCGCAGTGACCCGGGGTGCAGCGCGTCCCCGGCCGCGAGCAGTTCCGGCAGCAGGTCGCGGCGGGTCGTCATGGCCAGGAACTCCAGCTTCACGGTGACGTCGTGGTCCGGCCGGTGCACGATCCCGACCGGGTCGCCGGCCCGGATCTCGCCCGGCTCGATCACCCGCAGATAGGCACCCGGGGCCGCCGCCAGGGTGAACCGCTTGACCCAGCGCTGCTCGCCGAGGTGACCGGCGAACGTCCGGCAGGGAATCCGGCCCGACGTCACCTCCAGCACCAGATCGGGGCCGATCCGCCAGCGCTCGCCGATCCTGGCGCCGCTCACGTCCACGCCGCCGGTCGTCAGGTTCTCGCCGAACGAGCCATTGGCCAGCGTGCGGCCGAGCTCCCGTTCCCACCCGTCGAGTTCCTCGCGGGCGAAGGCGTACACCGCCTGGTCGGAGCCGCCGTGATGGCGCAGGTCGCAGACCGCGTCCCCGGTCACGCCGCTGGCGCCGGTGCCCTTCGGCCCGGGGTCGGCGACCCGCACGGGGCCGTCGACGGGCCGCTTGTCGATGCCGGTCGTGCCGCTGGGGGCGTCGGTGTACTCGACGGCCTTCGGCCGTCCCGCGTTCACGGACAGCAGCTTCATCGGTTCCATGGACGTCATGGGAGAACGCTAACCACCGCATCTAAAAGACGCATGGCATTAATTCGCCCCCACTCCAAGATTCGCTTATCTTTCATGGGTGATCGAAGCCCGTCACCTCCGAGTCCTGCGCGCCGTGGCCGCCACCGGTTCGTTCTCCGCCGCCGCTCGCGAACTGGGCTGCACCCAACCCGCCGTCAGCCAGCAGATGAAGGCCCTGGAAGCCTCCGTGGGCACCACCCTGCTGATCCGCACCGGACGCGAGATGCGGCTCACCCAGGCAGGCGAGGCCCTGGTCCGGCACGCCTCCGGCATCCTCGCCGGGCTCACCGCCGCGGAGGAGGAGGTCGCCGCCATCGCCGGGCTGCGGGCCGGCCGGGTCCGGCTCGTGTCGTTCCCCAGCGGCAGCTCCACCCTGGTCCCCGGCGCCCTGGCGGCGCTGCGCGCGGCCCATCCCGGCACCCGGGTCTCCCTGGTCGAGGCCGAGCCGCCCCGCTCGGTCGAGATGCTGCGCGAGGGCGACTGCGACATCGCCCTGGCGTTCCGGTACGGCAGCTGCGGCGCCGAGTGGGAGGACCTGGTCGTCCGCCCGCTGCTCACCGACCGGCTGATCGGGCTGGTCCCCGAGGGGCACCGGCTGGCCGGTCCGGCCGCGGTGGGCATCGCCGAACTGGCCGACGAGTCGTGGATCGCGGGCTGTCCGCGCTGCCGTCGGCAGCTGGTCGAGGTGTGCGAGGAATCGGGCTTCACGCCCCGGATCGACTTCGCCACCGACGACTACCCGGCGGTGGTCGGCCTGGTCGGCGCCGGGCTCGGCGTGGCCGTGCTGCCGGAGCTGGCGATCGAATCGGTACGCCCCAAGGGGGTGCGGACCGTGACGGTGGAACCGGCCGTCGAGCGCGAGATCGTCGCGCTGACCCTGCCCGACCTCGCGCAGGTCCCGGCGGTGGCGGCCACATTGGACCGGCTGTCCCTGGCGGCCGCCCGCTGAGCGGCCCGGAAAGGATCCGGCCCTTCGACGGGCGGGCCGCATGGCCGGCCGGACGGACCGCTTCTACGGGTGGGGGTGGCATCGACAGCCGGGCCGCATCGGCGGCTGTCGGCCTCGGCCGGGGGGCGGTCGTACGGGACCGCGGGGCTGTCCGGGACCGGCGGCCGTAGGGGATCGGCGGCCGTGCGGGACTGGCGGTCGTCCGGGGCGGCAGCCGTTCGGCACCGCGTGGTCGGTCGAAACGCAGAAACGTTTCCCTGATTATTGTCCGGGGGCGGCGGGATCAGCCGTGCCCCGAGGGGGACGGCACGCCCGCCGCGATCAGCCGGTTGCGGGCCCGTCCCATGAGCTCCTCGCGCTCGTCCTCGGTCAGTCCGCCCCATACCCCGTAGGGCTCTCGCACTGCCAGGGCGTGCGCCGCGCACTCGGCGCGCACCGGGCAACGCATGCAGACCTCTTTCGCCGAGTTCTCGCGGGCGCTCCGTGCCGCCCCGCGCTCACCCTCCGGGTGGAAGAACAGCGAACTGTCGACCCCGCGGCAGGCCGCCAACAGCTGCCAGTCCCACAGATCGGCGTTGGGTCCGGGAAGGCGGGAGAAATCTGCCATTGCTTGTCCCCTCGAAACCGTGCTGAGTCGGAAACGTCGAGTCGTCTGTCGTTGACCGTGCCCACGACCGTACAACTACGGTGTAAGCAGATGTAAATATGACTGATTGCGAATCTATCCACAGACACCAGGAAAAGGGAAGAAAACCCGCTAAATGGGGCACGCCTTCGTGTGAACTTTCGGTTGAGTGCTGGACAATCCGCGCCGTTTCCCTCCGTGTGCGCCCTCTCACGTAGAGTGCCGAACCCGCTTGCCCGACCCGTAACTCTTTCGAGTGACCGTCGTTGAGAGGGCGGAGGCGGTTGGCGGAAAAAGCGATCGGGCAGGTGTCCGAGAGTGTCAACCGCGCAGGTGACGACTTGTAACAGCCTGGAGGCACAAGGTGACGCGCATCAGCTGCGGAGGACGGTCATGACATCCGTTCTCGTCTGCGACGACTCCCCACTCGCCCGAGAAGCGCTCCGTCGCGCGGTCGCGACCGTGCCCGGCGTCGAGCGGGTGACGACGGCGGCCAACGGGGAGGAAGTCCTCCGCCGCTGGGGCGCCGATCGTTCGGATCTGATTCTGATGGACGTACGCATGCCCGGTCTGGGAGGTGTGGAGACGGTCCGGCGGCTGCTCTCGGCCGACCCCGGCGCCAGGATCATCATGCTGACCGTCGCCGAGGACCTGGACGGTGTCGCGCTCGCGGTCGCCGCCGGCGCCCGCGGCTATCTGCACAAGGACGCCTCCCGCGCGGAGCTGCGGGCCACCGTCACCCAGGCGCTGGCCGACCCGACGTGGCGGCTCGCCCCGCGCCGACTGCGGTCGGCCGAGATGGGTGCGGCGCCGACGCTCACCGCGCGGGAGATCCAGGTGCTGGAAGGGATGAGCCACGGCCGTTCGAACGCCGAGATCGGACGCGAGCTCTTCCTCTCCGAGGACACGGTGAAGACCCACGCCAGGCGCCTGTTCAAGAAGCTCGGCGCCTCGGACCGGGCGCACGCGGTGGCCCTCGGCTTCCGCTGGGGCCTGGTCCGCTGAGGGCCGGCCCCACGGCCGGCAGCCGATCGATTCCCCCGCCCGCCCACCGGCGGGCGGGGCGATGCCGACGTGTGCCCGGCGGGCTCCGTACCGTCCACGGCGCCCGCCGGGCCGACGGCGTGTGACGCTTCCCGGCCGATGCCGCATCCTTGAGACGTGGAGTTCTTCGGGGACGTGGAGTTCCTCGGGAACGATTCGGTCCAGCGGAAGGGGAGGGCGCAGGACATGACTTCCGGCGCACCCGCTCATAACGCTTCGGTGCACAACTGCGGACGCGGTGGCACGGATGGCGCGGCTCCGAGGCACCATGGTCCGATGCGCGACGACGAGACGACGGCGATCGGTGCCCTGGTGCACCGCGCCGTCGAGGGTGACGCGCAGGCCACCCACGATCTGCTGGCCCACGTCCACCCCCTCGCGCTGCGCTACTGCAGGTCCCGGCTGAGCCGGCTGCCCGGTGATGCCCGCCACTTCGTGGAGGACCTGGCGCAGGACGTCTGTGTCGCGGTGCTGATGGCGCTGCCGCGCTACAAGGACACCGGCAGGCCCTTCGAGGCGTTCGTCTTCGCCATCGCGGGACACAAGGTCGCCGATCTCCAGCGGGCCGCCATGCGGCACCCGGGATCGACCGCCGTGCCCTCGGACGAGATGCCCGAGCGGCCCGACGATTCGCTCGGACCCGAGGAGCGGGCCCTGCTCAGCAGTGATGCCGCCTGGGCGAAGAAGCTCCTCGCCAACCTCCCGGACAACCAGCGCGAGCTGCTCGTCCTCCGGGTCGCCGTGGGGCTGACCGCGGAGGAGACCGGGCAGATGCTGGGCATGTCGCCCGGGGCGGTCCGGGTCGCCCAGCACCGGGCGCTGAGCCGTCTGAGAGCCCTCGCGGAACAGTGAGGCGGGGCCCGTCCCGGCCCGTACGAAGCTACAGAACCTCCAGGTGATCTTGCTCGTGGAATGAGACACCCCCGAAGGCCGTTAGCATGGACATCCGCACCGATCAAGGCCATTTGGGGAAGGTGTCATGACTGCAAACGTCGACGGAGTGCCCGAGAAATTCGCGACGCTCGGGCTGACATACGACGACGTGCTGCTGCTGCCCGGCGCGTCCGACATGGCGCCCGATCAGATCGACACCTCCTCGTACATCTCCAAGAACGTGCGGGTGAACATCCCGCTGCTCTCCGCCGCGATGGACAAGGTCACCGAGGCCCGCATGGCGATCGCCATGGCCCGCCAGGGCGGCGCCGGTGTGCTGCACCGCAACCTCTCCATCGCCGACCAGGCCAACCAGGTCGACCTGGTGAAGCGCTCCGAGTCCGGCATGGTCACCGACCCGATCACGGTGCACCCGGACGCGACGCTGCGCGACGCCGACGAGCTGTGCGCCAAGTTCCGCATCAGCGGCGTCCCGGTCACCGACGCCGCGGGCAAGCTGCTCGGCATCGTCACCAACCGCGACATGGCCTTCGAGTCGGACCGCACGCGCCAGGTGCGCGAGGTCATGACGCCGATGCCGCTGGTCACCGGCAAGGTCGGCATCTCCGGCGTGGACGCCATGGAGCTGCTGCGCCGCCACAAGATCGAGAAGCTTCCGCTGGTCGACGACGCCGGGGTCCTCAAGGGCCTCATCACCGTCAAGGACTTCGTCAAGGCCGAGAAGTACCCGAACGCCGCCAAGGACAAGGACGGCCGACTGCTGGTCGGCGCCGCCGTCGGCGTCGCCGGTGACGCCTTCGAGCGGGCCCAGGCGCTCGTCGAGGCCGGTGTCGACTTCATCGTCGTGGACACCGCCCACGGCCACTCCCGGCTGGTCGGCGACATGGTCGCCAAGATCAAGTCGAACGCGTCCGGCGTCGACGTCATCGGCGGCAACATCGCCACCCGGGACGGCGCCCAGTCGCTGATCGACGCCGGTGCCGACGGCATCAAGGTCGGCGTCGGCCCCGGCTCCATCTGCACCACCCGCGTCGTCGCCGGCATCGGCGTCCCGCAGGTCACCGCGATCTACGAGGCCTCCCTCGCCGCCAAGGCGGCCGGTGTCCCGGTCATCGGCGACGGCGGCCTGCAGTACTCCGGCGACATCGCCAAGGCCCTGGTGGCCGGCGCGGACACCGTGATGCTCGGCTCGCTGCTCGCGGGCTGCGAGGAGTCCCCGGGCGAGCTGCTGTTCATCAACGGCAAGCAGTTCAAGTCCTACCGGGGCATGGGCTCGCTCGGCGCGATGCAGAGCCGCGGCGACCGCAAGTCCTTCTCCAAGGACCGCTACTTCCAGGAGGGCGTCGCCTCCGACGAGAAGCTGGTCCCCGAGGGCATCGAGGGCCAGGTCGCCTACCGCGGCCCGCTCTCCGCGGTCGTCCACCAGCTCACCGGCGGTCTGCGCCAGTCGATGTTCTACGTCGGCGGCCGCACCGTCCCGGAGCTCCAGGAGAACGGCCGGTTCGTCCGGATCACCTCGGCGGGACTCAAGGAGAGCCACCCGCACGACATCCAGATGACGGTCGAGGCGCCGAACTACAGCAGGAAGTAGCACGTCCATGCGCCGGAGGGGCGGCCCGGGGTTCCCGGGACCGCCCCTCCGGCGTGCGTCGGGGATACTGGACAGCGCAGACATAGAGGGAAAGGCCACACCATCGTGACTGAGATCGAGATCGGGCGCGGCAAGCGCGGCCGCCGGGCATACGCATTCGACGACATCGCCGTCGTACCGAGCCGTCGTACCCGCGACCCGAAGGAGGTCTCGATCGCCTGGCAGATCGACGCCTACCGGTTCGAGCTGCCGTTCCTGGCCGCCCCCATGGACTCGGTGGTCTCCCCGCAGACCGCGATCCGCATCGGTGAGCTCGGCGGTCTCGGCGTCCTCAACCTGGAAGGGCTGTGGACCCGGCACGCCGACCCGCAGCCGCTGCTCGACGAGATCGCCGAGATGCCCGTCGAGTCGGCGACCCGCCGCCTCCAGGAGATCTACTCCGCCCCGATCCAGGAGGAGCTGATCGGGCAGCGCATCAAGGAGGTGCGCGACTCCGGCGTCGTCACCGCCGCCGCGCTCTCCCCGCAGCGCACCGCCCAGTTCTCCAAGGCCGTCGTCGACGCGGGCGTGGACATCTTCGTCATCCGCGGTACGACGGTCTCCGCCGAGCACGTCTCCGGCGCGGCCGAGCCGCTGAACCTCAAGCAGTTCATCTACGAGCTGGACGTCCCGGTGATCGTCGGCGGCTGCGCCACGTACACCGCCGCCCTGCACCTGATGCGCACCGGCGCGGCCGGCGTCCTCGTCGGCTTCGGCGGCGGCGCTGCGCACACCACGCGCAACGTCTTCGGCATCCAGGTCCCGATGGCGACCGCGGTCGCCGACGTGGCCGGGGCCCGCCGGGACTACATGGACGAGTCCGGCGGCCGGTACGTGCACGTGATCGCGGACGGCGGCGTCGGCTGGTCCGGCGACCTGCCGAAGGCCATCGCCTGCGGTGCGGACGCCGTGATGATGGGTTCCCCGCTCGCCCGCGCCACGGATGCGCCGGGCCGTGGCCGGCACTGGGGCATGGAGGCCGTCCACGAGGACGTGCCGCGCGGCAAGCTGGTGGACCTGGGCTCCGTCGGCACCACCGAGGAGGTCCTGACGGGTCCCTCGCACAGCCCCGACGGCTCGATGAACATCTTCGGCGCGCTGCGCCGGGCGATGGCGACGACGGGGTACAGCGACCTCAAGGAGTTCCAGCGCGTCGAGGTGACGGTGGCGGACTCGCAGCACCGCCGCTGAACGCCCCGAGCATGACGGAAGGGCCCGGTGAACCGCGATCACGGTTCACCGGGCCCTCCTCGTGTCCGGCGGCCGGGGCCGCGCGGGACCGGGACGCGGTTACGCGGCCTTCTTGGCGCCACCGAACGCGGCAGCGGCACCGAGCAGCAGGAAGAGGTAGGACTTGAAGTCCGCCGCCTCGCTCCACGCCTTCGTCAGGTCGTCGAAGTGGTCGAAGAACAGCGTGGCCGCGGACTGCTGGGCCAGGTCGGACAGGATGATCGAGACGCCGATGAGCTGGCCGAGGTAGACGGCGCCCACCGACAGGACGGCGCTGACCACGGGCAGGACCGGGTTGCGGCCGCCGACCTTGCTGGCCGCGAAGCCGACCACGAAGCCGACACCGAGGGCGAGGTAGCCGATCTCGCGCTCGATCGCGCCGGCGATGACGCCGTACAGGAAGGCCATGACGAGCGCCGTGACCAGCGAGGTCAGCAGACCGAGGCCCACCTTGTCGCGAACCGGGGCCGGCGGGGCGAACGGTGCGCCGCCGAACGGTGCGCCGGGCTGGCCGGGCTGCTGGCCCGCGAACGGGTTGCCGCCGGGCTGCTGGCCCGCGAACGGATTGCCGCCGGGCTGGGCGTTGTACGGCTGCTGCGGCTGGTGGGGCGGCGGCACGGGCTGGCTCATGGTGGGATCCCCCTGAACGGAAGCGCACGATTGTGCGAGAAGTGACGCCGCAGGCTAGCAGTCGGCTGTGACATCGCCCACCGGAATCTTCCGGGAAACCCTCCTCACAGCCGATGCGCGGCCCCTGCCGGGGTGGCCCCACGAGTGTCCAGGAGGAGCTGTGCCTTCACCGCGAGGCTCTGGAGGTCGTACGTCCGGTGGTGCTGGAGCAGCACCGTGAGGTCGGCGCTCGACGCGGCCTCGTACAAGGAGTCGGCGCGCGGAACGGGCAGCTCACGCACCCGCCAGTCCGGGACGTGCGGGTCGTGGTAGCCGACCTGGGCCCCCATGTCCATCAGCCGGCCCGCGATTTCCCGGGCGGGGGACGCCTCCTGGTCGGCGAGGTCGGGTTTGTAGGTGACGCCGAGCAGCAGCACCCGGGCGCCGCGGACGGATTTTCCGTGCTCGTTCAGCAGGGTGGCGCACCGCTGGATCACGTACTGCGGCATCCGGTCGTTGATCTCCTGGGCGAGCGAGACCATGCGCAGCGGGTGGCCGGGGACGCGGTTGCTGTACGGGAGGCAGCCCGGGTCGACGGGGGCGCCGTGGCCGCCGACGCCGGGGCCGGGCCGGAACGGCTGGAAGCCGAAGGGCTTGGTCTCGGCGCACCGGATGACGTCCCACAGGTCGACGCCGAGGTCGTGGCAGAGCACCGCCATCTCGTTGACCAGGGCGATGTTGACGTGCCGGAAGTTGGTCTCCAGGACCTTCGTCATCTCGGCCTCGCGCGTGCCGCGGGCCCGGACGACCTTGTCGGTGAGCCGGCCGTAGAAGGCGGCGGCGGATTCGGTGCAGGCGGGGGTGAGACCGCCGATGACCTTGGGGGTGTTGGCGTAGGTGTGGGTCCGGTTGCCGGGGTCGAGGCGGCCGGGGGAGCAGGCGAGGTGGAAGTCGCGGCCGGCGCGCAGCCCGGAGCCCGCTTCGAGCAGCGGCAGCACGTAGTTCTCGGTGGTGCCGGGCGGCACGGCCGACTCCAGCAGGACGGTGGTGTGCGGGCGCAGCCGGGCGGCGAGCGCGCGGGCGGCGTCGCCGACGGCGGTGAGGTCGAGGTTGCGGTCGGCGCCGAGCGGGGTGGGGGCACAGATCACGGCGGTGCGGACCCGGCCCAGCTCGGCCGGGTCGGTGGTGGGACGGAAGCCGCCCGAGAGCATCCGGCGGATCTCCGAGGCGGTGAGGGAGCCCTCGACGGGGGTGCGGCCCGCGGAGAGTTCCGCGTAGGCGCGTGGATCGGTGTCGTAGCCGACGGTCTGGACGCCGGCGGACACGGCGGCTTGGGCGAGGGGCAGGCCGAGGTGGCCGAGGCCGATGACGGCGAGGTCTGCGGGCATGTGGAGGGCCGTCCTTCCCGGTCGGTCTAAGACCATGAGGGCAAAAGCGCAACCGCTGGGGACAGCGCAATGTCACACTAGGCTTAAATATGACCTATTTGTCGCATTGCGGGCTCCTGTCGTCCTGGTGTTGTCCACAGGCGGTGGCCGAAGTCGTGGACGGCGGACAGAATCGAGAGGTGGGTACGGGCCGTCCGGCCGTGACGTCGGGGCGTGCTCCTGTGCCGGACCACCCCGATCTATCCGGGAGGCAGCGGTGAGGACAGCGACACTGGGACCTGCGGAACGCGCCGAGGCGCTGGCCGCGCTGGCCGAGCGCGAACTGGACGTGCTGGTCGTGGGGGCGGGCGTGGTCGGCGCCGGTACGGCGCTGGACGCGGTGACGAGAGGGCTCGCGACCGGCCTGGTCGAGGCCCGCGACTGGGCCTCGGGCACGTCGAGCAGGTCGAGCAAGCTGATCCACGGCGGGCTGCGCTACCTGGAGATGCTCGACTTCGCGCTCGTGCGGGAGGCGCTGAAGGAGCGCGGCCTGCTCCTCCAGCGGCTGGCCCCGCACCTGGTGAAGCCGGTTCCCTTTCTCTACCCCTTGCAGCACAAGGGCTGGGAGCGGTTCTACGCCGGTTCCGGGGTCGCGCTCTACGACGCGATGTCGGTGTCGTCGGGGCACGGCCGGGGGCTGCCGGTGCACCGGCACCTCTCCCGTCGTCAGGCCCTGCGCGTCGCCCCGGTGCTGCGGAAGGACGCCCTGGTCGGGGCGTTGCAGTACTACGACGCCCAGATGGACGACGCCCGCTACGTGGCGACCCTGGTGCGCACCGCCGCCGGGTACGGCGCGCACGTGGCCAACCGGGCGCGGGTGGTCGGCTTCCTGCGGGAGGGCGAACGGGTCGTCGGCGCCCGCGTCGAGGACGTCGAGACGGGCCGGGAGTACGAGGTCAGGGCCAAGCAGGTGGTCAACGCGACCGGGGTGTGGACGGACGACACCCAGGCGCTGATCGGGGAGCGCGGCCAGTTCCACGTCCGGGCGTCCAAGGGCATCCATCTGGTGGTCCCCAAGGACCGCATCCACTCCACGACCGGCCTGATCCTGCGGACCGAGAAGTCCGTCCTCTTCGTCATCCCGTGGGGCCGTCACTGGATCATCGGGACCACGGACACCGACTGGGACCTGGACAAGGCGCACCCGGCGGCGTCCAGCGCCGACATCGACTACCTGCTCGAACACGTCAACGAGGTCTTGGCCACCCCCCTGAGCAGGGACGACGTCGAGGGCGTCTACGCCGGCCTGCGGCCGTTGCTGGCCGGGGAGTCCGACGCCACCAGCAAGCTCTCGCGCGAGCACACGGTGGCGCACCCGCTGCCGGGCCTCGTGGTCGTGGCGGGCGGCAAGTACACGACGTACCGGGTGATGGCGAAGGACGCCGTGGACGAGGCGGTGCACGGCCTCGACCAGCGGGTGGCGGCCTGCGTCACCGAGGACATCCCGCTGCTGGGCGCCGAGGGGTACCGGGCGCTGTGGAATGCCCGCGCGAGGATCGCGGCCAGGACCGGCCTCCACGTCGCCCGGGTGGAGCATCTGCTCAACCGCTACGGCTCCCTGACCGAGGAGATCCTCGAACTCGTCGTCGGCGATCCGGAGCTGGGCGATCCGCTGCCCGCGGCCGACGACTACCTGAAGGCCGAGATCGTCTACGCGGCCTCGCACGAGGGGGCCCGCCACCTCGACGACGTACTGACCCGCCGCACCCGGATCTCCATAGAGACCTTCGACCGGGGCACGCGCAGCGCCAGGGTCTGTGCGGAGCTGATGGCGCCGGTGCTGAGCTGGGACCAGGGGCAGGTCGACCGGGAGATCGAGCACTACGAGAAGCGGGTGCAGGCGGAACGGGAGTCGCAGCGGCAGCCGGACGACCTCACGGCGGACGCGGCGCGGCTCGGGGCCCCGGACATCGTGCCGATCTAGGACGCGCTTCGAAAGTGGCGTCGCGCGGCCGTGTGTGTGGGCAGGGGACGGCGCACACGGCTCAGGGGGAAGGGGAAGGGGTGGAGGTGCAGAACTCCGCGTCGAGCAGTGCCCGTTCGAGGGCCTCGCCGTCGGTCAGGGTGTCCGTGTCGGTGCGGTACGTCAGGGTGTGCCGGCCGTCGCGCGTGGCGGCGGTCCGGACGTAACTGCCCGGGATGCGGCCGCTGTGGCCCCAGACGGTGGTGCCGCAGGACAGCTTCTGCGGATGGATGCCCAGACCGTAGACGCCGTGCGTGGCCCCCGTGTCCAGCATGGCCGTCAGCTGGGCCGGCGGGAGGAGACGGCCGCCCAGCAGGGCCGCGTAGAAGCGGTCGAGGTCGCCGAGGGTGGAGATCAGTTCCCCGGCCGGGCCCGCCGTGCGCGGGTCGAGGTCGGTGACGTCGCGGAGCGTGCCGTCGGCCGGGGCGCGGGTGTAACCGCGGCTGTGCGGGGCGGGCAGACCGGTGCGGGAGCCCGGGAGGGAGGTGCCGGTGAGACGGAGGGGGTTGATGATGCGGTCGCGGATCTCGGTGGCGTAGCCGTGTCCGGTGACCCGTTGGACGACGAGGCCGAGTACGGCGTAATTGGTGTTGGAGTAGGCGTAGTGGCCGGGGGCGCTCGTCGGGCGGTGGGCCAGGGCGACCCGGATCGCCTCGGTGGGGGAGACGGGGCGGGCGGAGGTGTCGGCGGTGTAGTCGTACAGGCCGCTGGTGTGGTTGAGCAGGGCGCGCAGGGTGATGCGGCGGCCGTCGTTGCCGCGGCCCTCGATCAGTCCGGGCAGCAGCCGGCCGACGGTGTCGGAAAGGCGCAGCCTTCGTTCTCCGGCGAGTTGGAGCACGACCGTGGCGACGAAGGTCTTGGTGACGCTGCCTGCCCGGAACCGGTCCGTCCGCCGGATGCCGGGGCCCGTCGAGCGATAGGTGTCGTACGGTGCGGAAGAGACCCGACGGGCCAGCAGTGCCGCCGTGGGGGCGCCTCCCCGGGCGACGAGCCGCGGAAGGTGGCCGGCCGCGGGGGTGAGGTGTGGTTCGCTGGGCGGGGTCGCTGTTCCCAGAGCGAACAGCACCAGCACCAACGGGGTGACGAACAGTGCCCTGGGTATCGGCATGACGGGGAATCCCTTTCTCCGGGCACATCATGACGGGCCCGTGGACCCGGCACCATGACCGGTGCAGGGGTGAGGGACAATGAACGCTCTGCCAGGGCGGGTTGATCGCAGAGGGGACGCATGTCGGAGGCGGAGCAGGCACGAGAGCCCCAACGGGACACGGACGGACGTCTTCTCGCGGGGCGGTACCGGCTCGGGGATGTGCTCGGCCGGGGCGGTATGGGCACGGTCTGGCGTGCCGCCGACGAGACGCTGGGCCGCACGGTGGCGGTCAAGGAGCTGCGGTTCCCCTCGGCCATCGACGAGGACGAGAAGCGCCGGCTCATCACGCGCACCCTGCGCGAGGCGAAGGCGATCGCCAGGATCCGCAACAACGGCGCCGTGACGGTCTACGACGTGGTCGACGAGGACGACCGGCCGTGGATCGTGATGGAGCTCATCGAGGGCAAGTCCCTCGCCGAGGCCATCCGCGAGGACGGGGTCCTGACGCCGAGACGGGCGGCCGAGGTCGGCCTCGCGATACTCGACGTGCTCAGATCGGCGCACCGCGAGGGCATCCTGCACCGCGACGTGAAGCCGTCCAACGTACTGATCGCCGAGGACGGCCGGGTCGTGCTGACCGACTTCGGCATCGCCCAGGTCGAGGGGGACCCGTCGGTCACCTCGACGGGCATGCTCGTCGGCGCGCCCTCGTACATCTCCCCGGAGCGCGCCCGCGGGCACAAGCCGGGCCCGCCCGCCGACCTGTGGTCGCTCGGCGGCCTGCTGTACGCCAGCGTCGAGGGCTCCCCGCCGTACGACAAGGGATCGGCGATCGCCACCCTGACCGCGGTGATGACCGAGCCGCTCGACCCGCCGAAGAACGCCGGTCCGCTGAAGGACGTCATCTACGGCCTCCTCGCCAAGGACCCCGAGCAGCGGCTCGACGACGCGGGCGCCCGAGCCCTGCTCAACGACGTGATCCACGCCCCCGAGAAGCCGGACCCGGTGGTGCCCCCGCCCGCCGAGGCCACCCAGGTCATGGCCCTGCCCGAGACGCCGGCCCGGCCCCGGCCCAAGGCGGCGTCGAAGTCCGCGGAGCAGGGCGAGGGCGCGCGGGACCGGCTGCGGGGTGCGCTGCGTTCCGTGCGCAACGCGAAGGCGGCCCCGGCCGTCGTCGCCGGCACGGCCGCTGCCGCCGCCCCGGCCACCCCTCCGCCTCCGCCCTCGACGCCTCCGTCCGC
This sequence comes from Streptomyces sp. NPDC001732, assembly GCF_053596315.1. Lineage (NCBI taxonomy): Bacteria > Bacillati > Actinomycetota > Actinomycetes > Kitasatosporales > Streptomycetaceae > Streptomyces > Streptomyces sp. NPDC001732. The sequence continues at coordinate 384,345 of NZ_JBSFFY010000002.1, forward strand.
CGCCGCGGCGAGCGGTTCGGTGTCCCCGGCGAAGCCCGACCGCCCCGCCGCCGGGGCGGCTTCCGCCCCCGTCCCGCCGCCCCGCCCGGCCACCTCGTCGGCCGCCCCGCCGCGCGCGTCCATCACGGACGTGGTGCCGCGCCGCACCCTGGTGATCATCGCGGCCGTGATCGCGCTCGCCCTGATCGGCACGGTCCTCGCGCTCACGCTCGGCGGGGACGACACGAACGACGCGGGCGGCAAGGGCAAGGGCGACAAGTCCGCCTCGGCCGGGTCCTCGACGGCCACCGGGGGCTCCTCCACGGACACCGACAGCGGCACCGGCGGCGGCAGCGGCAAGGACCAGGGCAAGGACGGGAACGCCGCCCAGGGCCAGAACGCGGGCAAGGGCGACGACGCGGCCGGGAAGCCGGGCGACTCGAAGGGCGACAAGCCCGCCGACGCCCTGCCCGACGGTTTCCGGAAGGTCACGAACAAGCGCTTCCACTTCGCGATCGCCATGCCCGGGAACTTCCGCTTCGACACGACGGCGGGCAGCAACTCCGGGGCCATCTACAACGTCGGCGGCGGCTTCCCGCGCATCCAGGTCGACTACACCGACTCGCCGGGCCGCGACGCCGCCGCGGCCTGGAACGCCGCGCGGGCCGCCGTCGCCGCCACCAGCACGGGCTACCGCCACCTCGGCATCAAGAAGGTCCAGTACAACGGCTACCCGACCGTCGCCGACTGGCAGTTCGAGCGCACCCAGCGGGGCCAGCGGGTCCGGGTGCTCAACCGGGGCTTCAAGGTCGACGCCACCCACGGCTACGCGATCATGATCAGCTGCAAGGCGGACGAGTGGGACGGCGCGGAGTGCCGGGCGCTGCGCAAGACCGCGTTCGACACGTTCAAGCCCGTCGGCTGATCCGGCGGGACGGCTGGTTCGGCGGGACGGACGGGACCAACGGGACTGAACGGGCCGGTCGGTTCGGTGGGACGGACGGGACCGAACGGGCCGGTCGGGGTGGCGGAATCTGCCGTTCCGATGGAACCGGACGATCCGGCCGGTCCGTCTGACTCCGCGGGGAAAGGGGGCCGGGTTGCCCCGACCCCGGCGCGTGGCCGTCACGTGCCACGTATCGTGAGAGCCTGAGACCGTACGCAGCCGGAACGACGGGTCAGTTGCACGGTGAGCGACCGCAATTGACGGGTCGACGCGGTCTTGTGGCCGGGGGACAGCGCGCTCTGGGGAGGCGTCGTGGACGACTACGCGGGTCGGGTGCTTGCCGACCGCTACCGCCTTCCGTTGTCTCGGTCCGACGAGTACGAACCGGTCGAGACCCGGGCGTTCGACACCTACAGCGGGCAGGAAGTCCTGATCCGGCAGGTGCCGTTGCCCGAGGTGGTGGACGCCGAGGTGCTCGATGCGGACGGCCCGGCGCCGACCGGCCACCGGAGCGCCGGAGGAGCGGTGCGGCAGCCGACGGACCCGGTGGTGCGGCGCGCCGTCGAGGCGGCGCAGGCGGCGGCCCAGGTGCCCGACCACCCCCGGCTCGGCCAGGTCTTCGACGTGTTCGCCGAGGCGGGCTCGCTCTGGATCGTGAGCGAGTTCGTCGCGGCCCGCCCGCTCGCGAGCCTGCTCGCGGAGCGCCCGCTCAATCCCTTCCGGGCCGCCGAGATCGGCTCCGACGTGCTGACCGCGCTGCGGGCGCTGCACGCCCACGGCTGGACCCACCGGAACATCACCGTCCGCACGGTGCTGATCTGCGACGACGGCCGCGTCATGCTGACCGGCCTGGCGGCCGGGGCGGCGGAGGAAGCGCTCTGCGGGTACGTGACGACGCCGCAGCCCGACGACGAGGACGACGACCACGACGGCGAGTACGACAGCGAGTACGACCACGACGGTGGGTACGGCCACGGCGGGTACGGCCGTCCCGAGGCCGGGGCGTACGCACCGCCCCCGCCCGCCGTACCGCCCGCGCCCCTGGCCGAGGTGCCGGCCGCGCGCGGCCGGATGGCGATAGGGACGGGCCGGGAGGACGGCGAGCCGCACGACGACGGCGATCCCTGCACCGACACCCCGTACGCCGGCGATTCGTACACCGACGACCCGTACGACGATGCCGAGGCCCCGCAGGCCGGTGCTCCGTACGAGGACGGTGGCCGTGGCGAGGACGACCGCCCCGGCGACCGGTACGGCGACGACGGCCGTTTCGAGGGCCGTTCCTTCGGCGACGCGCAGGGGGGTGCGACGTCCGGTCTGCCGGGCGATCTGGAGGCCGTGCCGCGTCCGGTGAACCCCGCCTTCCCGGCTTCTCCGTCCAGGGACTTCACGCAGTCGCGGGCCGGGCGTTCCGGGGCGATCGCCGCCTACCGCGAGGGCGCCCGCGCCGGCGCACGCCGCAGCGAGGACCGGCGCCGCGCCGAGGCGGAGGAGACCGGCAGCCTGCCGGTCCAGCGTCCCGCCGGACCGGAGGAAGCGGAGCCGTCCGGCCCGGACACCGGCCACCGGAGCCCGTTCGACTCCTGGAGCCGTCCCGCCGAGGACCCGTTCGCCAAGCCGCCCCGTACCGAGACGCCGCACGACGCCACCGCCACCGCCACCGCCGACGAGACCACCACCGCCACCGGCGACGGCGAGACCACGGACACCACCGGCGCTGCGGCCCCGTACACAGGGTCCCCCTGGGCCAAGGGCCCGTACGGCGACGACACCCCGCACGCCGAGGACCCGTACGAGGACGAGGACGAGAGCGACGAGGACGTCCACGACGCCGAGGACGCCTCCGACGAGGACGACTCCACGTCCCCGGGCGGCACGCCCCGTACGCACCCCGGCGCCACGCCTCCGGACGGCACGTCTCCCGCCCGGCGGGCGTATCTCATCGGCTCGTGGAGCGACGGGCCCGGAGGGGGGCGTCCCGTTCCCGCCGGAGGGTCGGGGGAGGACGCCCTGCGGGCCGACACCCGGCGGTACGGCGGCACACCGGCCCTCCCCGCGCACCTGCCGGAACAGCAGCACCCGGCGGGCCGCTGGGACGAGGACGACGAGAGCGGCCGTACGGGCTCCGGCTACCGGGGGCCCGCCACCCCCCTCGCCGCCGAGCGCGCCCGGCAGACCCGGATCGCCGTCGTGGGCGCGGTCACCGAGCGCTGGGCGCCCGAGCAGGCCGGTCCCGTCCACGAGAACTGGCAGTTGGCGCCGCCGATCGGCCCCGCCACCGACCTCTGGGCGCTGGGCGCGCTGCTCTACCGCGCCGTTCAGGGCCACGCCCCCTACCCCGAGGAGAGCGCGGCCGAGCTGGTGCAGATGGTGTGCGCCGAGCCGCCCGCGTTCGCCGAGGAATGCGGTCCGCTGCGCCCCGTCGTCGAGTCACTGCTGCGCCAGGACCCCACCGAGCGGCCGGACTTCGAGGAGCTGAGCGGCTGGCTGCGCTCCCTGGTGCGCTCGGCGCCCGAGCCCGAGGCCGGCCTGGACGTGGTGCCCCTGCCGTCCGCCGGCGGCGCCCGGCTTCCCATCGTGCGCCGCCGGGGCGAGCTGGTCCGCCGTCGCCGCGGCCGCAACGCGGCCCACGGCCGCCACCGCCACACCAGGAACAGGCCCGACCGGCAGGAGAAGCGGGAGCCGCACGAGGGGCTCGACCTGCTGGGCGGATTCGACCGGCAGGAACGGTTCGACGGGCAGGACGGGTTCGGCCGACAGGACGGGCCCAGGGTGGAGCGCCCCCCTCGGCCCTCCCGGGCGCCGCGCGAGCCCAAGGGACCCAAGGCGCTGCGCACCCCGCCCCGCTCCACGGGGGGCCGGGCCCCGCGGCGGCTCGGGCGGATGCTCCTGCTGCTGATCCTGCTGGCCCTGGCCGCCGCCGTCGCGTACGCCGTGATGTTCATGCCCAAGTCGGACGGCGAACCCGGCAGCGGCTCCCCGGGAACCGGAGCGACACCGTCCGGTTCGCCGGAGCCCGGCACGGGGGAGACCGGCGGCCAGGACTCCTCCGGGTCGCCCGGCGCCCAGCAGCCGCAGACCAGCCGCTCCGCCGTCGCGCTCGCCCCCGGCTACACCCTGCGCAAGGACGCCGAGGGCTTCGAGGTCGGCGCGCCCAAGAACTGGCGACGCACCCCCGCCAACGCCGACCGTCAGGTCCGTTACGGCGGCGACGGCTTCAGCCTGCTGATCGTCCCGGGCCGTGACACGGTCGCGGCCGGTGGCGACGACCCGCTGGCGTACCAGGCCGACAAGGAGTTGGAGTTGCAGCAGTTCCGCGACTCCGAATGGTCGGGGTCGAGCGGGCTGCGCCGGATCGACGTGGGCCGACAGGCCATGGCGGAGGGCCAGTTCACCTGGCAGGACGCCTCGGGGCGCGAGGTGTACGCCCGTAACCTCGTGATGATCGTCAAGGGCCGCTACCACGTCATCCAGGTCATCGGCCCGGAGGACCGGCGTGACAAGGTTTCGGACATCTACGAACAAGCCATCGCCTCCTACCGCGTGACGTCCTGAACCCTCTCCGTGCATCACGGGCCGGTGCCGGAGCGACAAGCATCACAGTGCGGTCTCGTGGGCGGTGCGAGGTTCCGTGGCCGTGCGTCCGCTCCGTAATCTGGCACCCGAGGAACGGGGCGGGGACGGGGACACGTGGAGCGATCACAGGGAACGGAAACGGGACTGCTGTTGGCCGGGAGGTACCGGCTGGGCGAGGTCCTGGGGCGCGGTGGCATGGGCAAGGTGTGGCGTGCCCACGACGAGGTGCTGCACCGCACGGTCGCGGTCAAGGAGCTGACCGCCGGGCAGTACGTCGCCGAGGCCGACCGGGCCGTCCTGCACGCCCGGACGCAGAAGGAGGCGCGGGCCGCCGCCCGGATCACGCACCCGGGCGTGGTCACCGTTCACGACGTGCTCGAGTACGACGACCGGCCCTGGATCGTCATGCAGTACGTCGACGGTCCGTCACTCGCCGACGCGGCCAAGGAGTCCGGCGAGATGGAGCCGCGCGAGGCGGCCAGGATCGGCCTCCACGTACTGAGCGCCCTGCGTGCCGCCCACGCGGCCGGGGTCCTGCACCGTGACGTGAAGCCCGGCAACGTCCTGCTCGCCGGGGACGGGCAGGTGCTGCTCACCGACTTCGGGATCGCCGCCATCGAGGGCGACTCGACCATCACCAGGACCGGTGAACTGGTCGGCTCCATCGACTACCTGGCGCCCGAGCGGGTCCGCGGCAGCGACCCGGGCCCCGCCTCCGACCTGTGGTCGCTCGGCGCCACGCTCTATACCGCGGTCGAGGGGCGCTCGCCCTTCCGCCGCACGTCCCCGATCTCCACGATGCAGGCCGTCGTCGCCGACGAGCCGCCACCGCCCGGCCGGGCGGGCCCGCTCGCCCCCGTGATCACCGCGCTGCTCCGCAAGGAGCCGGACGAGCGTCCGACGGCGGCGGAGACGGAGCGGATGCTGCTGGACGCCATGGAGGGCCGCGAACCCGTGGCCGCGCAGGCGTTCGTGCCGACGCAGCGGGTCACCGGCGAGATGCTGCACGCCCTGGACCAGGGCGGCACCTCCTCCGAGCCGGTTCCCGCACAGCCGCCCCACTCCGGCGCCCCGGCGCCCGCCACGCCCCCGGTGACCCGCCGCAGCCGCGGTCGCTGGCGCACCGCGGTCCTGATCGTCGCGATCGCGGCGCTGGTCGGCGGCGGCGCCGGGCTCGCCGCGATGAAGTACCAGGACCGTACGGGGGACTCCGTCGAGCAGACCGAGGGGGCCGAGGGCGTCGTCGACACCGGGGAACCCGTGGCCGATCCCGAGGCCCCGGCCTCGCCGAAGGTCACCGACCCGGTGAAGGACGTGCCCGACGGCTGGCACCGGGTGGAGGACCCCGAGGGCTTCAGCCTGACCGTGCCCGACGGCTGGAAGCGCCGGGCGGACGGCAACCAGATCGACTACACCCCGGACAACGGGGTGCACTACATCCGGATCAGCATCGACCCGGAGCCCGACTTCGAGAACGCGTACATGCACATGCTGAGCCTGGAGAAGCAGCTCGCCGAACGGCTCCCCGGCTACCGGCGCGAGACCCTGCACTCCAACACGTACCGGGACCGGCCGGGCTCGCTCTGGGAGTTCACCTGGACCGAGACCAAGCAGCACCCGGGGCCCCGGCACGCGATCGACCAGATGTACTTCGGGGAGACGGGCGGACCCGAGTACGCGCTGTACATGACGGGGCCGGCGGACGACTGGGACACGACCCGGGCGCAGTTCGACACGATGCTGCGCGGATGGCGGGCACCGGGCGACTCCGGCTGAGCCGGACGGACGAGTCCGGCGAAGCCGCGCCGGGCGACTCCGGCCGAGCCGGACCGGACGGGGTCCCGATCGTGCCGGAGGGGGTTCCAGGTCGTGCCGGAGGGGGTGGTTCCGGCCGGGCCGCGGCGCACGGGCGCGGCGAAGCCGGATCGGACGGCTCCGGTGAAGTCGTGGTGGCTTGCCGCGGTGGAAGGCCCCTGATCAGGGGCTTCGTTGCCAGTGGTCACTGGCTTGTTTGTGAGGACTGTGAAAACCCGTTACCCACGGGTACCCAAAGTGTGCGGCTGGACGTACTCTCGCCCTCATGACGGACTCGCAGGCCTCCATGTCCACCTCCGCAGCCCCGGTCGGCACCAACCCCGTGGCCGCCTCCCCCGCAGGCGTGCGCACCGCCGCCGATGTGGTGACGCCCGAAGTGATCGCCCAGCTCACCCGGGGCGTGGCCGGATCGGGGCGCACGGCCAACCACACCCCCTTCACCGGGGAGAAGCTGGCCGACCTCCCGGAGTCCACCCCCGAGGACGTGGCGGACGCCTTCGAGCGGGCCCGTGCCGCCCAGCCCGCCTGGGCCGCGACCCCCGTCCGCGCCCGCGCCGCGGTGCTGCTCCGCTTCCACGACCTCGTCCTCAGCCGCCAGGCCGAGGTGCTCGACCTCATTCAGCTGGAGACCGGCAAGGCCCGCCTGCACGCCCACGAGGAGGTGCAGGCCGTCGCCGTCGCGGCCCGCCACTACGGGCGCAGGGCAGCCGCGTACCTGAAGCCGAAGCGGCACACCGGTGTCGTGCCGACCCTCACCAAGGTCACCGAACTGCGCCAGCCGCGCGGCGTCGTCGGCCAGATCGCGCCGTGGAACTACCCGCTGGAGCTGTCCGTCGGCGACGCGCTGCCCGCGTTCGTCTCCGGCAACGCCGTCGTGATGAAGCCCGACACGGAGACCGCGCTGACCGCGCTGTGGGCCCGTGACCTGCTGATCGAGGCCGGGCTGCCTGCCGAGGTCTTCCAGGTCGTCATCGGCGAGGGCCCCGTCGTCGGCCCCGAGGTCGTCAAGCACGCCGACTACGTCTCGTTCACCGGCTCCACCCGCACCGGCCGCGAGGTCGCGCAGGGCGCGGCGGCCCGGCTCGTGGGTGTCTCGCTGGAACTCGGCGGCAAGAACGCCATGCTGGTCCTGAAGGACGCCGACGTGGAGAAGGCCGCCGCGGGCGCCGTCCGCGCCTGCTTCTCCTCCGCCGGGCAGCTCTGCATCTCCATCGAGCGGCTGTACGTCCACGAGTCGATCGCCGACGACTTCGTGGCCCGCTTCGCCGCCCGCACCAAGGCCATGCGGCTCGGCAGCTCCCTCGCCTACGGCGCCGACATGGGGTCCCTCGTCAGCGAGCGTCAGCTGGAGACCGTGGGCCGGCACGTCGCGGAGGCCGTCGAGAAGGGCGCCAGGCTCGTCGCGGGCGGGGTCGCCCGCCCCGACATCGGCCCGCTGTTCTACGAGCCGACCATCCTCGACGGCGTCGAGGCGCCGATGGCCGTCTGCAGCGAGGAGACCTTCGGCCCGGTCGTCTCCATCTACCGCTTCACCGACGAGGACGAGGCCGTCGCCCTCGCCAACGCCACCCCGTACGGCCTGAACTCCAGCGTCTGGACGAAGGACTCCGCACGCGGCCACCGGGTCGCCGCCCGGCTGCGCACCGGCACGGTCAACATCAACGAGGGCTACGCCCCCGCGTACGGCAGCGTGCAGTCCCCGATGGGCGGCATGAAGGACTCCGGCCTCGGCCGACGGCACGGCTCCGAGGGCATCCTCAAGTACACCGAGGCGCAGACCGTCGCCCAGCAGCGCCTGATCCAGCTCGCCCCGTCCTTCGGCATGGACGACGAGAAGTACGCCGCGTTCATGAGCGCCAGCCTCAAGGCGATGAAGGCGTTCCGTCTGCGCTGACACCGTTCCGTCCGCACCGGCACCGGCGGTACCGCAGCACCTTCCGCCCGTTTCGTACCGAGGAGAGCCATGTCCCAGGACAGCCCTGCCCAGAATCGGCCCGCCGACCGGGAAACGGCCGACGGCGACGCCTGTGACTACGACGTGATCGTCGTCGGCTCGGGCTTCGGCGGCGCGGTCTCGGCCCTGCGGCTGACCGAGAAGGGGTACCGGGTCGGGGTGCTGGAGGCGGGCCGCCGCTTCACCCGGTCCGAGCTGCCCAAGAACTCCTGGGACCTGAAGAACTTCCTGTGGGCCCCGGCGCTCGGCCTGTACGGCATCCAGCGCATCCACCTGCTGGGCAACGTCATGGTGCTGGCGGGCGCGGGCGTCGGCGGCGGTTCGCTGAACTACGCCAACACCCTGTACGAGCCGCTCGCGCCGTTCTTCGACGACCCGCAGTGGAAGGACATCACCGACTGGCGCGAGGAGCTGGGCCCGTACTACGACCAGGCCAAGCGGATGCTGGGGGCCCGGCTCAACCCGACCATGACCCCGTCGGACGTCCATCTGAAGGCGACCGCGCAGGCCATGGGCATCGGCGACACGTTCCACATGGCGCCGGTGGGCGTCTTCTTCGGGGACGGCGAGGACGGCGACGGCACGGGCAGGGCCCGGCCGGGCGGCGAGGTCCCCGACCCGTTCTTCGGCGGGGCGGGGCCCTCCCGCAAGGCCTGCACCGAGTGCGGCGAGTGCATGACCGGCTGTCGGCACGGCGCGAAGAACACCCTCAACGAGAACTACCTCCACCTCGCGGAGAAGGCGGGCGCGGTCGTCCACCCGATGACCTCGGTCGTCGCGGTCGCCGAGGACTCCCGGGGCGGCTACGCGGTCAAGACCCTCCCCACCGACAACCGGAAGAAGGGCAAGGGGCGTACGTTCACCGCCCGCCAGGTCGTCGTCGCCGCGGGCACCTACGGCACCCAGACGCTGCTGCACCGGATGAAGGACACCGGCCTGCTGCCCCGGATCTCGTCCCGGCTCGGCGAGCTGACCCGCACCAACTCCGAGGGGCTGGTCGGCGCCCAGACCACCGACCGCCGCTACCGCGAGCGGCACGGACACGAGAAGGCCGACTTCACCCGCGGCGTCGCCATCACCTCCTCGATCCACCCGGACGAGAACACGCACATCGAGCCGGTCCGGTACGGCAAGGGCTCCAACTCGATGGGCGCGCTGACCGTCCTCCAGGTGCCGTACGGCGCGCACCGGGTCCGCAGATGGCTGCTCGAACTGGTCAAGCACCCCACGCTCGCGGCCCGCTCGCTCTCCAACCGCCGCTGGTCGGAACGGACCATCATCGGCCTCGTCATGCAGTCGCTCGACAACTCCCTGACGACGTACCGCAAGCCCGGCGGCATCGGAAAGGGCCTGCTCACCGCCCGGCAGGGCCACGGCGCACCCAACCCGACCCAGATCGAGGCAGCGACCCGCAGCGCCGCGCTGCTCGCCGAGGAGATCAACGGTTTCGCGGGGTCGAACGTGGGCGAACTGATGGGCACCCCGCTCACCGCGCACTTCCTCGGCGGCTGCCCCATCGGCGCCACCGCCGAGGACGGGGTGATCGATCCGTACCACCGGCTCTACGGGCACCCCGGCATCTCGGTGGTCGACGGCGCGGCGGTCTCCGCGAACCTCGGCGTGAACCCGTCGCTCACCATCACCGCCCAGGCCGAGCGCGCGATGTCCTTCTGGCCCAACAAGGGCCAGGCGGACCCGCGCCCGGCGCAGGGCGAGGCGTACGAGCGGCTGGCCGCGGTCGAGCCGTGCTCGCCGGCCGTGCCGAAGGAGGCGTTCGGCGCGCTGCGGCTGCCGTTCCTCGGCCTGCCGACCGTCCCGCCGAAGAAGAAGCAGCAGCCGTAGCGGCCGGGACGGCGAGCCGGAGCAGGACGGCGGAAAGGGGCTGCACCCCCTCCGGGTGCAGCCCCTTTGTGCTCGGGCGACCGGACGCGTCAGGCGCCCGCGTCACCGTTCCTGCGGCGCCGTACGACGAACATCGCGCCCGCACCGAGCACCACGGCGATCCCGCCCGCGGTGGCGAACACCGGCAGGGCGGAGGACGAACCGGTCTCCGCGAGGCTGCCGGACACCTTGCCCGTCGCGTTGTGCGCGGGCTTCGTGGACGGAACCGGGGCGCGGCCGCCGGTCTGCGGCGTGGAACCGCTGTCTCCCGCCTCCACGATCTTGAACTTGTACGCGACGTCGCTGACGCCCAGGCAGTCCTTGTCGCCCACGTACAGACCGGCGCCGAGGGTGAAGCCGGAGCCGACCGGGGCGGTCGACCGCACGTTGATGCGCAGCGCGATGTCCACCTCGTAGCCCGCGGGGATCTCGTCGGACTGGCCGACGTAGCCGACCGCGCGGCCCTCCTCGCTGAGCTCCTCCCACGTGCCGGTCTCCGGGTCGAGGGCCTGGAGACGGACCTGCTTCGAGCGGAAGAGGTCGTCGCCCGCCTCGTCGGAGGAGGCGCCCGCGAAGTAGTCGATCTCCTTCACGGTGGACTTCGAGGAGTTGTAGACGTTCATCTTGAACTTGTGCCAGCCGCTGCCCCGGGCGATCTTCCCGGGCAGGCCGTTGATGGAGATGTCCAGGTCGGACGTGGCGCACTCGGTCGGCTCCGCCGGGTCCTCGGAGTCCGAGGGGGACGGGGAGGCCGAGGTGCTCGCCGAGCCGCTCGGGGTCGGGCCGGTCGCACCGTCCGGGGCCGGGTCGGTGTTCTCGCCGGGCCCGGTCTCCTCGCCCTTGCCGGACCCGCCGGTCTCGCCGGTCTCCGTGCCGGTCTCGTCGGCGGGGGCGGAACTCGATTCGTCGGCGGACGGCTCGCCACCGGTCTCCGGGGAGTCGGAGCCGCTCGGCGAGGGGGAGACGGTGGATTCGGCGGTCGCGGGCCCGTCCGTCGTCACGGCGAGCGCGACCGGGGCGGCCAGGACCGCGGCGGGGGCGATGACTGCCGTGGCGGCGGCGACCGCCAGGGCGCGGCGAAGCTTCATGGTGACCTCGGGAAAGAGGCGTACCGCCATGAGCGATACGGGTGCGGACGGCTCCGCCGTGCCGGGGCACGGGGCGGGGCCGGGGGTCTCGCATGGTTGACCTGCGACCCGCCGCAATGGTTGTCCCGATCCTCACAGAACCTTTACGTGACCCCAATCACGCCCATGTGCCACCAAACGCCCCGATGGCCCCTCCAGGGGCCCGCGGACCTCATGGGGGAAGCGGTCGGCTCCGGGCGTCCCCGGAGCCGGCCGCTCCTGGAGTGACCGGACTGCTGTCCCCTGCCGACCGGTCACGCACGCTGGTGCGCGGTCCCACGGCGTACCAGCGGTACGCCACACGCTCCAGCGGAGCCACGCGTGGTTTCTCTTCTCCGGGGCCGCCCCTGGCTGGCACGGACACCGGGACCAACGAAGCCGCGGCGAACCCGGTCACGCGCCGTACGGGTGAGAGTCGGCCCGAACTGGGATACGCCGGAGTACCCCGGCCCCGCGGGCTGCCGCGACGGCCCCGGGGCGCCCGCGCGACCCGGCCGGTGCGCGGGCGCGGACGTGCCGGGCCGGTGGGCGTCAGGCCCGGCCGCGGCACAGCTCCAGCAGGGTCATGGCGAGGGAGGTGCCGGGCTTGCCGAGGGCGTCCCGGTACTGGCCGAGGATCTCCATCTCGCGGGAGAGGCTGAGGCGCCGGCCGCCGGAGGTGATCCGGGCCTCCTGGACGACCGCCGAGACGGCCATCCGTTCCTGGATGAGCCCGATGATGCGGTCGTCGAGGGAGTCGATGCGGGCCCGCGCGTCGGCGATCAGCGCGGCGGCCTCCTCGGTATGGGCGCCCGTCTTCCCGGTGCTCGTCCTCCCGGCGGCCGGGGGCCGGGCGGAAGCGGAAGGGGCGCCGGCGGAAGAGGCGGTGACGGCGGGAGTGGTGCTGGCCATGGTGGTGACTCCTCGTGGGGTGCGGTTCCCCGGCCGACGGGTCCGTAACGCCGAGGCGCCCCGGGCCTTTCGGCCCGGGGCGCCTGGAACGTTGCTCGTCGGTGGATCAAGCAGCACGACCATGGCAGCCGGCGGGCCGGGTGCCATAGGTAAAGACGAAGGTCGTGTGCTGACGCATGGGTCCAGTATGGCCCCGCCCGCACGGGCGGACCAACACGGCGCCCGGATGCTGAGACACCCCGCCGGACGACGGCCGTACCCGCCCGGCCCCTCCGCCTCCGGGGTCCGCCCTTCCCAGCCGCCCCCGTCGGCGGCCGGAGTGCCGCCGTGCCCCCGCAGGCATGATCTGTGCATGACGCCGGGTGTCTCGGCGACCCCGGTAGAATCGACAGAACCGACCCCTTTATCACCGCCGGAAGGCCGCCCCGTGCCAGCAGCACCCCTCGCCGCCGCCGACAGCGCCACAGACGTGGTCCTGGTCGTCGACTTCGGCGCGCAGTACGCCCAGCTCATCGCCCGACGCGTCCGTGAGGCCCGGGTCTACAGCGAGATCGTCCCGTCCACCATGCCGGTGGCCGAGATGCTGGCCAAGAACCCCCGGGCGATCATCCTGTCCGGCGGCCCCTCCTCGGTGTACGCGGAGGGCGCGCCCTCCCTCGACCGCGCGCTGTTCGAGGCCGGGGTCCCGGTCTTCGGCATGTGCTACGGCTTCCAGCTGATGGCCACCACGCTCGGCGGCACGGTCGACGACAACGGCGCCCGCGAGTACGGCCGCACCCCGCTCACCGTCACCAAGTCCGGCTCCACCCTCTTCGAGGGCACCCCCGCCGAGCAGTCGGTCTGGATGTCGCACGGCGACGCCTGCTCCGCCGCCCCCGAGGGCTTCACCGTCACCGCGTCCACGGACGTCGTGCCGGTCGCCGCCTTCGAGAACGACGAGAAGAAGCTCTACGGCGTCCAGTACCACCCCGAGGTCCTGCACTCCACGTACGGCCAACAGGTCCTGGAGCACTTCCTCTACCGCGGCGCCGGCATCGAGCCGACCTGGACCACGGGCAACGTGATCGAGGAGCAGGTCGAGGCGATCCGCGCCCAGGTCGGCGACAAGCGCGCGATCTGCGGTCTGTCCGGCGGCGTCGACTCCGCCGTGGCCGCCGCCCTGGTCCAGAAGGCGATCGGCTCCCAGCTGACCTGCGTCTACGTCGACCACGGCCTGATGCGCAAGGGCGAGACCGAGCAGGTCGAGAAGGACTTCGTGGCCGCCACCGGCGCCAACCTGAAGGTCGTCGACGCCAGCGAGCGCTTCCTGAAGGCCCTCGCCGGGGTCTCCGACCCGGAGACCAAGCGAAAGATCATCGGCCGCGAGTTCATCCGCGTCTTCGAGCAGGCCCAGCTGGAGATCCTCCAGGAGGACGGCCCCGAGGTCGCGTTCCTCGTGCAGGGCACGCTCTACCCGGACATCGTCGAGTCCGGCGGCGGCACCGGCACCGCCAACATCAAGTCGCACCACAACGTCGGCGGCCTCCCCGACGACATCGAGTTCCAGCTCGTCGAGCCGCTGCGCCAGCTGTTCAAGGACGAGGTCCGGATGGTCGGCCAGGAGCTCGGCCTGCCGGAGGAGATCGTCCAGCGCCAGCCGTTCCCCGGCCCCGGCCTGGGCATCCGCATCGTCGGCGAGGTCACCAAGGAGCGGCTCGACCTGCTCCGCGACGCCGACGCCATCGCCCGCGAGGAGCTGACCGCGGCCGGCCTGGACCGCGACATCTGGCAGTGCCCGGTCGTCCTGCTCGCCGACGTCCGCTCGGTCGGCGTCCAGGGCGACGGCCGCACCTACGGCCACCCGATCGTCCTGCGCCCGGTCTCCTCCGAGGACGCCATGACGGCCGACTGGTCGCGCCTGCCCTACGAGACGCTCGCCAGGATCTCGACCCGCATCACCAACGAGGTCGCCGACGTCAACCGCGTCGTGCTCGACGTGACGAGCAAGCCGCCGGGCACCATCGAGTGGGAGTAACCCCTCCCCACAGGTCAACGCCGATGCCGTCGCCCGTTCGTCCGGGCGGCGGCATCGTCGTGTGCGCCGGATGCGGTCCGGCGCGGCCACGGGTGCCGCGCCCCGGACCGGGCCCGAGGAGCGGCGGTGAGCGGGCCACCGCCCCCGCACCCCTGGCCACTTGCGGCAACCGGCGGTAACTTCCCGATCCCGTACGCCCTGGGAGTCCCGAGGAGCCGCCATGCCCGAACCCACGCCCGTACCCGCCCCCACGCCCGTACCCGCGCCCGCGCCGGTACCCGTGGAGCAGCTCCACTTCACGATGCCGCCCGTCCACGCGTCCGCGGCCGACGAGCGCGCGCACCGGAAGGAGCGGCTGGCCGGGGCGCTGCGGCTGTTCGGGGAGTACGGGTACGAGGACGGCGTCTGCGGTCACATCACCGCACGGGACCCGGAGTTCGCCGACTGTTTCTGGGTCAACCCCTTCGGGGCCCCCTTCGACGGGCTCGCGCCGGACGAGCTGATCCTGGTCAACGGGGAGGGACAGGTCGTCGAGGGGCGCCACCACGTCAACCAGGCGGCGTTCGCCGTGCACGCCCAGGTGCACCGGGCCCGCCCGGACGTCGTCGCCGTCGCCCACGCCCACTCCGTGCACGGTCGGGCCCTGGCCGCGCTCGGCGAACTCGTCGAACCGATCACCCAGGAAGCCTGTGCCTTCTACGAGGATCATGTCCTGTACGACGCCTGCACCGGGGTCGTCGTCGACGAGGACGAGGGGCGCCGGATCGCCGCCGCGCTCGGCGGCCACAAGGCGATCGTGCTGCGCAACCACGGGCTGCTGACCGTGGGCGACTCGGTGGACGCGGCCGCGTGGTGGTTCATCGCGCTGGACCGCTCGTGCCAGGTGCAACTGGCCGCGCGCGCGGCCGGGAAGCCGGTGGTGATCGAGCACCGGGACGCGGTCGCCACCCGGGAACAGCTGGGCAGCGACCTGGTGGCGTGGATCAACTACCAGCCCCTGTGGCGCCGGATCAGTCGCACATTCTGACGATCCGTGCCCACGGGTTGCCCCGATGCGGCCCGAAGCCTCTCCGTGCGGCACAATTCGCAGCAATCGCAGTCGAGTTGGCTTGACCGGGTTGGAAAGGGCGGCGTTCTCCGTGGCGTTGGACGAGGCGAGTGCGGGCGGGACGCACACCGGCGGCTGCACGTGCGGCGGCTGCCCGCACGGGGCGCGCGAGGGACATCGGCGTGCGGTGGCCGCCTTCCTGGCCAAACGGGACGAATTCGCCGCGGGGCAGGGGCTGCCGTCCGGGGTCGCCCACTCCGTGTCCGCGACCCGCCAGTGGGTCTCCGACGAGCTGACCCAGTCCGCCAGGACCGTCGCCGAACGGGGCCGGGAGGCGGGCGACGCCTGGCTGTACCGGGTGTGGCGGCGCACCCTGATCGCGGTGTGGGGCGGCGTCGTCCTGCTGGTCGTCGGCGAGGCCGTCACCGCCGTCGGCGGGGGCTGGACCAACGCCCGTACGGCGGGACTGATCGCCGGTCTCGTCACCGCCGGGCTGCTCACCGGCGCCGCCCACGTCCACCGTGCCCGCGGCGGTCTCCTCGCCCCCGTGATCGGCGAGGACAACCGGCTCTCCACCTCCCGTGCGGTCGCCGCCTCCTGGGTGCTGCTCGCGGTCTTCGCCGTGCTCGTGCTGGCGCTCCAGCTGGCGGGCGCCTCCGACCACGCCGAGCGGGACGAACTGATCGAGGGCCTCGACCTGGCGAGGGGCGCCGGGGTGGTGACGGTGCTGGCGCTGGTGTGCGCCGTCGCCGTGGTCGTGCGCCGGGTGGTGACCGTACGGACCCTGTCCGGCCGGCTCCAGAAGCTGCGGGCCGTCCGGCCGCGCGCCGCCGACCTGCTCACCGACGACTCCGGGCGGGGCAGCTTCACGGACGTGCAGTACGTGCTGGTGAGCACCGTCGCCGTGCTGTTCGCCGGGGTCCGGCTGGCCCGCAGGCCCGAGCAACTGCCCGATCTGCCCTGGGGGCTGGCACTGCTGGTGACCGTCTCGGCGCTCGCGTACTTCGCCGGGAAGTACGCGGAGGGCGGCCGGCCGGTGATCCTCTCGGTGGTGCGGGCCCGCGAGGCCGGGGACCTGGACACGTCGGTGCGCACCGGCGACGACATCGAGATCCGCGGCGCGGGTTTCGTGCCGCCCGGAGCCGGGACGCCGGACCGGCTGGCCCGCCTGGTCGTCCGGATCGGCCGGGTCCATGTGCACGTACCGCTGATCCCGGTCGCCGGCGGCTTCGCCAACCCGACGGACGGCGTGCTCACCGTGCCGGTGCCGGTGGAGGTCGAGCCGGGGGTGGTGGAGGTGCAGGTCGTGACCGCCGCCGGGGTGGAGACGAACCGGGTCGAGATCGACGTGACGGACTGACCACCGCTCACCGCTCACCCCTTCCCGTTCACCGCCGTCCGCCGTCCGCTGTCCGCCGTCCGGGCCCCGGCCGGCCGGGTGACCGGGTGCCCGGCGCGTGCGTCGCGTACGTATCGTCAGGTGAGAGGGGCCGACGAAAGGAGAGGTGGCCACATGCTGGATCACGACTTGTACGTACGCGGTGCGGTTGGTCCGGGCGGTCCGGGCGGTCCGACCGGGCTCAAGGACCTGGCGCGGCAGCACGCCCTGCTGCCGCTGCGGATCTTCCTCGGCATCACCTTCGTCTACGCCGGGCTCGACAAGCTGACGGACAGCGCGTTCTTCCACGCGGGCGGCCAGGGCTCCATCGGCCAGACCCTGCACGCGGTGCGCGACTCCTCCGCGGTCCCGGCCCTGGTCGACCTCGCGCTGAAGAGCCCCGGCGGCTTCGGGTACACCATCGCCGTCGGGGAAATCCTCGTCGGCCTCGGCACCCTCGTCGGGCTGTGGGCCCGGCTTGCCGCGCTCGGCGGGGCGCTGATCTCGCTGAGCCTGTGGCTGACCGTCAGCTGGCAGGTGGAGCCGTACTACCTGGGCAACGACCTGGTCTACCTCATGGCCTGGCTGCCGCTGATCCTCGGCGGGGCCGCGTCGTTCTCCGCGGACGCCTTCCTCGCGTCACGGCGGCGACGGATCATGTAGTTCACCCAGGTCACGGTGGCGGCCAGCCAGAGGCCGCCGAAGAACAGCGGGAAGAAGAAGGTCCAGGGGGCGTTCCAGGAACCCGCCGCGTCCGCCGCGTACCCCACGGCCAGGGCGAGCACGACCACGCCCGCCACCGCACGTCCCGGACGGAACTCATGACGCAGCACGGGTGACCTCCACCTGTCCGATGCCGACTTCGAGAGTGAGCTCGACCGTGCCGGCCGGTTTGCCGCCCGGGGCCGGGGGCAGCGTCCGGTGCTCGTTCCGCGACGCCCTGATGTCCACGTCGACCGGCTGTCGGGCCGGGGCCTTGCCGGGGTTGTCGACCGGCAGCGAGATGTCCCCGAGGGCCGCCCGCGCGTTCACCTCCACCGTCACCTCCTTCGGTACGACGACGACCACGCGGCCGGCCCCGACGCCCACCTTCGTCGTGACGCTGTCGCCCCGGGGGACCGTGATCCCGGTGAGGTCCAGCCGGGCCACCCCGGTGTCCAGGTGGTAGTCGGACCGGACGGCGGCCACCGAGGCGGGGCGCCACCCCTCACGCACCCACCGCGTGGAGATGTCCTTGGGCAGCGCGGAGGCGCCCGCCAGCAGAACGGCCGTGAGCATCGCCAGCACGACCGTGCCGAACCCGGTCCGGCCGAGGAACGAACTGACGAGCATGCCGAGCCCGAACACCGCGAGCGCGGCGGCCAGACCGAACTGCAGACTCGTACCGAGCGGCCGTGCGTCCCAGCTCAGCCCCGTGCCCAGGCCGCCCGCGATCAGCGCGAACAGGAACACGAGACCGCCGATCGGGGCCGGGCCCCGGGTGCCGGGCTCCCGCCTGGGCCCGCAGAACGGATGGTCCGACGCCGCCTGCGCGGGCCGGTCCGGCCGGGCCGACCAGCCCGGCCGACCCGGTCGGCCCGGCCGGTCCGAGGGCACCGCGTCGGCCGGACCCCACAGATAGCCGATGCCCACCGGCCCCGTCGTACCGTCCTTGACGATCGGGTCGCGCCACCACGACGGGCCGCCCGGCGACGGCGGCGCCTTCACCTCGGGGGGCGCGTCGGCCACCGCATGCGCGGTCGCCGGATGCAGCGGGTCAGCGGGCGCCATCGTCCTGCGGTGCTGCGTCCACACGGCGAAGCCCACGACCGCGAGCGACAGCATCGCGGAGAACGCCAGCGTGCCGCCGTTGTTCAGCATGGAGAGGAACAGCCCGCAGCCGATCAGCGCGAGGAGCACCGCGATCAGCGACGCACCCTCGACCCGGCCGGACAGCAGCCGGCGGGCCTCGTTCTCCTCCTCGCCGTCCGCGGGGATCAGCAGCCAGGCGAAGCCGTAGAAGATCAGCCCGATGCCACCGGTCACCGACAGCACGCCGAGCACGATCCGGAAGACGACCGGATCGACGTCGCAGTAGCGGCCGAGCCCGCCGCACACCCCGGCCACGACCTTGTGCCGGGGGCTGCGCCGCAGCTGCGGCGCCGGTTCGGGAGGCTGGGCGACACCGGGGGAGGCGTCCTGGGGAACGGTCATGGCTCCATGGTGACGGGCCGGACGCCCGTCCGGGACCCGCCCCGACCCTGGCCGGTCCCTGATATTGGCCCCGAGGCCGGCCGAGGGCCGTCGAGGCCGCCGAGGTGCCGGGCGGTCCGGGCACGGGGCGACGGGACGGTCCGGTCACGGGGCGACGGGACGGTCCGGTCACGGGGCGACGGGACGGTCCGGTCACGGGGCGACGGGCCGGTTCGGCACGGGGCGGCGGGCCGGTTCGGCACGGGGCGACGCCTCGCGGGACCTCGCCGCTCCCCGGCGCCGGGGAGCCACCGGGCACCGGCGCGGGGGCCGTCGGCCCCGGCAGCAGGGGCCACCGGTCGTCGGCGCGGGGCTCTCAGGGTCGAGTGGGGGACCGACCCTGATGCCACCACCCGCACGGGCATGTGACGATCAGTGCATGCCAGCCGCCACGACCCGAGCTCCGGGCTCCCGCACCGCCGACCCGGACGAGCCGCCGCTGCGCAGGCTGTACCGCAGCGCCGACGGCCGGATGCTCGGCGGGGTCGCGCGCGGCCTCGCCGGGCACATCGGGCTGCCGGTCGCCTGGGTGCGGTTCGTCTTCCTCGGCCTGTTCTTCGCGGACGGCCTCGGCGCGCTGCTCTACGCCGTGTTCTGGATCGTCGTCCCGCTCGGCGTCGGCGGCGTCGAACCGCCGCGCTCGCTCTTCGAGACCGCCCCGGACGGCACCCGTCGGCTCCGCAAGCCCGACAAGGGCCAGGTCTTCGCCCTGATCGCGCTGTTCATCGGCGCCATGATCTTCGTCGGCAACGTCGACATGGGCAGCAAGGCCAACCGCTACATCTGGCCGACGCTGCTGATCGGCGCTGGTTCCGTACTGGTGTGGCGGCAGGCCGACAACGCCCGGCGCGCCCGCTGGATGGAGGTCGGCAGCCGCCGCCGGGTCCTGCACCTGGCCCGCGGCTTCGCCGGGGTCGCCCTGGTCGGTCTCGGCCTGGCCGTCTTCATGGTGGTGCGCGGCTCCGCGGCCCAGCTCGGCAACGTCCTGACGGCCGCGATAGCGGTGCTCACCGGCATCGCGCTGCTGGCGGGCCCCTACCTCGTGCGCATGACCCAGGACCTCTCCGAGGAGCGCACCATGCGCATCAGGGCCCAGGAACGCGCCGAGGTCGCCGCCCACGTCCACGACTCGGTGCTGCACACCCTCACCCTGATCCAGCGCAACGCGGAGGACGCCGGAGAGGTCCGCCGCCTGGCCCGCGCCCAGGAACGCGAACTGCGCAACTGGCTGTACAACCCCGAGGGCACCGGCAAGGACGAGGACGACGAGCCCGAGACCCTCGCCGAGGCCGTCAAGCGCGCCGCCGCCGAGGTCGAGGACAAGCACGGCGTCCCGCTGGAGGTGGTCGTCGTCGGCGACTGCCCGCTGGACGAGAAGCTGGGCGCACAGATGCAGGCCGCGCGCGAGGCGATGGTCAACGCCGCCAAGTACGGTGGCGAGGGCGGTGCCGTGCAGGTCTACGCGGAGGTCGAGGGCCGGACGGTCTTCGTCTCGGTGCGCGACCGGGGTCCGGGATTCGACCTGGACTCCGTACCGGGGGACAGAATGGGCGTACGAGAATCGATCATCGGCCGGATGCAGCGCAACGGCGGTACGGCACGGCTGCGTTCGGTGCCCGGCGGGGGCACGGAAGTCGAGCTGGAGATGGAGAGGGCGAGCGATGACGGAGACCACTGAGTCGGCCGGGGGGCCGGAGCGCCGGGTACGGGTCGTGCTCGTCGACGACCACCGGATGTTCCGCACTGGCGTCCAGGCCGAGATCGGCCGCACCGAGGAGACCGGCGTCGAGGTCGTCGGCGAGGCCGCGGACGTCGACCAGGCGGTCACCGTCATCACGGCGACGCGCCCCGAGGTCGTCCTCCTCGACGTGCACCTGCCCGGTGGCGGCGGCGTCGAGGTGCTGCGCCGCTGCGCCCCGCTGATGGGCGCCGCGGAGAACCCGGTGCGGTTCCTGGCGCTGTCCGTGTCGGACGCCGCCGAGGACGTCATCGGCGTCATCCGGGGCGGCGCCCGCGGCTACGTCACCAAGACCATCACCGGCACCGACCTGATCGACTCGGTCTTCCGGGTCCAGGAGGGCGACGCGGTGTTCTCGCCCCGGCTGGCCGGCTTCGTCCTGGACGCCTTCGCCTCCACGGACGCGCCGCCGGTCGACGAGGACCTGGACCGGCTGACCCAGCGCGAGCGCGAGGTGCTGCGGCTGATCGCCCGCGGATACGCGTACAAGGAGATCGCCAAGCAGCTGTTCATCTCGGTGAAGACGGTCGAGTCGCACGTCTCGGCGGTGCTGCGCAAGCTCCAGCTGTCGAACCGGCACGAGCTGACCCGCTGGGCGACGGCCCGACGGCTGGTCTGAGCCGCCGGGCCGGGGGCCGTCAGGCCGGGTCGAGCGAGATGTTCAGCTTCTCGCCGATCCGGCGGTAGCCGATGCCCGCGTAGATCCGTTCGACGTCGGCGTCGCCCGGTTCCAGCCAGACCATCCGGCAGCCGCGCTCGAAGGCGGTCGCGGTGAGGTGGGCGGAGAGCGCGGCGCCGATGCCCCGGCGCCGGAAGGCGTCGGCGACGGCGAGCCCGGCCAGTTCGGTGAGACCGTCGACGGGGACCGAGCAGCCGCCCGCGCCCGCCGGTGCGCCGTCGAGGGTGGCGAGGGCCGCGACCCCGCCGCCCTCGACCGCCGTGCGCAGCCAGATCGCCTCGCCGCCCTCGGGCTCACCGGTCCCGCCGTAGCCCCGGTACTGGACGAGCGCGGCGGCGGCGAACTCCGCGTCGGTGACCGGTTCGGCGATCGCGAGGGCGTCCACCGGCTTCGGGGAACGCAGGTCGCCGGGGGCGCAGGCCAGGATCGGGGCCCGGTTCTCGACGGTGAACCCGGCGGCGAGCAGCGCGGGTTCGACCGCGGGCGCCCAGCCGGGCAGGAACTCCAGCCGCGGCAGCCGGTCGTGCTCGCGGAACGCCGCGATCAGGGCGTCGAGTTCCCCGGGCGTCGGTTCGGCGCTCTGGTCGGGGATGGCGTAATTGGCGTATTTGATGGACCAGTCGGGGTTGTACCGCACGGTGAACGGGCCGACCCGGAAGTGGTCGGGGGAGCGCAGCGCGAGCGTGCGGGCATGGGTCTGGACATCGACGTCCATGGGCATGTGTGGGTGTCCTCGGGCCGGTTGGGCGACGGCGGGCCGCCCTCGACGGCGGGGTGGCCCGGTGGCGGTCCGACCCGGGTGCGATCGCCCCGACGGCGCTCGCACCGGATCGGAATCGGGAGCCTATGCCACGCGTGTCGCCCCGGCGAAGGGCATTTCGTCGATCGGCGCGATCCGGACCGTCGACCCGGTGCGCGGCGCGTGGATCATCTGTCCGTTGCCGATGTACAGCCCGACGTGACTGATCCCGGAGTAGAAGAACACCAGGTCGCCCGGGGCGAGTTGGGAGCGCGAGACGCGTTGCCCGGTGTTGATCTGGGTGTACGTGGTCCGGGGGAGGGAGAGACCGGCGGACCGCCAGGCGGCCTGGGTGAGCCCGGAGCAGTCGAACGAGGAGGGGCCGGTCGCACCCCAGACGTACGGCTTGCCGATCGCCCCGTAGGCGAACGCGACGGCCGCGGCGGCGCGGGCGTTCGGGGCCCGGACGGGGCCGCGTGCGGCGGCCCGGACGGCGGTGTCCGGGGCGCCGGAGCGGCCGTGGTCGGTCTCCTCGTACGCGGCGCGCTGGGGCGGGGTCAGCCGGGCGAGGAGCCGTTGCGCGTCGGCCAGCTTGGCCCTGATCGTGGTCTTCTGCTTCTTCAGCTCGGCCTGTCGGGCGGCCAGCACGGTCAGCTTCTCGTCGGCCTGCGAGCGCAGTTCGGCGATCCGGGCGACCTGCTTCTGGACCCGGTCGATCGCGACGGCCCGGCGGTCGCCGACCCGGTCCACGAACGCCGCGCGTTCCAGGTACTGGTCGGGGTCGGAGGAGAGCGCCAGCTGCACGGACGGGCTGATGCCGCCGGTGCGGTACTGCGCGGCGGCGTACGAGCCGAGTTCGTCGCGCGCGGTGTTGAGGCGCTCGGTCCGGCGGGCGGCCTCGTCGCGCAGGGTGTTCAGGGCCTCGGTCGCGGCGGTCGCCTTCTCCTTCGCGCCGTTGTACTTCTCGGTGGCGACCTCCGCGTCGTGGTACAGCCGGTCCACCTTGGCCTTGACCTGGGCCGGGGTGAGATCGGGCTCGGCGTGGGCCGATCCCGGCAGCACGACGGCGGTGGCGGCCCCGGTGAGGGCGAGGCCGGCCGCGGTGCGGGCAGCAGAGCCGGTGAACGGGCGCTGCTTGGGTTTTCGATGCGCTGCCACGAGGGCGTGCGTCCTTCCTGATGACTGCCCGGCGGGGACTACCGACGGGCCCACCGGAGACCCGGCCACGGGGCGCCACGGGGGAGCGGCCCGCCGCCGGATCTCTCGGCGGGGCGACCGGTGCGCCGTCCGGAAACGGAGCGGCGAGGGAGCCGGTCACCTGGTCAGGGACGCTAGACCCGGGGCACGGGCAAGAGTCGTAATGGCGCTTATTGCCCGAATTTGGCGCGGCAATGTCGTCAAGTGATCGAGGAAATTGCACCAGAGTGAGGCATTCGGTACAGACACGAGCGGAGCGGCCGGGAAGTCGCACCTGCCTGTGGGGTGGTGATATGGGCGGGGCTAGGCTGCGGCCTCATGGACGTACTCATTCATGTCTTCGTCGCCCTGCACATCGTCGGCATCGCCTCGCTGCTGGGCGGTTTCCTGACCCAGATGAAGGCGATGGGCGCGGGCACGGCCCGGTTCGTGCCGGCGATGCTGCACGGTGCGCTGACCATGCTGGTCACCGGTGTCGCGCTGGTCGGGCTGAACGAGGCCGACGGCGGCCACGTGAACAACATCAAGATCGGGGTCAAGACGCTGATCCTGGTCGTCATCCTCGCGCTCGTCTACGTCAAGCGGGACGAGGAGAAGGTCGACAAGGGCGCCTTCGCGGCGGTCGGCGGCCTGACGCTCGCCAACATCTTCATCGCCACGCTCTGGGTCTGAGCCCCGGGGCCCGGCCGCCGGACCGGGGCCGATGCCCGGACCCGAGGCGGGCCGGGGCCGACGCCGCCCCGGCCCGAGGTTGTCAGGCCCGGGCGTCCCCGGCCCGCCGGACGGGCGCGAGGAGCGAGCGCGTCCGGCGGCCGGAGGTCCTGCGGTGCGGCCGCTACGCCGGGCGCACGCTGCCGTAGATCGGCATGTAGTAGATCGACTCCTCGCGCACGTTCGCCCCGGGCTTCGGTGCGTGGATCATCATCCCGTCGCCCTTGTAGATGCCGACGTGGCTGATGTCGTCGTAGAAGAAGACGAGGTCGCCCGGCCGCAGGTCCGCCGTGGCGACCCGGGTGCCGATCTTCACCTGGTCCCAGGTGGTGCGCGGAAGGTCGACGCCCGCCGCCCTCCACGCCGCCTGGGTGAGCCCGGAGCAGTCGTACGAGTCCGGGCCGGTGGCGCCCCAGACGTACGGCTTGCCGATCTGGGCCCTGGCGAAGGCGAGTACCTTCTCCGCCTGGGTGGTGGCGTCGCTGTCCGAGCCGGTGCCGGTTCCGGTGCCCGTCCCCGTACCGCTGCCGGAGTCCGCCTCCTTCGCGGCCTCCTCGGCCTTGCGGTCCGCCTCGGCTGCGGCCTGCTGCTTCGCCAGCTCCTCGGCCTTGCGCTTGGCCTCCGCCTCCTTCTTCCGCTCCAGCGCCGCGAGCCGCGCCTTCTCCTCGGCGGTCAGCTTCGACAGCAGCGTGCGCGCCTCGCCCAGCTTCTTCTGGACGTTCTGCTTGCTGGTGCGCAGGGTGGCCTGGGTCGTCGTCAGGGTCTCCAGGCTCTGCACCGCCTCGGACCGCTTCTTCGCCGTTCTGGCCTGCTGCGTACGGAATTCCGTGACCGCCTTCTGCTGGCGGCTGGTCATCCGGTCCATCAGCTGGCTCTGGTCGAAGTACGACTGCGGGTCGTCGGCCAGGAAGAAGGTGGCGGACGGTGCTATGGAGCCGTTGCGGTACTGCGCGGCCGCGTAGGTGCCGAGCGTCCGGCGCGCCTCGTTGAGCTTGTCGGCGCGCTCGGCCACGTCGTCCAGCAGGGCCTGGACCTTGGCGCGCTGGGTGGCGGAGGCTTCCTTCGCCCGGTTGTACTTCTGGGTCGCGGTGCCCGCCTGCCGGTAGAGGTCGTCGACCTTCTTCTGGACGTCCTCGACGCTGGGCTTCGGGCCGGGCGCGGCCGTGGCGCTCTGCGTGGAGAGCAGGGTCACGGACGCCAGCGCCGCCGAGGTGAGCCCGACGGCCGGTGCGGTGGTGCGCATCCGGGGGCGCGGTTTGCGGTGCGATGCCAAGACGGGCATCTCCTTCCGTGGACCGCCTGCCGGGTTAGCTGTCGGGTTCGGGCGGAACGGAAGGCTGCCCTACGGTCCGTTTGGGGGATGAGGACCGATTCACCCCAGTGCTTCCTGTGGGTCCCCGGCTCCGAACGCCCATGGGGGCAGCCCGGATTCGGCGGGGGTGCCCGCTCGGCGTGGTTCGCCGCAAAGGGGGTACGGGCCGCCCGGTCGAGCACGCTAGCCAACCGGTGTGCCGCTGGGAAGGTCGATGTTCGATATGCCCGATACATTTTCGTGACCTGGGTTGCAGGAGTGGCCGGAGGTCCGGAACCCCTCACGCGGTGCGGTTGCCCGCTCTCCGTGCGTGTTCGTTCTCTCCGTGCGCGTCCGTTCTCGGTGCGTGTCCGTTCCTCGCGCCCGTCCGGCGAGCGGGCGCCGGGCGGTTCGGCAAGGGCCCGCCGGGTGTCCGTGCGGCGGCTTAGACTCGACAAGCGATGAGCAGCCTCTTTGACGACAGTTTCCTGGCCGGCCTCCAGCCCTCGGAGGAAGAACCCCCGCCGCCCCCCGAGGACGCCGCACCCGAAGAGGTGCCGGAGGGGCTCTTCGGGGACGTGTTCGACGGGCCGCCGCCCAGGGACGCGTACTACCGCGACGGCGCCCCCCGCCCCGTCGTCGACTCCGCCGCGCTCCTCGACGGGCTGAACACCGAGCAGCGCGCCGCCGTCGTGCACGCGGGCTCCCCGCTGCTCATCGTCGCCGGGGCCGGTTCCGGGAAGACCCGGGTGCTGACCCACCGGATCGCCCACCTCCTCGCCGAGCGCGGGGTGCATCCCGGCCAGATCCTGGCGATCACCTTCACCAACAAGGCCGCCGGCGAGATGAAGGAGCGCGTCGAGCAGCTCGTCGGGCCGCGCGCCAACGCCATGTGGGTCATGACCTTCCACAGCGCGTGCGTACGCATCCTGCGCCGCGAGTCGAAGAAGCTCGGCTTCACCTCGTCGTTCTCGATCTACGACGCGGCCGACTCCAAGCGGCTGATGGCCCTGGTCTGCCGCGACCTCGACCTGGACCCGAAGCGCTTCCCGCCGAAGTCGTTCACGGCCAAGGTCTCCAACCTGAAGAACGAGCTGATCGACGAGGAGACCTTCGCGGGCCAGGCCGCCGACGGTTTCGAGAAGACGCTCGCCCAGGCGTACGCGATGTACCAGTCCCGGCTGCGCGAGGCCAACGCGCTGGACTTCGACGACATCATCATGACGACGGTGCACCTGCTCCAGGCGTTCCCCGACGTCGCCGAGCACTACCGCCGCCGCTTCCGGCACGTCCTGGTCGACGAGTACCAGGACACCAACCACGCCCAGTACACCCTCGTGCGCGAACTGGTCGGCCCGGCGGGCGAGGGCGACGCCCCCGCCGAGCTGTGCGTCGTGGGTGACGCGGACCAGTCGATCTACGCCTTCCGCGGCGCGACCATCCGCAACATCCTCCAGTTCGAGGAGGACTACCCGGACGCGACCACGATCCTCCTGGAGCAGAACTACCGCTCCACGCAGACGATCCTGTCCGCCGCCAACGCGGTCATCGAACGCAACGCGAGCCGCCGCCCCAAGAACCTGTGGACGAACGCCGGCACGGGCGCCCGGATCACCGGCTACGTCGCCGACACCGAGCACGACGAGGCGCAGTTCGTCGCCGACGAGATCGACCGGCTCACCGACGCGGGCGACGCCAAGGCCGGCGACGTCGCGATCTTCTACCGCACGAACGCCCAGTCCCGCGTCTTCGAAGAGATCTTCATCCGCGTCGGCCTGCCCTACAAGGTCGTCGGCGGCGTGCGCTTCTACGAGCGCAAGGAGGTCCGGGACATCCTGGCCTACCTGCGCGTCCTCGCCAATCCGGAGGACACCGTCCCGCTGCGCCGCATCCTCAACGTGCCCAAGCGCGGCATCGGCGACCGTGCCGAGGCGATGATCGAAGCCCTGTCCCTGCGGGAGCGGATCACCTTCCCGCAGGCACTGCGCCGGGTCGACGAGGCGTACGGCATGGCGGCCCGGTCGGCCAACGCCGTCAAGCGTTTCAACACGCTGATGGAGGAGCTGCGCACGATCGTCGAGTCCGGCGCGGGCCCCGCGGTGGTCCTGGAGGCCGTCCTGGAACGCACGGGCTACCTGGCCGAGCTCCAGGCGTCCACCGACCCGCAGGACGAGACCCGGATCGAGAACCTCCAGGAACTCGCCTCGGTGGCCCTGGAATTCGAGCAGGAGCACGCGGCGGCCGAGGGGGGCACAGCGGCTGCCGACGAGGCCACGGCCGCTGTCGAGGCGGGTACGGCCGCGGCCCCCACCGGAACGGGCACGCTCGCCGAGTTCCTGGAGAAGGTGGCCCTCGTCGCCGACTCCGACCAGATCCCCGACGAGGACGAGGACGGCTCCGGCGTCATCACGCTCATGACGCTGCACACCGCGAAGGGCCTCGAATTCCCGGTGGTCTTCCTGACCGGCCTGGAGGACGGCGTCTTCCCGCACATGCGGGCCCTGGGCCAGACGAAGGAGCTGGAGGAGGAGCGGCGGCTCGCCTACGTCGGCATCACCCGGGCCCGTGAGCGGCTCTACCTGACCCGGGCCGCGATGCGCAGCGCGTGGGGGCAGCCCTCGTACAACCCGCCGTCGCGGTTCCTGGAGGAGATCCCGGACCAGCACCTGGAGTGGAAGCGGACCGGGCCGATGGCTGCTCCGGCCGGGCCGACGCAGGGGATCACCTCGTCGCTGTCCGCCTCGCGGGCGCGCTCCGGCCCCTCGGGCTTCGCGACCCGGCGGACCTCGGACAGCAGGCCGACGGTCACGCTGGCCGTCGGGGACCGGGTCACGCACGACAAGTTCGGCCTCGGCACGGTGATGGCGGTCGAGGGCGTCGGCGACCAGGCGTTGGCCAGGATCGACTTCGGGGACGACCGGCCGAAGGAGCTGCTGCTGCGGTACGCGCCGGTCGAGAAGCTGTAGCCCCGGCCCCGCACGAATGGGTCTGCCCGCCACACCGACGGTGTGGCGGGCAGACCCATTCGTATGCAGTTCTCAGTACGGCAGCCAGGACGTCGGCCGCCGGCCGCGGGGGCTCAGGTCGGGTCGACGCCGTGGCTGCGGAGCCAGGGCAGCGGGTCGATCGCCGCGCCGCCGCCGGGCCGCACCTCGAAGTGCAGGTGCGGGCCGGTCGAGTTCCCGGAGTCGCCGGAGTACGCGATGACGTCACCGGCCTTGACCGGGCCCGAGCGGATCTTGGTGCTGCTGAGGTGGCAGTACCAGGTCTCGGTCCCGTCGGCCGCGGTGACGATGGCCATGTTCCCGTAGGCGCTGTTCAGCTGGGTGCGCACGGTGCCGTCCGTCGCGGCCATCACCGGAGTGCCCTGCAGGACGGGGAAGTCGATGCCGGTGTGCGTGGACATCCAGTTGACGCCCGCCTGGCCGAAGTACGCGCTGAGGCGGTGCTGGGCGACCGGCATGACGAACTTGGGACGGAGCGCCTCCTTGCGGGCGGCCTCCTCCTCGCGCTTCTTCTTCTCGGCGGCCTGCCGTTCCCGCAGGTCGATGCGCTCCTGGGTGCGGCTGGCGCGGTCGGCGAAGTTCTCGGCGTCGGCGCTGAGGTTGGCGAGCTGGGTGTCCAGCTTGTTGTTGGCCACGCCCGGTTTGACGGAACCGGCGTCGGGGGCGGCCATCGTGGTCTTGCCCTCGTCCTTCTTCTCCCCGCCGCCCAGTCCGCCCACGGAGGCGGCCGCGATACCGGCCACGCTCATCACGCAGGCGGAGGGAATCGCGACGGTGAGGAGCGCGGAACGCTTCGCGGGGGAACGCCGCCTGCGGCTGCTGCCGTTGGTGCGGGCGGAGGTGCGGCCGAGGGGACGGTGCGCGTCGGCCGCGGAGGCGGCCAGGTCCACCTCGTGGGCCGGGGAGTCGTGGACCGAGGCGTCGTGGACCGAGGCGTCGTGGTCGGTGCCGCCGTCGTCAGCCGGTCCGGTTCCGTGCTCGGCTCCGGCCACGAACCCGTGCTCGGTGTCGTGCGCGTCGGTGCGGTAGGGCTCGTACGGGTCGTAGGAGCCCTCGCCGGTGTAGAGGTCGTACGACTCGTGCGCCGTGTGCGCTTCTTGGACCCCGTACGCGTCCTGCGCCGTCGGCGCCTCGTGCAACACCTGTTCGTTTTGCGAGGTTTGCACTGTTTGCTGTTCGTGCTCGGGCGTGGCGCCGGTGTTCCAGGCCGTGGCGTCGTACACGCCGGAGTCGTACGCGGCCGTGTCGGTCGCCGCCCACTGGTTGTCCGGCTGCCAACCGCCGGTGTTCCACTGGCCCGTGGCGTCCGGGGAGTCGGCCTGGGCCGGGATGCCCGCGAAGGCGGTGGTGTCGGTGAACGTGGTCGCGGTCGTGCCGTAGTCGGCGACGGGCGTCCAGGTGGCCGTGGTCGAGTACGTCGGCGCCGCCTCGTACTGCTGCTGGGGCTGTGTCGCGTACGTGCCGTACCCGTCGTACGAGGCGGTCGGGTGTGCGCCCGTGTCCCACTGCGTGGAGTCGTACTGGCCGCTGTGCCCCGTCTGTCCGGCGCCGTAGCCGTTGCCGTACGCGCCGTCGTGGCCGCCGGGGAGTGAACCGAAGAGGGGGTCGCTGTGGAAGCTGCCGGTGACCTCGCTGTCGTACCCGGCGTACCCGGCGTGGGGGTGCTGGTCGTTCACCAACTTCTCTCTCGCCTCGGCAGCAGGACCTGTGGGCCCGGGGTCCGGTGGGGGGATCCCAGGGGGAGCAGTGGCCGCGACTGTACCCGGCGGTATGCGACGCCGACAATCTTCGGCGGGTTCGGGCGGCTCAGGAAACGGGCAATCGGCCGTCTTTCGACGAACTGCGCACACAGCCTTGGCTCTATGTTCGAAACCCGTTCTATTTGTGGGGCGACGGCGACGGCGGCGCGGTAGCGGGGCGCTCGGGCTCAGGCCGCCGAGACGGCGCCGCCAGTTCCTTCGGCACAGTCGTCACCGTCAGCGCTGTCGACTCTTCCGCCCCCTTCGGTTTCTCCGGCCCCTTCGGCCCCTTCGGCTCCTCCGGCTTCTTCGGTTTCGGCCGTCGGTTCGCCGGATTCCAGTGCCTGCCGGACCGCGGTCACGACCGAGGGGTGCACCGGCAGCGCGAGGTGGCCGATTCCGGTGACCCGTACGTTCAACGCGTCGAGGTCCGGGTGGTCGATGCGGGCCGCCTCGGGCGGGACGACCACCCGGTCCAGCTCGCTCCAGAAACTCACGAACCGAGTGCGGCAGCCGGGCGCCGGCCTGCACAGCTCCTCGATCGGGGCGGACCCCGTGCGCATCTGCCGCACGATGGGGTGAGCGCTCGCCAGCGGGGCGACGGCGGTGCCCTTGTGCGGGGTGCCGAGGGTGACCAGGGTGCGGACCCGCTGGTCGCCGCCCAGCAGCTGGATGTAGTAGCGGGCGATCAGGCCGCCGAGGCTGTGTCCGACGATGTCGACCTCACGGTGTCCGGTGCGGGCACAGATCTCCTCGACGTGCCGCCCGAGCAGCTCGGCCGCCGTGCGGATGTCGCAGGTCAGCGGCGAGTAGTTGAGCGACTCCAGATGGCGTCGGCCGTGCCGGGCGAGGGAGCGGCGCAGCAGGACGAAGACCGAGCGGTTGTCGATGAAGCCGTGCAGAAGCACGACGGGCGGCCGCTCGTCCCCCTCGACGGGGAGGGAAGGGCTCCCGTCCGAAGCGGTGGGCCCGGCGGAAGCGGAGGCAGGGGTGGTGGGGGTGGCGGGGGCAGGGGGAACGGTGGGGGCGGAGGTGGCGCGCGGCCCGGCGGACCCCGCGGCATCTGCGGAGCCCGCCCGGCCTGCACGGCTTGCGTGGCTCATGTGACCCGCACGACCCGCCTGGCCTGCGGAATCCGCAGGGCTTGCGGCGCCCTGGTGTTCCGTGGGACTCCGGTGTTCTGCAGGGCCCGCATGTCCCGCCCGGTCTGCGGGGTCCGGGGAGGGCGGTCGCTCTCCGGTGATGCCGGTGGGGTAGAGCAGTACGTGCCCGGCGAGCACCACCAGTTCCAGCACGCCGGCCTTCAGCAGGGCGGGCGAGGGCCGGCTGGGGACCGGGCACGGTGGACGCAGCAGTGCGGGAAGGAAAGGCGGGACCTTCATGGCCGACCTCCTTGCTCCGGCAGTCGGGGAGGCTGCGCGGCCCCGACTGCCCTCATGGGGTACCGGGGCAAGGTGCGGGCGGCCGGACGGGCCACCCGGCCGGGGTATCGGTCCCGGCTCGCGCACCCCTGCTCACCGGCGGTGACCGACGGTCGGCCGACGGGCCGGACGGGCGGGGCGGGCCGTACCACCGTGCCGCGCGGCTGGTGGCGCGGTGGTACGGCGACCTCGTAGCGGCTCCCCTGGCGGCCGGTCCCGCACGGCAGACCTGCCGCGTCCCGCGGGATCGGCGCCCGGCGAACATGTCCCAGGTGTGATTTCCCCCTCCCCGTCCACCGCGAAACGACGGCTTGCGGGATGCTGTAGATAACGTTCGTTCACATCCCCGGCCCTTCAGGCACGGGAGACGCATGTGGAGGCAGTGATGGGTGTGACCGGTCCGATCCGTGTGGTGGTGGCGAAGCCGGGCCTGGACGGCCATGATCGTGGGGCCAAGGTGATCGCGCGGGCACTGCGCGACGCAGGTATGGAGGTCATCTACACCGGGCTCCACCAGACGCCCGAGCAGATCGTGGACACCGCGATCCAGGAGGACGCCGACGCGATCGGCCTCTCGATCCTCTCCGGCGCGCACAACACGCTCTTCGCCAAGGTGATCGAGCTGCTGAAGGAGCGCGAGGCGGAGGACATCAAGGTCTTCGGCGGCGGCATCATCCCGGAGGCGGACATCGCCCCGTTGAAGGACCAGGGTGTCGCGGAGATCTTCACCCCGGGTGCCACGACGACCTCGATCGTCGAGTGGGTCAACGCGAACGTGCGCCACCCCGCCGAAGCCTGACCGCCCTCTCCCTTCCCTTCCGGCTCCTTTCGGCTTTTCCGGCACCCACGAGGCGGCGGGCCACCACCCGGCCCGCCCGTCCGGCCCGCCCCGCCGGGGGCCGTGCTGCTCCCGGGACCCGCGCCGCTCCCGGGCCTCGTCAGTCCGGTACCGGTATCAGCTCCCGTTCCATCGCCGCGCGCAGCCGCAGCGTGGAGACCAGCCGCTGGAACGCCTCCGACCAGTAGCCGTTCGCGCCCGGCGAGGCGTCTTCCGGTTCGTCCGGGGTGGTGGTGAGGACCTCCAGACGGTCGGCCTCGGCCGGGTTCAGACAGCGTTCGGCGAGACCCATCACACCGCTGAAGCTCCAGGGGTAACTGCCCGCGTCCCGGGCGATGTCCAGGGCGTCGACGACCGCGCGGCCGAGGGGCTCGGCCCAGGGGGTCGGGCAGACCCCCAGCAGCTGGAACGCCTCGGACAGACCGTGTGCGGCGACGAAGTCGGCCACCCATCCGGCCCGTTCGGACGGCGGGAGCACCGAGAGGAGCTTCGACCGTTCGGCGAGCGAGGCCGTGCCGGGCCCGTTCGACGGGGGGACGGAAGGGGCGCCGAGCAGCGCGCGGGCCCACTCCGGGTCCCGCTGCCGCACCGCCGCCCGGCACCATGCGGCGTGCAGCTCCTCGGCCCAGCCGTCGGCCACCGGCAGGCCGACGATCTCCCGCGCGTCGCGACCGCCGAACCGCGCCGGCCAGGTCGCGAGCGGGGCCGCCTCCACCAACTGGCCGAGCCACCAGGAGCGTTCGCCCCGGCCGGGCGGCGGCACCGCCACCACGCCGTCGCGCTCCATCGAGGCGTCGCATTCGTGCGGTGCCTCCACGGCGATCGAGGCGCCGTCGCCGGTGATGTCCGGGCCCAGGCACGACAGCGCGCGGGCCGCCATCCGGCCGGCGAGCGCCGACTCCGGCAGTGCGGAGAGGAGTTCGGCGGCGGTGGAGCGGACGTTGCGGCTGCGGTCGGAGAGGGCCCGTTCCAGGAAGGGCTCGTCGGCCGCGGAGAGGCCGGAGCGCAGCGAGTCGAGGAACATCAGCCGGTCCTCGGCGCGTTCGGCGGACCATGTGGAGGCGAGCAGTGCGAGGGCCTCGGCGGGGTCGTGCTCCCGGACGGCCCCGAGCAGGGCGACCCGTTCCGCGAACAGCCCCTCCTCCCACAGCCGGGCGACCGCCTCCGGGGCCGTCACGTCGGGCAGCGAGGAACCGCCCGACGAGCCGCGCAGTGCGAACTTCCACTCGGGGTTCAGCCCGGCCAGCCACAGCCCGCGCGGTCCGGCGAAGGCCAGGGCCTGTGGTCGCAGGTCGGTACGGGCCCTGGCCGCATCCAGCAGGGCCGGGAGCAGCGAGGCCGGGGCCCGGAAGCCGTGCCGGTTGGCGACGGCCAGCCACTGCGGGACCAGCTCCATGAGATCGGGGGCCGCGCCGCGCCGGCCGCCGGAGGCGCCCGGTGCCGACCGGTCCGCGAGCAACTGGGCGAGCCTGCGCCGCGCGGCCGGGGGCAGCGGCGGCCGGGGATCGGAGGGCGCCGGGTCGGGCCGGGCCGCCGGGGCCGCGGGCAGCAGCCCCGCGCGGCGGCGCACGGTGTGCAGCGCGGCCGTGTCCAGCAGCCCGGTCGGTCCCCCGGCTCCCGCCGGGCGGCGGTCGGTGCCCAGGAGCGCCGTGGTGACGAGCTCTTCCCAGGCCGCGGGCGTGATCGTGCGAGTCATTGGTCCCCCTTCGAATCCGACGTCAGACGAGCGGCACGGTCCCGGACGTCGCGTCGGCGCGACCGGCACCGGAGCCGTCGACACCGTCCGCCTCGCCCGTACCCGTGCCGGTACCGGTACCGATGCGGGTACCGGTTTCGGCTCCGGCCCCGGTTTCGGTTTCGGCTCCGGCTTCGGCGGACCAGGCCGCGAGCGGGTCGAAGCCGCGGTGTCCGCACTCGCCGAAGACCGTGACCGGGGCGCCGCCGGAGAGCGCGACGAGCTTCCACAGGCCGGGCCGGGACAGCGCCGCCGGGGCGATGGGCAGGGCCGCCCCGCCCGTCGCGTCCACCAGTTGCCAGCCGTCCCCGGACGGCACGGGTATGACCTCGCTCAGCGTCACCGGCCAGGAGTCCAGCCAGGGATCGTCCCGCAGGGCCCGCCCGTACGCCTCGACCGCACGGGTCGTGGTGCCGCCGGGCGGCGGGGTGCCGGTCGGTGCCGGCGTCCCGAACTGCTCGCCCAGCTCCGCCCGCAGTCGGCCGCCGCCCGGATAGGGCGTGACCTCGGCGTCGATCGTGACACCCACCGGCAGCGCCAGGGCGGGGGAGCGCCCGGCCGCCCCGAAGGACAGCAGCAGCGCCGTACGGCCCGTCCTCCTGCCGTGCAGCCAGATACGACGCGCGACGATCCTGCCGTCCGGGGTGTCGTACTGGGCGAGGACCAGCCAGTGGTCGCGGACCGGCGGGCCCTCGGCGGGGGTCGTCAGGCCCACCCGGGTGCGGACCGTGGCCGCCAGCGGCTCCGGCAGCCGGTCGATGCCCAGCCAGGCGCTGTCCAGCAGATGGAGCAGCGCGCACTCCTCCAGCAGCCGCACCGGCCACCCCTGGCCGGACCCCGGTATGGCCCCCAACTCCCGCACCCTGGCCGCCAGTCCGGGCGCCTGGGCGTCGACCATGCGGGCCGCCGTCTCCTCCCAGAGCCCGTACCCCGTCTGGCCGGCCGCCGCGAGCCCCCCGCGCAGCAGGTCCGCGAGCCGCTCCTCCAACTCCTGTGCGCCGCCGGTGATCCGCTCGGCCCGGCGCTCCGCCCGGCGCCGCGCGGCCTCCGGGTCGGCCGGACCGGAGGCCGTACCACCCGGCGCTCCGACCTTCTCCGCCTTCCCGGCCGCCCGCGCGCGACGGCCCGTCAGCCACTCCCCGGCCCAGTCCGGCGCCTCGCCGCCGGGCAGGGCCGACTCGTCCGACGCCCAGACCAGCAGCAGCCCCAGGGCGTGCTTGCACGGGAACTTCCGGCTCGGGCAACTGCACTTGTACGCGGGTCCGGTGACGTCCACGACCGTCCGGTACGGCTTGCTCCCACTCCCCCTGCACAGCCCCCACACCGCACCCGATCCGTCGCACCCGCCGCCCGCCCACGCACCCGCCGAGCCGAGCTTGCTCCCCGCCTTGCGCGAGGCGTCGTCAGGAGCGAGGGCCAGTACCTGCTCCACCGTCCAGCGGGCCACCGGAGCGGTGGCGTGGGCGGGTTCTCCCCCGTGAGATAGCAGCATGGGAACGACGGTAAAGTGCCCCACTGACAATCGCCCTGACCTGCTGTTTCAATGTTCAGCGCACATCTTGACGCTCCTTGTCCTTTGCGATTCGCTGCGAGCAACAGACCCATGGATGGGGGGGATCAACCGATGAGCAGTCACACCGCTCGCACCACCCACGCCGTCCGTCGCTTCCGCACCCTCCGTACCGCCGTCTGTGCGGCCGCGGTCCTCGGTCTCGGCATGGGCCTCACCGCCTGCTCCGGTGACGCCGACCCGGTCGACAGGGCCGTCGACCGGGTGGACGAGGCCGTCGACGAGATGTACGAGGTCACTTACGAGGTCACCGGCACGGACGTCGACGAGATCCAGTTCCACGGCGGCAGGGGCAAGGCCACGGAGCCGAAGATCGAGACGGTCGAGTCGCCCACGCTGCCGTGGCGGAAGACCGTCACGCTGCGCGGGATCATGCCGCCCGCCGTCATGCCGTTCGTGGTGGACGGGAGCACCCTCGAAGTCGGCTGCTCGATCACGTACAAGGGCAAGGTCATCAAGAAGCTCAAGGGCATGGACATGCTCAAAGCGGGCGGCTGCGTGGCCGTCTCCCCGGTGGCCGGGCCGACCCCGCCTCCGTGACGGGTGAATCGGCCTCTGACCTGCGGGTGGGGCCGATTGTCAGTGCCATGGTGCACGGTGGGAACCACATCAGGTCGACCGATCTGGAGGGGGATCCATGACCGTGCCCGAAACCACCGTCACCACCGGTGCGCAGGCGCTGCGCCCGCATGCGGAGGACGCCTTCGCCCACGAGCTGAAGGCCCTCGCCGCGGCCGACGACCGCCCGCGGCCTGCCCGTTGGCAGCTCTCCCCGTGGGCCGTCGCCACCTATCTGCTCGGCGGCACCCTGTCCGACGGCACGGTGATCACACCCAAGTACGTGGGTCCGCGCCGCCTCGTCGAGGTCGCGGTGACCACGCTCGCCACCGATCGGGCCCTCCTGCTCCTCGGCGTGCCCGGCACCGCCAAGACCTGGGTCTCGGAGCACCTCGCGGCCGCCGTCAGCGGTGATTCGACCCTGCTCGTCCAGGGCACTGCGGGCACCCCCGAGGAAGCCGTCCGCTACGGCTGGAACTACGCGCAGCTGCTCGCGCACGGCCCCAGCCGCGAGGCCCTGGTGCCCAGCCCGCTCATGCGCGCCATGTCCGGCGGCATGACCGCGCGCATCGAGGAACTGACCCGGATTCCCGCCGACGTCCAGGACTCGCTCATCACGATCCTGTCGGAGAAGACGCTTCCCGTCCCCGAACTGGGCCAGGAGGTCCAGGCGGTCCGCGGGTTCAACGTCATCGCCACCGCCAACGACCGCGACCGCGGGGTCAACGAACTGTCCAGCGCGCTGCGTCGCCGGTTCAACACCGTCGTGCTTCCGCTGCCGGCCACCCCCGACGCCGAGGTGGACATCGTGTCCCGGCGCGTCGACCAGATAGGACGTTCCCTCGACCTCCCGGCCGCCCCCGACGGCATGGCCGAGATCCGACGCGTCGTCACGGTCTTCCGCGAGCTGCGCGACGGCGTCACCACCGACGGCCGCACCAAGCTCAAGTCCCCCTCGGGGACGCTGTCGACGGCCGAGGCGATCTCCGTCGTCACCAACGGTCTGGCCCTGGCCGCGCACTTCGGCGACGGAGTGCTGCGCCCCGGCGACGTGGCGGCCGGCATCCTCGGTGCGGTCGTCCGCGACCCCGCGGCCGACCGGGTGGTCTGGCAGGAGTACCTGGAGACGGTGGTCCGGGAGCGGGACGGGTGGAAGGACTTCTACCGCGCCTGCCGCGAGGTGTCCGCATGACCGTGGCCGAACGCCCCGCGGGGCCCCTGCTGCTGGGGGTGCGGCACCACGGCCCCGGCTCGGCCCGGACCGTCCGTGCCGCGCTGGACGCCGCGCACCCGAGGGCCGTGCTCGTCGAGGGGCCGCCGGAGGGCGACGCGCTGCTGCCCCTGGCCGCCGACGAGGGGATGCGGCCACCGGTCGCGCTCCTCGCGCACGCCGTGGACGACCCGGGGCGGGCGGCGTTCTGGCCGCTGGCCGCGTTCTCGCCCGAATGGGTCGCGATCCGCTGGGCCCTCGAACACGACGTCCCGGTCCGCTTCATCGACCTGCCCGCGGCCCACTCCCTGGCCATGACCCGGGCCGCGGAACAAGCGGAACGAGCAGAACGAACAGCGGAGAACGGCGACGGCGACAACGACAACGACGAGGAGAGGGGCGGGGGAGCGACCGGGTGCCCGGGAGGCAGGGCCGCGGGGGCCGACGACGGGGGCACGCCCGACGCGGACGGCTCGCCCGCCGACCCCTCCGCACAGGCCCCGGTCGACCCCGTCGCCGTACTCGCCGAGGCGGCGGGCTACGACGACCCGGAGCGCTGGTGGGAGGACGCCGTCGAGCACCGCGCCCAGGACGCCGGGCCCGCCGACCCGCTGGCGCCCTTCGCCGCGCTCGCCGAGGCGATGACCGCCCTGCGCGAGGTGTACGGGGACGGCGGCCACCCGCGCGACGCCGTCCGCGAGGCGCACATGCGCATCCAACTGCGCAAGGCGGCCAAGGAGTTCGGCGACGACATCGCGGTCGTCTGCGGTGCCTGGCACGTACCCGCCCTCGCCGCGCGCACCACGCTCACCGCCGACCGCGCCCTGCTCAAGGGGCTGCCCAAGGTCAAGACCGAACTGACCTGGGTGCCCTGGTCGCACCGCAGGCTCGCCCGGCACAGCGGATACGGGGCGGGCATCGACTCGCCCGGCTGGTACGGGCACCTCTTCGAGGCCGTCGACCGCCCGGTCGAACGATGGATGACCAAGGTCGCCGGACTCATGCGCGACGAGGACCGGTTCGTGTCCTCCGCCCACGTCATCGAGGCCGTCCGGCTCGCCGAAACCCTCGCCGCCCTGCGCGGCCGTCCGCTCGCCGGGCTGAGCGAGACGACCGACGCGATCAGGGCCGTGATGTGCGAGGGCTCCGACGTACCACTGGCCCTCGTCCGGGACCGGCTCGTCGTCGGCGAGACGCTCGGCGAGGTCCCCGACACCGCTCCCGCCGTCCCCCTGCAGCACGACCTCACCCGTCACCAGCGCACGCTCCGGCTCAAACCCGAGGCGCAGGAGCGGGAGTTGGAGCTCGACCTGCGCAAGGACAACGACGCGGCCCGCAGCCGGCTGCTCCACCGGCTGCGCCTCCTCGCCGTCGGCTGGGGCGAGCCCGTGGCCGGCCGGGCGAGCACCGGCACCTTCCGGGAGAGCTGGCTGCTGCGCTGGGAACCCGAGCTGTACGTGCAGGTCGCCGAGGCCGGGACCTGGGGCACCACCGTGCTCTCCGCGGCGACGGCCAGGGCCGGGGCCCTGGCCGAGTCGGCGACCACGCTCGCCGAGGTCACGGCACTCGCCGAACAGTGCCTCCTCGCGGAGCTGCCCGAGGCACTGCCCGTCGTGATGCGGGCCCTCGCCGACCGGGCCGCGCTCGACTCCGATGTCGGCCACCTCGCCGACGCCCTGCCCGCGCTGGCCCGCACCCTGCGCTACGGCGACGTGCGGTCCACGGACACGACGGCACTCGGCGAGGTCGCGGCCGGACTCGCCGAGCGGATCCGGGTCGGGCTGCCACCCGCCTGCACCGGGCTCGACGCCGACGGCGCCGACGAGATGCGCCGCCGGGTGGACGGCGTCCACACCGCGATCGGGCTGCTCTCCGGGGCCGCGCGGGCGGGCACGGACACGGACGGACTGCGCGAGCGCTGGGCGGCCGTACTGCACCGGCTCGCCGCCCGGGACACGGTCGCGGGAGTCATCCGGGGGCGGGCGGCCCGCCTGCTGCTCGACGAGGGGCGGCTCGGGGAGGACGACGCGGCACGGCTGATGGGCCTGGCCCTCTCGCCCGGTACGCCCCCGGCCGACGCCGCCGCGTGGATCGAGGGGTTCGTCGGAGGAGCAGCCGGGGGCGGGATGCTGCTCGTCCACGACGAACGGCTGCTCGGCCTGGTCGACGCCTGGCTCACCGGGGTTCCCGCCGACACCTTCGTCGACGTGCTGCCCCTGCTGCGCCGGACGTTCTCGGCGTACGAAGCGGGCGTACGGCGCACGCTGGGCGAGCTCGTGCGACGCGGTCCGGCCGCCGGCGGCCCGGTGGCCGCCACCGGGACCGGCGCGACGGCACCCGGCTTCGGCCCCGCGCTGGACGAGGCCAGGGCCGACGCGGTGGAGCCGGTGCTGCGCCTCCTGCTCGGCCTGCCCACCGACCCGGAACCGGCCCCCGGCCCGCGCACCGAAACTGTCGGAACAACAGGGAGCACCGGAATCGCCGGAACAACAGGGAACGCCGGGACCGCCGGAACGACAGAGAACACGGGGAGCACCGGGAACGCCGGGAGCATCGAGAACGTCGAGGAACCGCTGGGGGCAACGGGATGACCACGCACACGGCAGGCATCGCGAACGCGGCCGGCGCCCCGCCCACGGCCGACGCCGCGCACACGGGCGCGGCCCGCACTCCGGGGACGGCCGGACCGGCGGACGGGGAGCGGCTGCGGCGGTGGCGGATGGTGCTGGGCGGGGACAGTGCCGAGACCACAGGCTGCACCCTCACCGGGCGCGACGCCGCGATGGACGGCGCGCTGGCCGCGCTGTACGGCGGAGGCAGGCCCGGTGACCGGGGCAGGAACGGCCGCTCGGCCGGGCTCGGGGCCTCCGCGCCCTCCGTGGCCCGCTGGCTCGGCGACATCCGCACGTACTTCCCCAGCTCCGTCGTCCAGGTCATGCAGCGCGACGCGATCGACCGGCTCGGCCTCTCCGCGCTGCTCCTCGAACCGGAGATGCTGGAGGCCGTCGAGGCGGACGTACACCTCGTCGGAACGCTCCTCTCGCTCAACAAGGCCATGCCCGAGACGACGAAGGAGACCGCGAGAGCGGTCGTGCGCAAGGTCGTCGAAGACCTGGAGAAGCGGCTCGCCACCCGCACCCGGGCGACCCTCACCGGTGCGCTGGACCGCTCGGCGCGGATCAGCAGGCCCCGCCACCACGACATCGACTGGGACCGCACCATCCGGGCCAACCTCAAGAACTACCTCCCCGAGTACGGCACCGTCGTCCCCGAACGGCTCATCGGCTACGGGCGGGCCGACCGGTCCATGAAGAAGGACGTGATCCTCTGCATCGACCAGTCGGGGTCGATGGCCGCCTCCGTGGTCTACGCCTCCGTCTTCGGCGCGGTGCTCGCCTCCATGCGCTCCCTGCGGACCAGGCTCGTCGTCTTCGACACGGCGGTCGTCGACCTCACCGACCAGCTCGACGACCCCGTCGACGTCCTCTTCGGCACACAGCTCGGCGGCGGCACCGACATCAACCGGGCGCTCGCCTACTGCCAGTCGCAGATCACCCGTCCCGCCGACACCGTCGTCGTCCTCATCAGCGACCTCTACGAGGGCGGCATACGCGACGAGATGCTGAAGCGGGTCGCCGCGATGAAGGCGTCCGGTGTGCAGTTCGTGACCCTGCTCGCACTGTCCGACGAGGGCGCTCCCGCCTACGACCGCGAGCACGCGGCGGCGCTCGGCGCCCTGGGCGCGCCGGCCTTCGCGTGCACCCCGGACCTGTTCCCCGAGGTGATGGCGGCGGCCGTCGGGAAGCGACCGCTCCCCGTGCCGGACAAGGAGCCGGGCCTGTAAGGGGGCGCCCGGCGGCACAGGGGTTCGGAACGTGCTCCGTTCTGTCCACCGCGACCCGGCCACCGGCGTGATCTGTGACCGTAATCACCGCTCCG
This sequence comes from Streptomyces sp. NPDC001732, assembly GCF_053596315.1. Taxonomy (NCBI): domain Bacteria; kingdom Bacillati; phylum Actinomycetota; class Actinomycetes; order Kitasatosporales; family Streptomycetaceae; genus Streptomyces; species Streptomyces sp. NPDC001732. Next base: position 425,556 of record NZ_JBSFFY010000002.1, read on the forward strand.
TTGCGATCTGTGATTTAGGGTCCTGCGGGGCACGGGGATAACCTGCGAGATGGACATGCCGCGTACCGGGGTCACCGTGTGCGCCTTCCTGGTGACACAGCAGTCACGTTGCCCCTCGCGGCACGCCCACGCAGAAAACGAACCGCGAGACCATTGATTAAGGGACGGACGCGCGTGGACCTGTTCGAGTACCAGGCGAGGGACCTCTTCGCCAAGCACGGTGTACCGGTGCTGGCCGGTGAAGTCATCGACACGCCTGAGGCGGCCCGCGAGGCGACCGAGCGGCTGGGCGGCAAGTCGGTCGTCAAGGCGCAGGTGAAGGTCGGCGGCCGCGGCAAGGCCGGCGGCGTCAAGCTGGCCGCCACCCCCGACGAGGCGGTCGCCCGCGCGACCGACATCCTCGGCATGGACATCAAGGGCCACACGGTCCACAAGGTGATGATCGCCGAGACCGCGCCGGAGATCGTCGAGGAGTACTACGTCTCGTACCTCCTCGACCGCACCAACCGCACCTTCCTGGCCATGGCCTCGGTGCAGGGCGGCATGGACATCGAGGAGGTCGCGGAGAAGACCCCCGAGGCCCTCGCGAAGGTCCCGGTCGACTCCAACACCGGCGTCACGATCGAGAAGGCCCGCGAGATCGTCGCCCAGGCGAAGTTCCCGGCCGACGTCGCCGAGAAGGTCGCCGAGGTCATGGTGACGCTGTGGGACACCTTCGTCGCCGAGGACGCGCTCCTCGTCGAGGTCAACCCGCTCGCCAAGGTCGCCTCCGGTGACATCCTCGCGCTGGACGGCAAGGTCTCCCTCGACGAGAACGCCGACTTCCGCCAGCCGGAGCACGAGGCTCTGGAGGACAAGGCCGCGGCCAACCCGCTGGAGGCCGCCGCCAAGGCCAAGAACCTCAACTACGTCAAGCTCGACGGCCAGGTCGGCATCATCGGCAACGGCGCCGGTCTGGTCATGTCGACGCTGGACGTCGTCGCGTACGCCGGTGAGAACCACGGCAACGTGAAGCCCGCCAACTTCCTCGACATCGGTGGCGGCGCGTCCGCCGAGGTCATGGCGAACGGCCTGGAGATCATCCTCGGCGACCCGGACGTCAAGTCCGTCTTCGTCAACGTCTTCGGCGGCATCACCGCGTGCGACGAGGTCGCCAACGGCATCGTCCAGGCGCTCGAGCTGCTCAAGTCCAAGGGCGAGAACGTCACCAAGCCGCTGGTCGTGCGCCTCGACGGCAACAACGCGGAGCTGGGTCGCAAGATCCTCTCCGACGCGAACCACCCGCTCGTTCAGCGCGTGGACACCATGGACGGCGCGGCCGACAAGGCCGCCGAGCTCGCCGCGGCTGCGAAGTAAGGGACGAGGGACTCCAACACCATGGCTATCTTCCTCACCAAGGACAGCAAGGTCATCGTCCAGGGGATGACCGGTGCCACCGGTATGAAGCACACCAAGCTCATGCTCGGTGACGGCACCAACATCGTCGGCGGCGTGAACCCGCGCAAGGCCGGTACGTCCGTCGACTTCGACGGCACCGAGGTACCCGTCTTCGGATCCGTCGCCGAGGCGATGGAGAAGACCGGCGCGGACGTGTCCGTCCTCTTCGTGCCGCCGGCCTTCGCCAAGGCCGCCGTCGTCGAGGCGATCGACGCCGAGATCCCGCTCGCCGTCGTGATCACCGAGGGCATCGCCGTCCACGACTCGGCCGCCTTCTGGGCGTACGCGAGCGCGAAGGGCAACAAGACCCGGATCATCGGCCCGAACTGCCCCGGCCTGATCACCCCCGGCCAGTCCAACGCCGGCATCATCCCGGGCGACATCACCAAGCCCGGCCGCATCGGTCTCGTGTCCAAGTCCGGCACGCTGACCTACCAGATGATGTACGAGCTCCGTGACATCGGCTTCTCCTCCGCCGTCGGCATCGGTGGCGACCCGGTCATCGGCACGACGCACATCGACGCCCTCGCGGCGTTCGAGGCCGACCCGGAGACCGACCTGATCGTGATGATCGGTGAGATCGGCGGCGACGCCGAGGAGCGTGCGGCCGACTTCATCAAGGCCAACGTCACCAAGCCGGTCGTCGGTTACGTCGCGGGCTTCACCGCCCCCGAGGGCAAGACCATGGGCCACGCGGGCGCCATCGTCTCCGGCTCCTCCGGTACCGCCCAGGCGAAGAAGGAGGCCCTCGAGGCCGCCGGCGTCAAGGTCGGCAAGACGCCGACCGAGACGGCCAAGCTGGCGCGCGAGATCCTCGGCGCCTGATCGCCGTACTGCTCGCAGCGGCACCGCACAGACGGCGCGGGCCCGTACCCCGATCAAGGGGTACGGGCCCGCGCCGTTCCTGTCGGTCCGCCGTTCCTGTCGGTCCGCCGGGGCTCGGCTCAGCCGGTGCCGGGGACCAGCCGTGCCGGGCCCTGTACGAGTTCGCCGTGCAGCTTCTTCCGCAGCTTCAGGTCCTTCGGCGTCAGCTTCTGCGGACCGCTGTGCGGCGGCACACCGTCGACCTGCCGGGCGGGTGACGCCGGGGTCTCGTACCGCACCGCGGCCGTCGCCAGGGTGAACAGCGTCAGGCCGATGATCAGCACCGTGAAGGAAACGGCCGCCCTGGTCCACAGCTGTGCCTTGCGCTCGCTGACCTCACGGATCACGGCGGGCGGAAGGAGCGAACCGCAGGGCTGGGCCAGGGCGAGCGCGCCGAGCTGCTCGTGCAGGGACACCGGCCGGTCGGCGGACGCCTCGGGCCCGGACCCGGACCGCCCGGAACCGGTCCCGGCCCCGGGATCGGAATCGGTCCCGCCCCCGGAGCCGGCCCCGGCGGCGGTCCCGGCCTCGGAGCCGGGTTCCGTCGGTGCGGAGGACAACTGCTCGGCGATCGCGGCGCGGGCGTTCACCAGCCGACTTGCCGCCGCCGGAGTGCTCGCCTCCGTCTCCGCCGCCGTGTCCGGCAGGTCCAGGCCGACGCCGTCGTGGAGCAGCAGTGTGCGCCGGTACGACGGCGGCAGTTCGAGCAGCGCGTCGAGCAGGGCCCGCGCACCGGGCTCGGCCTGCGGCGGGTCGGGGCGGCGGTGGGTACGGCGCAGCCGGTGCCACGGCGACACCGCGTACTCGTACGCCGCGGCCCGCACCCAGCCCACCGGGTCCCGGTCCACCGCGACCTCGGGCCAGTGGTCCCAGGCCAGGGAGAAGGCCCGCGCGACGGACTCCCGGGCGAGGCCCCGGCGCCCGGTCAGCAGGAAGGCCTGCCGGAAGAGGGCCTCGGCGGAGTGCCGGTACAGGGCGTCGAACGCCTCGGCGGGGGAGAGCCCGCCGGTCCGGTCCCCGTCGCTCCGGTCCTCGGCGGCCTCGTTCTCCGGGGCCGCCGGGGAGGCGGGGGGCGTAGTGGGCGTGGTGGGTGCTGCGGATGCCCTGGGCCTCGCAGGTTTCGCAGGTGCCGCGGGTTTCTCAGGTGCCACGGGTGTCGCAGGCGCAGTGGACGTGCGACTGGTGGCGGGTGCGCGGCGGGTGGTGGACGTGCCGGGCAGATCGGGGGTGGTGCCGGGCTCGGTCGGGGCCATGGCGGTGCTCCCGGTGGCTTCGACGGGGTTCGGCGGACGGGGCGACGGCTGCGCGGACGGCCCCGGCTTCGTGGACACCACCGACCTGGGCAGCCTCGCGACCGTCGTCGGTGACGTCGGACGGGCGGCCCGTTTGGCGGCGGCCTTCGGCCGGGTGTTCGCGGTGGCCGTCTTGGTCCGTGAGTTCGGAGGCGTGGCCTGTGGGCCCGTCCTGCCTCCGTCGATCAGCCTGGCGTACACCTCGCGCTTTCGCCCCCGGGGAGTGCTGCGCCCCGTCTCCCACGACCGGACCGTCGCGCGGGTGACGCCCACGGCCGTCGCCACCTGCTCCTCACTCAGTGACTTCGCCTCGCGCAGTCTGCGTCGCTCCTTGGGGGAGGGGAGCGGATGGGCAGCGGCCGGGTCGGCCGGACTCCGCGTCATGCAGGACCCCCGTGGGAGTTACACCGGGTGGAAAAGTACATAAGCATATATTGAGCGACACAACGGCCATTCGCCTGTTACGCGGAATAAGGGCGTGTCGTTGGGAGCATTGCGGTGTGACCCGAATGACCGAACGCAGTCCGTCGTCGGTGGAGCCCGGCCGGTCCACCGCGCCACTCCTCGCCCTCCTGCGCGGGGTGATCGCGGCCGGGCTGGGGCTGGGCGCGCTGACCGTGCTCGTCCTGGCGCTGTGGATCTGCTCCCCGGAACCGGCCAGCGGCCCCGGTGGTGCTCTCCATGCGGCGGCCGGGCTCTGGCTGCTCGCGCACGGTGCCGAGCTGATCAGGGCCGACACGCTCAGCGGGGCCCCCGCTCCGATCGGCCTCGTTCCGCTGCTGCTCGCCATGATGCCGATGTGGCTGGTGCACCGGGCGGTCCGGGACGTCCTGGAGCCCGACGAGGAGCGCCCGGCGCCCTCGACGGCGGTCGCTCTCGTCATGGTCGTCGGCGGATATCTGCTGGTGGGGGCGGTTGTCGCGGGCTACGCGTGGGACGGTGCGCTGTCCGTGCGTCCGTCGTCGCTGCTCTTCCCGGCGGCCGTCGTGGTGGTGGGTGCGGCGGCGGCCGGGGCCTGGACGGCGGCCGGGCGGCCGGTCGGACCGCTGCCGTCCTGGGCGCCGGTGCGGCTGCACGAGGCGCTGGCGCGCGACCGGTTCGGGGAGCGGGCGGCAACGGCGTGCCGGTCGGCCCTGGCCGGGACGGCGGTGCTGCTCGGCGGTGGGGCGCTGCTCGTCGCGGTGGCGCTGATCTGGCACGCGGAGCTCGCCCAGCAGTCGTTCGTCCGGCTCTCGGACGACTGGGCGGGCCGGGTCTCGGTCATGCTGCTCGCGGCGGTGCTGGTGCCGAACGCGGCGGTCTGGGCCGCGGCGTACGGGCTCGGGCCGGGCTTCGCGCTCGGTACGGCGTCCACGGTCACCCCGCTGGCCTTCTCGGGGAGCCCGGCGCTGCCCGCCTTCCCGCTGCTCGCCGCGGTACCGGCCGAGGGCCCCGGTACGGCGCCGAACTGGGCGGCCGGGGCGGTGCCGGTCGCGGCGGGGGTGACGGTCGCCTGGTTCACGGTGCGGCGGGCCGCGCCCGCCGGTGCGGAACGGGCGGAGGCGTGGAACCCGCGGGAGACCGCGCTGACGGCCGCCCTGGGCGCGGTGGGGTGCGGAGTCGGTACGGCGGTGCTGGCGGCGGCCTCGGGAGGGCCGCTCGGGACCCGGGCCCTGGCGGAGTTCGGGCCGGTGTGGTGGCTGACGGGGGCGGCGGCCCTGGGGTGGACGGTGCTCCTCGGCGTTCCGGGGGCGCTGCTGCTGAGGGCCTGGCGACTGCGGGAGCACGAGGGGGACGGGGACGCGGATGGGGCGCGGCCGGAACAACCGGAGCAGCGGCCGGAACAGCGGGACGGGCAGGAGGAGGACGGCGGGGGTCGACGGTGGTGGCGGTGGTACGGCCGCCGGGGCGTCGGCGACGCGGCCGGGACCGAGCCGTCCGCGCCGGATGCCGGACCCGTATCGGCCCCTTCCCCCGCCCGGGTGCCCGTGGGTGCCCCCTCCGGCCCGAAACCGAAAACGGAGCCGAAACCGAAAACGAAGCCGGATGCCGGTGCGACGGCGTCCGTGCCCGCTTCCTCCGCCCGGGTGCCTGGCCCGGCCGTCGCACCCGGCCCGGACGAGGACGACGACTTCGAACCGTACGACTTCCTGCCGACCGACCCGTGGCACGAGCGGACGGCCCGGCCGGGAGAGACCGGGCCGTCCGGAAATCCGTGAACGGCCGGGCCCTCGTGGCGAAGGACCCGACCGGGAGGCGCTGGGGCCTTCTCGTGACGGAAGAGCCTAGTTCTTCACGCCGAAGAACGGCTCCAGCGGCTTCGGCAGCAGGTCGTTGCAGGCCAGCTGGCCGGACTTGGTCAGGGCGTCGTTCACGCAGGTGTAGTAGTCGCGGTAGACCAGCTGCACCGTGAACGTCGTCGCGACGATCGAGAGCGCGAGCAGCGCCGTCACCAGACCGCTGACCGCGGCCGTGGTCTGCTGCCTGCCGCCGCCCGGAGCCGCGGGGGCGCCCGGGGTGCCGGGCGCGGCCCCCGGGACGTGCCCGGCACCGGAGCCCTGGAGCGGTCCGTCGGCCGTCGCACCCGACGCCGGGGCGGAACCGGCCGGGGCGGAGGCGCCACGCGACTTCGCCCGGAGCGAGCTGATCGACCAGTACATGGCGAGTGCGCCGAGCAGCAGGGCGATCTCCGGGAAGTCGAAGATCGCGAAGAAGAAGGCCCACATGCCGCAGAGCAGCGCGTAGCGCGCCCGGCGCTGGGCGGGGTCGGTCGGGTCCCAGCGCAGACCGCCGGGATTGGCCTCGGGTCCGCCCTGGCCGTTCGGCCCGCCCTGGCCTCCGGGCCGTCCGCCGAAGCCGCCGCCCTGGCGGCCGGGCTGCCTGCTGCTCCACTGGCCGCCCCAGGCCGGTCGGCCGTCGGAGGAGCCGCCCTCGGACGACCCCTCGCCATTGCCGCCGTTGCCGGTGTTCGAGGGGAGGCGGGGCTGCCAGGGCTGGTCGGGCCGGTTCTCGGGCGGCGCGGCGAACGGATTGTCGTCCGCGGCGCCGGAAGGGCCGGTGGAGCCGGAAGCCCTGGTGGACCCGGAAGGCCCGGTGGACCCGGAAGCCCCGGTGGACCCCGAAGGCCCGGAAGAAGAGGAAGAGTCCGTGGGGGACTGGCGCTCCCGCATCAGCAGGGGGGTCCGCTCGGGCAGCGGGTGGCGGAAAGCGGTGCTGCGGCGTGGGTCCGGCATGTGGTGAACGTCTTCCCCATCTCGTCATTTCCGCCCTGTGGACGGTTCGCTGTCCCCTGACGCTACCTCCCGGCCAGGAGCCGCCGAAAGCGGGGAGCGGGGCACGGACGGCCGATACCCGTCACCCGGGCGCGCGCTTCGGGTCCGGGGGGCCGTGACCCCCGTCCCGTGGGGGTTCCCCGAGGTGCCGGTATCGTTGCTGACGGTCGACTTGTTCGTAGAGTTCCCCGTATCGAGGGGCTCGGTTCTTTCGTACGACCATACAAATCAGCACCGCTCTGCTTCACCACGCGAGAAAGGGCCCAGCCGTGGCCTCCCCGCCCTCCTCCGCCGCCCCGGCCCGTCTGGTCGTACTGGTCTCCGGCTCAGGCACGAATCTCCAGGCCCTGCTCGACGCCATCGGCGACGACCCCGAGGGCTTCGGCGCACAGGTCGTCGCGGTCGGCGCCGACCGCTCCGGCATCGCCGGTCTCGAACGGGCGGAACGCGCCGGACTGCCGACCTTCGTGTGCCGGGTCAAGGACCACGCCACCCGCGAGGAGTGGGATGCGGCGCTCGCGGCCGCGACGGCCGAACACCGTCCGGACCTCGTGGTGTCCGCGGGATTCATGAAGATCGTGGGCAAGGAGTTCCTCGCCCGGTTCGGCGGCCGGTTCGTCAACACCCACCCCGCCCTGCTCCCCAGCTTTCCCGGTGCCCACGGGGTGCGTGACGCCCTCGCGTACGGCGTGAAGGTCACCGGGTGCACCGTCCACTTCGTCGACGACGGCGTCGACACCGGCCCGATCATCGCGCAGGGCGTGGTCGAGGTGACCGAAGAGGACACGACGGAGGGCGAAGAGGCCCTCCACGAACGCATCAAACAAGTCGAGCGCAAGCTGCTCGTCGAGGCCGTCGGTCGGCTCGCCCGCGACGGCTATCGCATTGAGGGACGAAAGGTTCATCTCGGTCATGTCGGTGAATAAGCCCATCCGTCGCGCCCTGGTCAGTGTCTACGACAAGACGGGGCTCGAAGACCTCGCCCGCGGTCTGCACGAGGCGGGTGTCGAGCTGGTCTCCACCGGCTCCACCGCCGGAAGGATCGCCGCCGCCGGAGTCCCGGTCACCAAGGTCGAGGAGCTCACCGGCTTCCCCGAGTGCCTCGACGGCCGCGTCAAGACGCTGCACCCGCGCGTCCACGCCGGCATCCTCGCCGACCTGCGCCTGGACGCCCACCGCGAGCAGCTCGCCGAGCTGGGCGTGGAGCCGTTCGACCTGGTGGTCGTGAACCTCTACCCGTTCAAGGAGACCGTCGCCTCCGGCGCGTCCGCCGACGAGTGCGTGGAGCAGATCGACATCGGCGGCCCGTCCATGGTCCGCGCCGCCGCCAAGAACCACCCGTCCGTGGCCGTCGTCACCAGCCCGCAGCGGTACGCCGATGTCCTCGCCGCGGTCAGGGCGGGCGGCTTCGACCTGACCGCCCGCAAGCGACTGGCTGCCGAGGCGTTCCAGCACACCGCCGCGTACGACGTCGCCGTGGCGTCCTGGTTCGCGGACGACTACGCCGCCGCCGACGACTCGGGCTTCCCCGACTTCTTCGGTACGACGTACGAGCGGAGCAACGTCCTGCGGTACGGCGAGAACCCGCACCAGCCCGCCGCGCTCTACACCACCGGCACCGGCGGCCTGGCCGGGGCCGAGCAGCTGCACGGCAAGGAGATGTCGTACAACAACTACACGGACACCGACGCCGCGCGCCGGGCCGCGTACGACCACGCCGAGCCGTGCGTCGCGATCATCAAGCACGCCAACCCGTGCGGCATCGCGATCGCCGACGACGTCGCCGAGGCCCACCGCAAGGCCCACGCCTGCGACCCGCTCTCCGCCTTCGGCGGCGTCATCGCCGTCAACCGCCCGGTGACCGTCGCGATGGCCGAGCAGGTCGCGGAGATCTTCACCGAGGTCATCGTCGCCCCGGCGTACGAGGACGGCGCCGTCGAGGTGCTGGCCCGCAAGAAGAACATCCGCGTGCTGCGCTGCCCCGACGCCCCGACCGCCGAGGTCGAGGTCAAGCCGATCGACGGCGGCGCGCTGCTCCAGGTCACCGACCGCCTCCAGGCCGACGGCGACGACCCGGCCAACTGGACCCTCGCCACCGGTGAGGCCCTTTCCGCCGACGAGCTGAAGGAGCTCGCCTTCGCGTGGAAGGCGTGCCGCGCGGTCAAGTCCAACGCGATCCTGCTCGCCAAGGACGGCGCCTCGGTCGGCGTCGGCATGGGCCAGGTCAACCGCGTCGACTCCGCGAAGCTGGCCGTCGAGCGGGCGGGCGAGGAGCGCGCCCGCGACTCGTACGCCGCCTCCGACGCGTTCTTCCCGTTCCCGGACGGGCTGGAGATCCTGACCGCGGCCGGTGTGAAGGCCGTGGCCCAGCCGGGCGGTTCGGTCCGTGACGAGCTGGTCATCGAGGCCGCGGAGAAGGCCGGCGTGACGATGTACTTCACGGGCACGCGCCACTTCTTCCACTGATTCCACCGACGGTTCCACAACGCGAAGGGCCGGAACTCCGAGAGGAGTTCCGGCCCTTCGCGTACGAGCGGAGCGGAAAGGCGCCGCGTTACTTCTTGACGACGATGGTCCCGGCGGCACGGTCGTGCCAGCCCTGGAGCTTGCCGGAGTTGTCGAAGAACGGCGACAGGTAGACCAGGATGGCGCCGATGTAGCAGAGGAAGGCACCGACGATCGGGATGATCCAGCGGATGAAGCCGCCGCCGAGGCCCGGGTTCTGACCGGTGTTCTCCTTGACGACCTTCAGGCCGAGGGCCATCTTGCCGAGGGTCGCGCCGGCCAGCGCGATCATCAGCCACTCGTAGAGCAGCGTGATCAGACCGAAGAGGACGATCGCGCCGAGCATGGTGGCGATGATGCTGCCGCTCGCCTCGTCCACGCAGGACTGGTAACCGGGGTCCATGTAGGTGCCGCAGTCGTCGGCGCTCTTCGCGATGCCGATGGCGCCGGCCACGCCGACCGCGGTCAGGATGCCGTAGAGGACACCGATGATCAGGCCGTCGAGGAGGCGCGCGCCGAGGCGGCGGCCCATCGAGGCGACCTGGACCGTGCCGAGGACCGGGACGTTGATGTAGCCGTTGTTGGCCTGGAGCGTGCCCGGGGCCTGAGGCGGGTAGCCGTAGCCCGGCTGACCCTGCGGCGGCTGCTGCGGGTACCCGTAACCCGGCTGGCCCTGCGGGGGCTGCTGCGGGTAGCCGTAGCCGGGCTGGCCCTGCGGGGGCTGCTGGCCGTACGGATTGTTCGGGTTCGGGTTCGGGTCGCCGAAACTCATGTGGGCGTTCCTCCAACGTGCGTGCGGGGACGATGCGGCCGCACGGAGGAAAGAAGAGTTCAGCGGTCCGCCCCCCGGGTACTGCTGCGGCACTGCGAACTTAATCGTTATAAGCGAAATGTAAGTTTGTCCAGTCGCGGCAGGCGGATGTTGCCCAAGCGCAACATCGTCGCCGCTCACGGCCCCTGGAATTGGTATGCGGGCGGGGTCATCCGCGAGTATGGGGACATGACTGCCCAGATTCTCGATGGCAAGGCCACCGCAGCCGCGATCAAGTCCGATCTCACCGTCCGCGTGGCGGCCCTCAGGGAACAGGGCATCAACCCTGGCCTGGGAACCCTGCTCGTCGGGGACGACCCGGGCAGCAGGTGGTACGTGAACGGCAAGCACCGCGACTGCGCGCAGGTCGGCATCGGCTCCATCCAGCGCGAACTCCCCGACACCGCCACCCAGGAGGAGATCGAGGACGTCGTACGGGAGCTCAACGCCAACCCGGAGTGCACGGGTTACATCGTGCAGCTCCCCCTTCCCAAGGGGATCGACACCAACCGCGTCCTGGAACTGATGGACCCGGCCAAGGACGCCGACGGCCTGCACCCGATGAACCTCGGCCGCCTGGTGCTGAACGAGGCCGGCCCGCTGCCCTGCACCCCGCAGGGCGTCGTCCAGCTGCTCCGCCACCACGGCGTGGAGATCAACGGGGCGAACGTCGTGGTCGTGGGCCGGGGCGTCACGATCGGCCGTCCGATGCCGCTGCTGCTGACCCGCAGGTCCGAGAACGCCACCGTCACCCAGTGCCACACCGGTACGCGCGACCTCTCCGCGCACCTCAAGCAGGCCGACATCATCGTCGCCGCCGCCGGGGTGCCGCACATCATCAAGCCCGAGGACGTGAAGCCGGGCGCCGCCGTGCTCGACGTCGGCGTCAGCCGGGACGAGAACGGCAAGATCGTCGGGGACGTCCACCCGGGCGTGGCCGAGGTCGCCGCCTGGATCTCCCCGAACCCGGGCGGCGTCGGCCCGATGACCCGCGCGCAGCTGCTCGTCAACGTGGTCGAGGCGGCCGAGCGCAACGCGGCCGCCGCCGTCTGAGCCTGCCGACCCGATCCGGAAGGAGCCCCATGGGTGCTGGTACGAGTCCGGCCGACCCGACCGCCGAGGACACGCACACGGGCACGGGCGCGAAGACAGGTGCGGGCGCGGAGACGGAGGCCGGTCCGGAGAAGAGGACCGGCCCGGATTCGGAGAAGGGCGCCGAGGCCGGTGCCGGTGACGGCGCCGCCACCGGCACCGGCGAGGAAGCGTCGTCGGACACCGCCACCGACACCGATGCCGACGCGGGTGAGGACGTGTCCGGCCCGGACTCCGGGAAGGGTACGGGCGCGGGCGTCGCGGCCACCGGTTCCGGCAGCACCCCGGCAGGGGGCTCCGGCGCCGGTCCACGGACGTCCCGGAGGTTCCCCCTGTTCACCAAGGACACCGCGCGCCCCGAGGGCGGCGGCCGGGCCGCGCCCGGGGACGCGCCCGCCCCGGCCCGGCAGTGGCCGCTGCTCGCCGTGCTCTGCACGGCGGGGCTCGGCCTGCTGATCGTGGCGCTCGACCCCTTCGCCGAGGCGTTCCGGGTCGGCACGATGCTGATCGGTGCGGCCCTCATCGGGGGCGCGGTGCTGCGGATGACGGTCCGGTCGGTCGGCATGCTGGCGGTCCGTTCCCGCTTCACCGACCTGGTGACCTACGGAGTGCTCGGCTTCCTCATCGTGATGCTCGCGCTGGTGGCTCAGCCCAAACCGTGGCTGGACATCCCGTTCCTCGAACAGGCCGTCCACTTCACGATCCGCTGATTCACGATTTGCTGATTCAGGGGCTGCTGATTCAGGGTTCGCCGATTCGTCGGTTCACACTCCGTCGGTTCATGGTCCGCCGGCCCCGGCCCGTACGGGCGGCCACGCGTTTCGGAGTGGTGCCCGTCCCCTCCCCCGAGAAGGGACGGACACCCGGGGCGAGACCCGGTCCGGAACGCTTCCGTCCCGGACCGCGGCGACTTGACCGGCCTTGCCCCGTCCTGTGTTCAGCCTGGTCGACGGGGTGGGGGCGTTCAAGGGACCGTCCTGGCCTGTGGCACGGAAGTGACCATTCCGCCACGGTGTGATCGTCCGGCAACGGAGTGGCGAACAGGCGGCGCGACGGAGTGGCGAACAGGCGGCGCGCGGCGGGCGCGCCACTCGCCCGGCTCCTCCCGGGTGACCGGGATTCGTCCGGGTGAGCGCTGTGTGACGGGTTGTGTGCGGTGCCACAGGGGGCCGGGCCGCCGGGAGGTCCGGGGTCGGATAGCCTGATCGCCGGATATCTCTTCACGTCAAGATTCAGACCAGGGATGTCCAGCACCAGGGGCAGGGACGCCCACCGCCAGCTGTCTAACGGAGATCGCCATGACCCGCACTCCCGTGAATGTCACCGTGACCGGCGCAGCCGGCCAGATCGGCTACGCGCTGCTCTTCCGCATCGCCTCCGGTCACCTGCTCGGCCCGGACGTGCCGGTCAACCTGCGTCTCCTGGAAATCCCGCAGGGTCTGAAGGCCGCCGAGGGCACCGCGATGGAGCTCGACGACTGCGCCTTCCCGCTGCTGCGCGGCATCGAGATCACCGACGACGCCAACAAGGCGTTCGACGGTGCCAACGTCGCCCTGCTCGTCGGCGCCCGTCCGCGCACCAAGGGCATGGAGCGCGGTGACCTGCTCTCCGCCAACGGCGGCATCTTCAAGCCGCAGGGCAAGGCCATCAACGACAACGCCGCGGACGACATCAAGGTCCTCGTCGTCGGCAACCCGGCCAACACCAACGCCCTGATCGCCCAGGCCGCCGCCCCGGACGTACCGGCCGAGCGCTTCACCGCGATGACCCGCCTCGACCACAACCGCGCGATCTCGCAGCTGGCCGCCAAGACCGGTGCCGCCGTCTCCGACATCAAGAAGCTGACGATCTGGGGCAACCACTCGGCGACCCAGTACCCGGACATCTTCCACGCCGAGGTCGCCGGCAAGAACGCCGCCGAGGTCGTCAACGACGAGGCGTGGCTGGCCGACACCTTCATCCCGACCGTCGCCAAGCGCGGCGCCGCGATCATCGAGGCCCGTGGCGCGTCCTCCGCCGCCTCCGCCGCCAACGCCGCCATCGACCACGTGCACACCTGGGTCAACGGCACCGCCGAGGGCGACTGGACCTCCATGGGCATCCCGTCGGACGGCTCCTACGGCGTGCCCGAGGGCCTCATCTCGTCCTTCCCGGTCACCACGAAGGACGGCAAGTACGAGATCGTCCAGGGCCTGGACATCAACGAGTTCTCCCGCAAGCGCATCGACGCCTCGGTGAAGGAGCTCACCGAGGAGCGCGACGCGGTCCGCGAGCTCGGCCTGATCTGATCCGATCGGTCCGGACCGGTTCGGTCCAGTCCGGTCCGAAGCGGTCCGATCTGATCCGTACGCCTCTCCACGCGTACCCCGTCGCCCCCGGCAGCACCCGCTGCCGGGGGCGACGCACGTTTGCGGAAGGGCCCCCTCACCCGTCACGTCCGTCACGGCGCGGGTGCCCGGCCCCGGCCGGGAACTGACCGCACGGCTTACCGAGTCTGGGCTTTCATGCGCGTGACGATGATTCTTCCGGCACTGACCGAGGCGACCAGCCCGCTGTTCCGGCCCATCAAGTACTCGCTCTTCCCGCCGCTCGGCCTGGCGACCCTCGCCGGGTACCTCGACCCGGACGACGAGGTGACGCTCCTCGACGAGCACGTCGAACGGGTGGACATCGAGGCGCTCGAAAGCCCCGACCTCCTGGTCGTGCAGCCGTACATCACCTCCGCGCGGCGCGGCTACGAGATCGCCGACCACTTCCGGGCCCGGGGCGTCCACGTCGCCATGGGCGGCCTGCACGTGACCTCGCTGCCGGACGAGGCAGCGGCGCACGCCGACACGATCTTCACCGGGCCGGGCGAGGACACCTGGCCGCTGTTCCTCAAGGAGTTCCGGGACGGTGTGCCGGGCCGCCGGTACGACTCGAAGCTGCGCACCCTGGCCGGGCTCCCGCCCGTGCGGCGGGACCTGATCAAGCGCCACCTGTACCTGGTGCCGAACTCGATCGTCGTCTCGCGGGGCTGCCCGCACCACTGCGACTTCTGTTACAAGGACGCCTTCTTCGAGGGCGGGAAGTCCTTCTACACCCAGGCCGTGGACGACGCGCTCGCCGAGATCGAGCGGCTGCCCGGCAGGCACCTGTACTTCCTCGACGACCATCTGTTCGGCAACCGGCGCTTCGCCGAGGCGCTGTTCGACGGGATGGCCGGCATGGGGCGGCTCTGGCAGGCGGCCGGCACCGTGAAGTCCGTGCTCCAGCCGGATCTGCTGGAGCGCGCCGTGGACGCGGGGCTGCGCAGCCTGTTCGTCGGCTTCGAGACGGTGAACAGCGCGAACCTCGCCGAGCGGCGCAAGGACCAGAACATCGGCAAGGACTACACGGCCGCCGTCCGACGGCTCCACGACGCCGGGGTCATGGTCAACGCCAGCTTCGTCTTCGGGCTCGACCACGACGGCCCGGACGTCTTCGACCGCACGGTGGAGTGGGCGGTCGAGCAGGGCATCGAGACGGCCACCTTCCACATCATGACCCCGTATCCGTCCACCGGTCTGTGGAAGCAGCTGGAGGCGGAGGACCGGATCGTCCACCGGGACTGGGACCGCTACGACACCCGCCACGTCGTCTACCGCCCGAAGGGCATGACACCGCGCCAGCTGGAGGACGGCTACTGGCGCGCGTACCGCGACTTCTACCGCTGGTCCAGCATATGGCGCGGTGCCGCGGCCCAGCCGGGTACGCACGAACGGCTCAGGCACCTGGCGTACGCGGGCGGCTGGAAGAAGTTCGAGCCCGCCTGGGACGCCCTGATCCGTTCCCGCAACGTGGTGCGGGCCATGCCGATGCTGGAACGGACGCTGGCGGCCTTCGGCGGCAGAAGGGCATGACCGGACCGCCCCCCGGCGGACGGGCACGCCCCCTGCCGCCCGGCTACGCCTTCCGCAGCTCGTCCGCCATCTCGCGCACGGCCGCCAGGGCGCGGCGCTGCAACCCCGGGCCGAAGGTGATCCGGGTCGCCCCCAGCTCACCGAGCCGGCGCGGGGCCGGGCCGTCCGGCCGGGCGAGGGCGTTGAGCGGGCCCGGTACGGCGGCGGCCAGCCGGGGCAGCGCCTCGGACGGGGCCATGATCGGGTAGACGCAGTCCGCGCCCGCCGCCACGTACATCAGGGCCCGGCGGACCGTCTCCGCCTCCGGGTCCGCGGAGTCGGGGGAGCCGTGGACGTACGTGTCGACGCGGGCGTTGACGAAGAGGAGACCGCCCGCCGCCGCCCGCACCGCGGCGAGCCGGTCCGCCTGCCGCTCGGCCTCGACGAGCGTGCCGTCGGTCGAGTCCTCCAGGTTGCAGCCGACGGCCCCGCTCTCCAGGAGGCGCTCCACGAGTTCCTCCGGGGACAGCCCGTAACCCGCCTCGACGTCCGCCGAGACGGGCACGGAGGCCGGGACGGCCCGCACGATCCTGGCCACGGCCGCGAACATCTCGGCGGCGGGCGTCGCCCCGTCCTCGTAGCCGAGCGAGGCCGCGATCCCGGCGCTGGGCGTCGCGAGCGCCGGGAAGCCCGCGTCGGCGAAGGCACGGGCGCTCGCCGCGTCCCACGGACCGGGGAGGACGAGCGGGTCGCCCGGGGCACGGTCGTGGTGCAGGGCACGGAGGACGGACGCGGTCATGCATGACTCCTGTGGGTGCGGGCCGGAAGGCGGAAGACGGACGGGACGCGGGTGCGCCGGGTGGTGCCGGGCTACGCCCGGCGCGTGACACGACATCCGGCGCGCGGCCCGGCACCACCCGGCGCGTGACGCGGCGCCCGGTGCACGGCCCGGCGGACCCGGGTCACGCACCGGAACCGCACCGAGGCCGTGCCGGAACCGCACCGGGACCGTTGCCGGGTCAGTGCTTGATGTCGCCCGGCTCGTAGTGGCCGGGGACCATGCGGGTGGTCACGGCGAACCGGTTCCACGCGTTGATCGTCGTGATCGCGGCGACGAGGTGGGCGAGCTCGGTCTCGTCGAAGTGCTCGGAAGCCTTCTCCCACACCTCGTCCGGCACGAAACCGTCGGTCAGCACGGTCACCGCCTCGGTCAGTTCGAGGGCCGCGACCTCCTTGGGCGTGTAGAAGTGCCGCGACTCCTCCCACGCGCTGAGCTGGATGATCCGCTCGACCGACTCGCCCGCCGCGAGCGCGTCCTTGGTGTGCATGTCGAGGCAGAAGGCGCAGTGGTTCAGCTGCGAGGCACGGATCTTCACCAGCTCGGCCAGCACCGGATCGACGCCCTTCCGGGACGCCCTGTCCAGCTGGACCATCGCCTTGTAGACGTCGGGGGCGAGCCGGGCCCAGGGCTGCTTCAGGCGGGGGGTGGGCTCGGGGTTCGGACCGGAGGCCGGTGCGCTGTTCTCGTTCGTCGTCATGGATACGACACTACGAGCCGAGTGGCACATGGGTATGGTCCATTTCCATGACGGATTCATGGGCCACTTTCGGCGCCGACCTGCATCTCGACACCACCGGTTCGACGGGGCTGCGGGCCGGGCTCATGGACGCCCTGCGGGAGGCCGTACGGACGGGCAGGCTGACCCCTGGCACCCGGCTGCCCTCGTCCCGCGGCCTCGCCGCCGACCTCGGCATGGCCCGGAACACCGTTGCCGACGCCTACGCGGAACTGGTCGCCGAGGGCTGGCTCACCGCCCGGCAGGGCTCGGGCACCCGGGTGGCCCGGCGGGCCGAGCCACGCCCGTCGGCGGCCAGGGTCACCCGGACCCGCCCGACGCGCTCCCGGCCCGTGCACAACCTGCTGGCCGGGTCGCCGGACCTCTCGACGTTCCCGCGCACGGAATGGCTCAAGGCGGCCCGCCGCGCACTGACGGCCGCGCCCCACGACGCCTTCGGGTACGGCGACCCGCGCGGGCGCATCGAACTGCGCACCGTGCTCGCCGACTACCTGGCACGGGCCCGGGGCGTCCACGCGGACCCGGAACGCATCATGATCTGCGCCGGTTTCATGCAGGCGCTGAAACTGATGGGGACGGTGCTGCGCAAGCGGCGGGTGCGGGACGTGGCCGTCGAGTCGTACGGGCTGCACATCCATCGGAACCTGCTCCTGGAGGCCGGGCTGCGCCTGCCCTGCCTGCCGGTCGACGGGTTCGGGGCGCGGACCGGCGAACTGGCCGGGCTGCGGGGCGTGGGCGCGGTCCTGATGACGCCCGCCCACCAGTTCCCCACCGGGGTGCCGCTGCACCCCGACCGGCGGGCCGCGGCGGTGGACTGGGCGCGCGCCACGGGCGGGCTGATCCTGGAGGACGACTACGACGGGGAGTTCCGCTACGACCGCCAGCCGGTCGGCGCGCTCCAGGGCCTCGACCCCGAACGCGTGGTGCACCTGGGGACGACGAGCAAGTCACTGGCCCCCGCGCTGCGACTGGGGTGGATGGTGCTGCCGGAGGACCTGGTGGGGGAGGTGTGCGAGGCCAAGGGGGTGAGCGACTGGTCGTCGAGCGCGCTGGACCAGCTGACGCTCGCGGAGTTCATCGGGTCGGGCGCGTACGACCGCCATGTGCGCTCGATGCGGCTGCGCTACCGGCGCCGCCGCGACCAGCTCGTCGAGGCACTGGCGGAACGGGCCCCGGAGGTCCGGATCAGCGGCATCGCCGCCGGGCTGCACGCCGTGCTCGAACTCCCCGAGGGCAGCGAGCCCTCCGTGCTGCGGGCGGCCGCGTGGCAGGGGCTGGCGCTGGAGGGGATCTCGCGCTTCCGCCACCCCGACGCGGCACCGGGACGGGACGCGCTGGTCATCGGCTACGGAACGCCCACCGACAGCGCCTGGACCGGCACCCTGGACGCCCTCTGCCGGGTACTGCCCGCCTAGGGCCTCGGGGCCGCTTGTCTGGATCATGCCGGGCTCGCGTGCCCCGCGGGTCTGTCCGGACCGTGCTCCGCCGGTGCCCGGCGCCCGTCCTGTCGAGGCCCGAACCCCCGCGATAATCTGACTGGGGGCCACGTTTGACGGCCACATTGGCTTGATCTTTACGACGGGGGAGACGGAAGCATGGCTGTACGAAGGCTGAGGTCGAGCACGGTGGTGCTCGGTGGCATGGGGGTGCTCGCCGCGATGATCACCTCCTGCGGTTCCGAACCGGACAAGCGGTGCGTCGACCCGGTCAGCCGGGACAAGCTGCCGAGCTACGAGTGCAAGGGGGGCGGCAAGGGCTCGTACTACTACGGCGGCAACAGCAAGAACGGCAAGGTGGAGGGCGGCAGCTTCGACAAGTCGGCGGTCGACCGGGGCGGTTTCGGCTGCTCGGGCACCGGCGGCGGCTGAGCCGGCATGGAGCGCCGCACCACGCAGCCGCGTCCCGACTGGCAGCGGACGGTGGAGGAGCAGGGGATCGTCTTCCCGCTCACCCGCCACCCGGACGGATCCCTGCGCCCGTACTGGGACGAGAGCGCCTACTACGTCTTCTCCCTGCCCGAGGTCGAGGCGCTGGAGGACGTGGTCGAGGAACTGCACACGATGTGCCTGGCCGCGGCCGCGCACATCGTGGAGCGGGACCGGTTCGCCGAACTCGGCATCACCGACCGCAGGTTGGCCGACCTGATCACCCAGTCCTGGCAGCGCAGGGACGAACTCCCGTCCCTGTACGGCAGGTTCGACCTGCGTTACGACGGCACCGGCCCGGCGAAGATGCTGGAGTACAACGCGGACACCCCCACCTCCCTGGTGGAGGCCGCGAGCGCCCAGTGGTTCTGGATGGAGGACCGCTTCCCCGGCGCCGACCAGTGGAACTCGCTGCACGAACGGCTCGTCGACGCGTGGCGGCGACAGGCCCCCCTGCTGCCGCCGGGGCCGCTGCACTTCGCGCACTCCGACGGGGACGAACTGGGCGAGGACCTGATGACGGTCGCGTATCTGCGGGAGACCGCAGAGCAGGCCGGCATCGAGACGGAGGCCCTCTCCGTCGAACGGATCGGCTGGGACCGGCTGAGCGGGCGGTTCGTCGACGAGCGGCTCCGGTTCATCCGCAGCTGCTTCAAGCTGTACCCGTGGGAGTGGCTGGCCACCGACCGGTTCGGCCCGCACGTGCTGGACACCCTCGACAACGGCGGCGGCAGCGGCACCACCTGCTGGATCGAGCCCGCCTGGAAGATGCTGCTGTCCAACAAGGCCCTGCTGGCGATCCTCTGGGAGCTCCACCCGGGCCACCCGAACCTGCTCGCGTCCTACCTCGACGGCCCCCGCGACCTGGCGGCGGGCACGGGCGACGGCCCCGGCTACGTCGCCAAGCCGCTGCTCGGCCGGGAGGGGGCCGGGGTCACGATCCACGGACCGGGCAGCCCCGCGGTGCTGCGCGACGAGCCGTGCTGCTACCAGGAACTCGCGCTGCTGCCGGACTTCGACGGCAACCGCGTGGTGCTGGGGGCGTGGGTCGTCGAGGACGAGGCGGCCGGGCTGGGCATCCGCGAATCCGCCGGACCGGTCACGGACGAATACGCCCGCTTCCTGCCGCACGTCATCCTCTGAGGACCGTCCCAATGGGGCGGCGGCGGGGACCCGTCGTCCCGTCAGGCTCCGGCCGCGTGCAGCCAGCCGATCAGGTCGTCCGTCGTGGGTTCGCCCGCCGCCGCGACGTCCGCGCAGACCGCGCCCAGTCCGAGCCGGTGGACAGAGGTGCGGTCGCGGCCGTGGCGGCGCATGAAGAACCCGTCGCCCCCGCCGTCGTCGCCGATCAGCACCCAGTGGGGTGCGTACCGGGCCACTTCGAAGGTCTCGTTGCGCTCCGCGATGGTGTGCGGGCCGTAGACGTGGATCCCGTTGTCGAGCAGCACGCCCGGCGTCGAGCGCCACAGCCGGGCGATCGTGGGATTGGGGCCGTCCCGCAGCCCGCGCAGCCGTGCGGCCCGGACGGCCAGGAACCCGGCGAAGGACTCCGCCACCGGGTACTCCTCCCCGTCGGTGCCGTCCCGGCACACCACCGGGTACTCCCCGGCCCCGGCCTCCCCGCTCCGGTCGAGGACGAAGGAGTAACCGTCACCGCAGTCGGGCTCGACGGCGAAGCACAGCCGGGCGCCGCTCAGCCGCCATGCGGCGGTGATGGCCTCGTACATGTCGTCGTCGTCGGCCCCGGCGGGATCGACCGTCGCGATCTGTGCGCCGTCGGCCCGCCCGTGGCCGAACTCGGCCAGCCACCACCGGTACGAGGGCGGCAGCGGGCCGACGCGCGCCTCGGCCTCCCGGATCGCCGCCTCCGGTACGGCGGGGGCCGACCCGCGGCCGAACCCCGGTGACTCCTCGACGAGGTCCCGCAGTTGCGTCAGGTCAGGTCTCACGGCGCAGAGTCTGCCAGGCCGTGCCACCCGGGCGTGCCGCAGGAGAACACACCACCGGGGCACGGCGCCCGACCGCCGCCGGGGCCCGGCGCCGTGCCCGCCCGACCCGACCCGACGCGCCGGACGCGCCGGACGTGCCGACCGCATCCGGCGGCGTCCCCGGCCGCGACGGCGCCGGTTCCGGGGTCAGTGGCGCAGGACGCCGCGCAGCTGCTCCAGCCCCCAGTCCAGGTCCTCCTTGCTGATCACCAGCGGCGGCGCGATCCGGATCGTCGAGCCGTGGGTGTCCTTGACCAGCACCCCGCGGTCCATCAGCTTCTCGGAGATCTCCCGGCCCGTGCCGAGGGCCGGGGCGATGTCCACGCCCGCCCACAGCCCGCGGCCCCGTACCGCCTCCACCGCGCCGCCGCCCACCAGCAGCCCCAGCTCCTGGTGCAGGTGCTCGCCCAGCTCGGCCGCCCGCTGCTGGAACTCGCCGGTGCGGAGCATCGCGATGACCTCCAGCGCGACGGCGCAGGCGAGCGGATTGCCGCCGAACGTCGAACCGTGCTCGCCGGGGCGGTACACCCCCAGCACCGCCTGGGACGAGACCACCGCCGACACCGGCACCACACCGCCGCCCAGCGCCTTGCCGAGCACATACATGTCCGGCACGACGCCCTCGTGCTCGCACGCGAAGGTCTTCCCGGTCCGGCCCAGCCCCGACTGGATCTCGTCCGCGATGAACAGCACGTCGCGCTCGCGCGTGAGCTCGCGCACCCCGGGGAGGTAGCCCGGCGGCGGCACCAGCACCCCGGCCTCGCCCTGGATCGGCTCCATGAGCACCGCGACGGTGTTCTCCGTCATCGCCTCCCGGAGCGCGGTGAGGTCCCCGTACGGCACGATCTCGAACCCCGGCGTGTACGGGCCGAAGTCCTCCCGCGCCTCCGGGTCCGTGGAGAAGCTGACGATCGTCGTCGTACGGCCGTGGAAGTTGTTCGCGGCGACGATGATCTTCGCCATGCCGTCCGGGACGCCCTTCACCCGGTAACCCCACTTGCGGGCCGTCTTCACGGCGGTCTCCACGGCCTCCGCCCCGGTGTTCATCGGGAGCACCGACTCCATGCCGCACAACTCGGCGAGCTGCGTGCAGAAGTCGGCGAACCGGTCGTGGTGGAAGGCGCGGGAGGTGAGGGTCACCCGGTCCAGCTGCGCCCTGGCCGCGTCGAGCAGACGCTGGTTGCCGTGACCGAAGTTGAGCGCCGAGTAGCCGGCGAGCATGTCGAGGTAGCGGCGGCCCTCGACATCGGTCATCCAGGCCCCGTTCGCCGTGGCGATCACGACGGGCAGCGGATGGTAGTTGTGCGCGCTGTGCGCCTCGGCGGAGGCGATGGCGGTTTCCGTGGTCGACACGGGATCTCCGTTCGTCGTGGGCGGGGGCGGGGTGGTGCCCACTTTGTATCGTCGGTCGGATCAGCGCCGAGGAAACCTCCGATTCCCGGCGTGCCCGGTGGCCGGGCACCGGCGCCCGCGACCGTCCCCAGGGGCTCTACCGTGATCCTCGTCTCATTCGCGGCGGCGCGCGCCCCCGGCCGGGAGCCTTCCGTACCGGCTGCCGGAGATCGGTCCCGTACCTGAGACAATGAGTCCCATGGCCTCTGAACGCCCCCGCGTGCTTTCCGGAATCCAGCCCACCGCAGGCTCGTTCCACCTCGGCAACTACCTCGGTGCGGTCCGCCAGTGGGTGGCGCTGCAGGAAACCCACGACGCCTTCTACATGGTCGTGGACCTGCACGCGATCACCATTCCGCAGGACCCCGCGGAGCTGCGCGCGAACACCCGGCTCGCCGTCGCCCAGCTGCTCGCCGCCGGTCTCGACCCCGAGCGCTGCACGCTCTTCGTCCAGAGCCACGTCCCCGAGCACACCCAGCTCGGCTGGGTCATGAACTGCCTCGCCGGCTTCGGCGAGGCGTCGCGCATGACGCAGTTCAAGGACAAGTCCGCCAAGCAGGGCGCCGACCGCACCACCGTCGGTCTCTTCACGTACCCGATGCTGATGGTCGCCGACATCCTGCTGTACCAGGCCGACCAGGTCCCGGTCGGCGAGGACCAGCGCCAGCACCTGGAGCTGACCCGCAACCTCGCCGAGCGGTTCAACGGCACCTACGGCGATACCTTCACCGTGCCGGACCCGTACATCCTCAAGGAGACGGCGAAGATCTACGACCTCCAGGACCCGTCGGCCAAGATGAGCAAGTCGGCGGCCACCCCGAAGGGCCTGATCAACCTTCTCGACGAACCGAAGGCCACCGCCAAGAAGGTGAAGAGCGCGGTCACCGACACCGACACGGTCATCCGCTTCGACCGGGCGGAGAAGCCCGGCGTCAGCAATCTGCTGAGCATCTACTCGACACTCACGGGCACCGGTATCGCGGATCTGGAGCAGAAGTACGAAGGCAAGGGCTACGGTGCGCTCAAGACCGACCTCGCCGAGGTCATGGTCGAGTTCGTCACACCGTTCCGGACCCGCACCCAGGAATATCTGGACGACCCGGAGACACTGGACTCGATCCTGGCCAAGGGTGCGGAGAAGGCACGTTCCGTCGCGGCCGAGACCCTGGCCCGTACGTACGACCGAATGGGCTTCCTGCCTGCGAAGCACTGAGTCCAAGGACCCTGGCGGTTTCGGGGCCCGAGGCGGCACACTGGCGACGGAAGCCGACCAGGTGGATGGCCGAAAACAGGTCATCGACCATCGAGGATTGAGGAGAACGACGTGGGGACCGTAACGCTCGGCGTTTCGATCGCGGTCCCGGAGCCCTACGGCAGCCTGCTCCAGAAGCGGCGCGCGAGCTTCGGGGATCCTGCCGCGTACGGCATTCCCACCCACGTCACCCTGCTTCCGCCGACCGAGGCCGACGCGGCCGCCCTGCCCGCGATCGAGGCGCACCTCGCCGAGATCGCGGCGGGCGGCCGTCCCTTCCCGATGCGGCTGTCCGGCACGGGGACCTTCCGGCCGCTCTCGCCGGTCGTCTTCGTGCAGGTCGTCGAGGGCGCCTCGGCCTGCTCCTGGCTCCAGAAGCGGGTCCGGGACGGCTCGGGGCCGCTGGTCCGCGAGCTCCAGTTCCCGTACCACCCGCACGTGACCGTGGCGCACGACATCGCCGAGGAGGCGATGGACCGGGCGTACGAGGAGCTCTCCGACTACGAGGCGGCCTGGACCTGCGGTTCCTTCGCCCTGTACGAGCAGGGCTCGGACAGCGTCTGGCGCAAGATCAACGAGTTCCCGTTCGGTGCGGGGGGCGGCACGCCGGCCGTGCCCGCGCAGGGCGGTTCGTCCGTGGACGAACCCTCCCTGCAGACCTGATCACCTCCCGCCGCCCGTCCCCTTCGCCGCTCTCACCGCTCCCGTTTCTTCCGGCCCGGTCGGCTCAGAGCGGCAGCCGCCGGAACAGCGGGCGCGGTACGTGGCGCAGCGCCGACATCACCGCGCGGAGCGACCCGGGCACCCAGACCGTCTCCGAACGCCGTCGCAGCCCCGCCACGACGGCCTCCGCGACCGCGTCCGGGGTCGTGGTGAGGGACGACGCCTCCAGGGGCGCCGAGGCGAACCGGGCGGCGGCGAGCCGGGCCGCCTCGACCCGGGGCGCACCGATCCACGGCGTACCACCGGCCCGCGTCCCGGCCCGGCTACCGCTTCCCGCCGCACCGGTCCGGGACGGCGCGGGTACGGACGGAGCGGGCACGGCCGCCCCTGCCCTTTCCTTCGCCCCCCGCCGTACGAGCCCGGGGCGTACGACCATCACGTGCACCCCCGTGCCGTGCAGCGCGTCGCCCAGCCCCTGTGCGAACGTGTCCAGGCCCGCCTTGCTGGACCCGTAGATGAAGTCGGCGCGGCGGACGCGTTCGCCCGCCACCGAGGACAGCACCACCAGCGAGCCGTGCCCCTGCGCCTGGAGCGCTCCGGCGCACACCAGCCCGGCGGATACGGCCCCGGTGTAGTTGGTCTGGGCGACCCGGACCGCGAGGAGCGGTTCCTCCTCGTCGCGTTCCTGGTCGCCCGCGATCCCGAAGGCGAGCAGCACCATGTCGATGTCGCCCTCGGCGAAGACCTTGCCGAGCACCGCCTCGTGGGACTCGGTGTCGAGGGCGTCGAAGTCGACCGTGCGGACGTCGGCGCCGCGGGCGCGCAGTTCGGCGGCGGCCGCGTCGAGGGCGGGGGAGGGGCGCCCGGCCAGCCGGACCGTGCGGGTCCGCAGCGCGATCAGCCGCCGTGCGGTGGCCAGGGCGATCTCCGACGTGCCGCCGAGTACGAGCAGGGACTGCGGGGCTCCGAAGGCGTCCTTCACGGAAACGCTCCTTGCAGACAGAGGGATGACCAGGGGGGCGGAACGCGGTGCCGGTCAGAGCGACAGCCGGCGCGACAGGTCCGAGCGGAACGCCCCGTACGGGTCCAACTCGGCACGCAGCGACCGGAATTCGTTCAGCTTCGGATACATCGCGGCCAGCAGCTCGGGCCGCAGCCGGGAGTCCTTCGCCAGGCAGACCCGGCCGCCGGCCGCCGCCACCTCCTCGTCCAGCGAGTCCAGGAACCTGGCCAGTCCGGGCAGGGCGGCGGGCAGGTCCAGGGCGAGCGTCCAGCCGGGCACGGGGAACGACAGCCAGCCCGGGTCGCCCGCGCCGAACCGCTTCAGCACGGCGTGCGACGACGGGCAGCGCCGCAGGGAGATCCGGCGCACGATCCGCCGCAGCGTCTCCTCCTGCCCGAGCCCGACGACGAACCGGTACCGCACCGACCCGGCGCGCCCCCGGGGCCCGTTCCGGTGCGGCGGCCCGTCCAGGAGGCGGAAGAACGCGGCGGGCCGCTGGAGTTCGCCGATCCGGTACCTGGGCGCACCGCGGTACCGGAGCTCGCCGAGGAGGGCGGCACAGGCGCCGCCGGGCAGCGCCTCCGGCACGAGGGCGGAGACGGGCGGCAGTTTTCCCGGGCGCAGCGCGAACGGGGTGCGCCGGGCACGCGCCGGCCGCTCGTACCGGGGTGCGTGTCCGTCCCCGGGTACGTGCTCGCCCCGGGTGAGCACGGCGCGCCCCGTCGCCCGGCCGCGGGCGAAGAGGTCGATCCGGGCGGCCGAGTAGCGGTAGCGGTGGTCCCCGGCGGAGAGCCGGTCCAGCAGGTCGTCCAGGTCGACGGCGCGTTCGGTGTCGACCGACAGCCACGAGCCGGTGACGCGGTGGCAGCGGAGCGTCGCCGAGAGGATCACGCCCGTCAGCCCCAGGCCGCCCGCGGTCGCGTGGAAGAGCACGGTGCCGGGGCGGACCGTGTGGATCTCGCCGTCGGCGGTCAGCAGTTCCAGCTCCTGGACGTGGCGCGAGAAGGAGCCGGAGTGGTGCTGGTCGTGGCCGTGCGCGTCGGTGCCGATCGCGCCGCCCACGGTGACGTACCGGTTCGGGGGCGGGGTGGGGACGGACCAGCCGAGCGGGCGCAGGACCTGCGCCAGCCGGTGCAGGCCGACCCCGGCGTCGCAGGCCACCAGCCCGGACGTGGCGTCGACGGTGCGGATCCGGTCGAGCGCGGTCATGTCGAGGACGGACCCGCCCGCGTTCTGCGCCGCGTCGCCGTGGGCCCCGCCGAGACCCCGGGCGATGGAGCCACGGGGCCCGCAGCCGCGTACCGTCGCCGCCGCCTCCTCGTACGTACGGGGGCGGAACCGCAGAGCGGTCGTCGGGGCGGTACGGCCCCAGCCGGTCAGGGACACCGTGTCGACAGACATGACGGTGACCGTAGCGCCAGAGAAAACCCTTTTGGGGGATTTATTGCAGTGCTCACCGTTATGGGTGATTGAAGGTGTGTCAGCCCGTATGCCGACGGGGCCGGTTATGGTTCCCGGCGCCCGGACGGGTAAGCCGTACGTCATGGACTGGCTGAAAAACCTTCCCGTCATCGGGCCGATCGTCTCCCGGCTGATGGTCACCCACGCCTGGCGCTCCTACGAGACGCTGGAACGCGTCCACTGGACCAGGCTCGCCGCCGCGATCACCTTCACCAGCTTCCTGGCACTTTTCCCGCTGATCGCGGTCGGCGCGGCGATCGGCGCCGCGCTGCTCTCCGACGAGCAGTTGCGCCGGATCGAGGACAAGCTCGCCGAGCAGGTGCCGGGCATCTCCGACCAGCTCGGCATCGAGGGGCTGGTGGCCCACGCGGGCACGGTGGGGGCGGTGGCCGGTGCGCTGCTGCTCCTCACCGGGATCGGCTGGCTCGGCTCGATGCGCGACTGTCTGCGCGCCGTCTGGGGCCGGGACGACGTGGACCTGGGCAACCCGATCGTCCGCAAGCTCAAGGACGCCGGGCTGCTGCTGGGGCTCGGCGGCGCGGTGCTCGTGACCCTCGCGGTCTCCTCGGCCGGCTCCGTCGCGGTCGGCTGGACCGCCGGTCTGCTGGGCATCTCGGACCGGGGCGCGGGCGGTGTGGTGCTCCAGGTGGCCGCCATGGCCGTGGGGGCGCTCGGCGGCTTCCTGCTGCTGCTCTACCTGCTGACCCTGCTGCCCGGCGCGGAACCGCCGCGGCGCCGCCTGCTGGTCGCGTCCGCGATCGGCGCGATCGGCTTCGAGCTGCTCAAGCTGCTGCTCGGCAGTTACATGAAGGGCGTGGCGTCCAAGAGCATGTACGGCGCCTTCGGGGTGCCCGTGGCCCTGCTGCTCTGGATCAACTTCACGGCGAAGCTGCTGCTGTTCTGCGCCGCCTGGACGGCGACGCAGAACACCGAGGGCACCGAGGGCGCCGAGAAGGAGTCCGGGACCGTCAGCGACGGGGAAGGCGACGGACCAGGTCCGGCAGCGGCCAGCGCCGGTTGACCAGGAAGACCCCACCGGCCAGCAGCGCCAGGACGCCGCCGACGATGCCCAGCGCGATGCCGACCCCACCGCTGCCCTCGTCGGCGGCAGCGGCCTTCCCGCTGTTCTCGGGGCCGTGCTCGCCCTTGCCCTCGTCCTTGCCCTGTGCGGCCGGGGCACCCTTGCCCGAGCCGTTGTCGGCGGACCTCGGGGGCACCAGCTCGCCGACCGGGGTCACCTTGCCGCTCGCCCGGAAGCCCCAGTCCAGCAGGCTCGCGGCCTCCTTGTAGACGGCGTGGGCCTCCTCGGACGACGGGTTCATGACGGTGACGAGCAGCACCTTGCCGTCGCGTTCGGCGACACCGGTGAAGGTGTTTCCGGCGTGGGAGGTGTAGCCGTTCTTGACGCCCGCGATGCCCTTGTACGGCTCGACGCCGTCCGCGCCGGTCAGCAGCCGGTTGGTGTTCTGGATCCCGAAGCTCTCCCGCTTCCCGCCCTTCTTCGCGCCGGGGAACTCCGCCTCGGCCGTCGAGCAGTACTCCCGGAAGTCCGCCTTCTGCAGCCCGCTGCGGGCGAACAGCGTCAGGTCGTACGCGCTGGAGACCTGGTCGGGCGCGTCGTACCCGTCGGGCGAGACCACCTTCGTGTCGAGCGCCTGCAACTCCTCGGCGTGCGCCTGCATGGCCTCGACGGTCTTGGGCACGCCGCCGTACATCGCGGACAGCACGTGCACCGCGTCGTTGCCCGAACGCAGGAACACCCCGAGCCACAGGTCGTGGACCGTGTAGCTGAGGTCCTCCTTGATGCCGACCAGGCTGCTGCCCTCGCCGAGATCGGCGAGATCCTCGTCCCGGACGGTGTACTCCCGGGTCGTCGGCTGGAGCGCGGGCATCACGGTGTCCGCGAAGAGCATCTTCAGGGTGGAGGCGGGGGGCAGCCGCCAGTGCGCGTTGTGCGAGGCGAGGACCTCGCCGTTCTCCGCGTCCGCAACGATCCACGACCTGCCCGTGAGGTCCTTCGGCAGCACCGGGACCCCCGGCTTCAGCCTGACCTGCGTACCGCTCCTCCCCAGCAGTTCGCCACCGACCCGGGACATGCCTGCGGGCGGCTTCGGCCGGTCGTCGGAGGTGTCCTTGCCCACCGCCGATGCCGGCGTGACGACAAAACTGGACAGCAAGGCAGCTGAGATGACCGTCAGGGCGGTCTTTTTGAGAGCAGGCACGGTCGGAAACGTACAGGCAGAAGATATGAGAATGGGTGCGGATGGCTTGACCCGCCGTATGAGCCGCCGGGACAGCCCACCCCGGGCGCCCCTGCGGGAACGCGGCGGAGATACTGAGTCCATGAAGCTCAGCCGCCCCGTCTCCTGGTTCCTGCTCGCATTCGGGGTGTGGAGCTGGTTCATCTGGGTCACTTTCGTCAAGAACCTGTGGAAGGACGGCAGTGGACTCGCCTTCGACGACGCGGGTGACCCGACTGCGTACTTCTGGGTGCATCTGCTGCTCGCCATCACGTCCTTTCTCCTGGGGACGGCCATTGGTGTGATCGGGTTCCGTGGTGTCAGGGCCCTGCGCCGCGAGCGCACATAACGAGCCGTGGGCCGGTGGGGAGCAAGCTGGTGACGGTGGCCGGTTTCGTGGTGATGGTGGTCGTGGTGCTCGCGCTGTTCGGCGGCGTGCACCGCTACCTGTGGTGCCGGTTCGTCCGTGACACGACGACCCGGGGCGGCGCCCTGCGCAGGGCAGGCACCGTGGCCGCGTTCGTCCTGCCGCTGCTGAGCCTCGGCGCCCTGGTGTCCGGCCGCGCGGGGGCGCCCTTCCCGCTCCAGCAGGCGCTGGCCTGGCCCGGCTACCTCTGGCTGGCCGCGGTGCTGTACCTGACGCTGGCCCTGCTGGTGGGGGAGGCGGTACGGCCGGTCCTGCGCCGAGTGCTCGCGAAGCGGGCGGACCGGGCGGCGGACCGGTCGAGCAGTGCGAACGAAACATCAGCAACTGGTGCGAGTGGGGCAAATCGTCCCGACCGTTCCTCGACCACGGAGACGCCGGAGCCGACCGGGTCGGCCGGGACGACCGAGGCGACCGGGACGACCGGCGAGCCCGGCTCCCTCGCCACAGCCACAGCCACAGCCACGGTCCCCGAGGACTCCGCCGCCACCGACACCTCCGAGGGCCCTCTCGCCCCGGGGCGCCCGGCCGACCCCACGCGCCGTCTGTTCGTCTCCCGGGTCGTGGGCGGTGCCGCCGCCGTCGCGGGGCTCGGGACGGTCGGCCTGGGCACCCACGGGGTGCTGCGCGGGCCGAGGGTCAAGCGGGTCACCGTCCCGCTCGCCAAACTGCCCCGCTCCGCGCACGGCTTCCGGATCGCCGTCGTCAGCGACATCCACCTCGGCCCGATCCTCGGCCGTGCCCACACCCGACGGATCGTCGACACGATCAACCGGACCGGGCCGGACCTGATCGCCGTCGTGGGGGACCTCGTCGACGGAACCGTCGCCGACCTCGGCCCGGCGGCGGAACCGCTCGCCGGACTGCGCGCCCGGCACGGCAGCTTCTTCGTCACCGGAAACCACGAGTACTACTCCGGTGCGGCCCAATGGGTGGACCAGGTGAGGGAATTGGGCCTTCACCCGCTGGAGAACGCCCGGGTGGAGATCGACGGATTCGACCTCGCGGGCGTCAACGACATCGCCGGGGAGAGCGAGGGGCAGGGCCCCGACTTCGCCCGCGCGCTCGGCGACCGGGACCGTGCCCGCGCCGCCGTCCTCCTCGCCCACCAGCCCGTCGTCATCCACGACGCCGTCGCCCACGGCGTGGACCTCCAGCTCTCCGGCCACACCCACGGCGGTCAGCTCTGGCCGGGCAATTTCATCGCCGACCTGGCCAATCCCACCGTCGCCGGACTCGACCGGTACGGCGACACCCAGCTCTACGTCTCGCGCGGCGCGGGCGCCTGGGGGCCGCCCGTACGGGTCGGCGCGCCCTCCGACATCACCGTCGTGGAACTCGCCTCGCTACGGGCGTGACCCGGGCGTTCACAGGAATGCGCCTCGGCCGGTGACAGGTTCCGGCCCTTTGGGTGCATCCGAGGTTTCAAGTGCCCAACAAAAGGCTATGAGTGTCGGTTCTGCTCTTCCAGATGTGAATATCGTGTGATTGGCTGAGCGAGAGCATGCGGTGATGTGCGTATCTGAGCACAACATCGAGGTGGGGTTGATAAGGGAGAGCACGGCAATGCGGTCGATCCGGCTACGGATTCTTGCGATCATCGGGGTTCTGGTCGTCGTAGGGATCGGCGCCTGGCAGTTGCTCCCCTCGGACGAGGTGGACAAGAAGCCGATCGCGGTCGGCACCACGGACGCGGTCACCTCGCTCGACCCGGCCGGCGCGTACGACGCGGGTTCCTGGGCGATCTACAGCAACCTCTACCAGTCCCTCCTGACGTTCAAGGCCGGGGCGACCGTCCCCGAGCCCGACGCCGCCGAGAGCTGCGGGTTCATCGGCCAGAAGCTCCAGACGTACCAGTGCAAGCTCCGTGACGACCTGTCCTTCTCCAACGGCCGGACGATCACCGCCGCCGACGTCAAGTACTCCATCGAGCGCATGCTCAGGATCAAGACGGACGTCGGCCCGTGGGTGCTGTTCCCGAGCCTGAAGAACGTGGTGACCGAGGGCCGCACCATCACGTTCAACCTCTCCGCGCGTGACGCGACCTTCCCGCAGAAGCTCGCCACGGGAGCCGGTTCGATCGTCGACCGCGAGTCGTACCCGGCGGACAAGCTGAGGAAGGGGAACACGGTCGACGGATCGGGGCCGTTCGTCCTGAAGTCGTACCGTCCGGGCGTCCTCGCCGAGCTGGTCCCCAACCCCCGGTACAAGGGTGCGGTGCAGAAGACCGGCGTCCCGGTCAACCTGCACTACTACAAGCAGTCGAGCGACCTCCGGGACGCCTGGGAGGCCAAGAAGCTCGACGTCACGCACCGCGAGCTGCCGCCGGCCGTGCTCGCCGAGCTGAACCCCGGCGACCCCGACATGCGCGTCACCGAGGCCGAAAGCGCCGAGATCCGCAACCTCGTCTTCAACACCCGTCCCGGTTCCCCGCTGGCCGACAAGAGGGTCCGGCAGGCCATCGCCTGGCTCGTCGACCGCGGGCCGCTGGTGAGCAACGTCTACAAGAGCACGGTCGAACCGCTCTACTCGCTGATCCCGCAGGGGTACATCGGACACAGCACGCCGTTCTTCGACGCCTATCCGACGCCCGACCCCGAGCGGGCCAGGAAGCTGCTGAAGGAAGCCGGCGTGCAGACGCCGGTGCACATCGACTTCGGCTACCGCGGCGGCGACGAGACGTACGCGGAGGAGACCAAGGAACTCCGCCGCCAGCTGGAGAAGGACGGGCTGTTCAAGATCGAGGTCCACGCCGTCGAGTGGACGAAGTTCCAGAAGGAGTACGCGGTCGGCAAGTACGACGCGTTCACGGTCGGCTGGTTCCCCGACTACCCGGACCCCGACACCTTCAGCCAGCCGCTGGTCGGCCGCAACAACGCCCTCCACAACGGCTACTCCAGCAAGAAGGTGAACAGCCTGATCGGCTCCACGCAGCAGTACAGCGACCGGGGCCGCACCACGGACGACTTCAAGTCCCTCCAGGCACAGGTCGGCGAGGACGTGCCGCTGGTCCCGCTGTGGCAGAAGAAGGACTACGTCGTCAGCACGACCGAGGTCTCCGGCTCGCAGTACCTCTCGGACGGCACCGGCCTCTGGCGGCTCTGGGAACTGAAGCGGATCTGACGGGCCTGCGGAGGGCCGACCCGCAGGACGGACGACGAGGGGCGGTACGCCCGGCAACGCGCCGGCGCACCGCCCCCCGGTCCGTTCGCGGGAGGGCCCTCAGGGTTTCTTCGGCTTCGCCGCGCCGGGCAGGAACTCCTCCAGCACGTCGTGCACCTGCCGCACCAGCGGGCGCAGCACCCGGAACCGGGAGAGCGCGACGAGACGGGCGCCGATCGGGGTGCAGCGCTCGACCAGACGGCGGCTGCGCTCGGCGCGCTCGGTCCGGTCGTACACCCAGTACAGCACCAGGCCCATCTGGGACAGCCACATCAACTGCGGCAGATATGCGTCCAGTTCGGGATCGGTCTTGGTGTCGGAGCCGGCCAGGCACCGCCGGTGGATGGCGATCGCCGCCTCGCGCGCCGCGACGGACTGGGCCGAGAACGGACTGAGCGGGCTTTCCGGGTCGGCGGCGTTCTTGAAGAACTGGGCCGCGAAGCGGTGGTACGGCTCCGCCACGTCCAGCCAGGCGAGAAGGACCCCGCGCATGCGAGCCGCGAGGTCCCTCTCCTCGTCCAGGACCTTCTGCACGGCCGCCGCGTGCTCGGCGGCCAGCCGGTCGTAGAAACCCTGGACGAGATGTTCCTTGCTCGTGAAGTAGTAGTAGGCGTTCCCCACGGAGACGCCGGCCTCCTGGGCGATGGCCCGCATCGTCGTCCTGTCGTAGCCGCGTTCCTGGAAGAGCCGGAGCGCGGTTTCGAGAATGAGGGTGCGGGTCTGCTCGCTCTTGGAGGCCTTGACTTCCTTCACGTCCTTCGCTTCCTTCACCACGGTCCCGAGGGTATCGGCCCGGGGAGGGGTGCGGGACGAGACGTCCGGCGTACCGTCAGACGCTCATGGCGCGGGCCGTGTTGAGCTGGGCCATCACCATGGGGAAGGTGTCCGGGGAGACCGCCGGGATCATCGTCGAGTGGTGCCGTCCGCCACTGGTCACCGAGACCTGGACGAAGCCGGCCGTCTGCTTCTCCTTCATCAGGAGGAACAGCAGACCGACCAGGCAGAACACCGCGAAGACCACCGCGAGCACGATCGCCACCGTCGGGATCTTCTCCTCGGTGCGCGACAGGTCCGTGGCCGTCCACACCGCGCCCTTGAGGGGCATCGGACCGGCCGGCGTCACGATCTGGTCGTTCATGACGGCGATGTCGCCGAACGTCAGGACCGGCATGCCCGCGCCGGGCTGCGCACCCGGCTGCTGCGGATGGCCGTACGCCGGGGCGCCGGAGGCCCCCTGGTCGTCCGCGGCAGTGGGCGGAGTGCCCGGCTGCTGGGGAGTCGGCCCCCACTTGTACGATTCGTCCGCGTACGGATTCGGATCGCTCAACGTTCCCCGCTCTCGGTCGGTCCTGCGCGTCCCGGGGCCCTGCCGCGCCGGGGCGGTGAACCGGTGCCCGGTTCCGCACGACCGTACCGTCAAGTCCCGGGCCGCGCAGCAAGGAGGCCCGGCCTTCCGCGGAGTTCCTGCGGAAGGCCGGGCCCTTCAGAGCGTCCGGCAGTAGGCCCCGCGGCGTCGCGGGGCTGGGGCACGCACCTCGCGGCGTTGTCGTCAATCGCCATGGCTCCGCCATGCCTCAATCCTCCGCCTTGCGATGCACGCACCCCAGCCCCGCTCCTTCACCCGCGCTACCTACTGCCGGACGCTCTGAGCTGCGGCCGGGCGTCGGCGGGGCTCAGAAGCGGCGCGTGATCAGCGCCCGCTTGACCTCCTGGATCGCCTTGGTGACCTCGATGCCACGCGGGCAGGCGTCCGTGCAGTTGAACGTGGTGCGGCAACGCCACACCCCGTCACGGTCGTTGAGGATCTCCAGGCGCTGCTCGCCGCCCTCGTCGCGCGAGTCGAAGATGAAGCGGTGCGCGTTGACGATCGCCGCCGGGCCGAAGTACTGGCCGTCGTTCCAGAACACCGGGCACGAGGACGTGCACGCGGCGCACAGGATGCACTTGGTGGTGTCGTCGAAGCGCTCGCGGTCCTCGGCGGACTGCAGGCGCTCGCGGGTCGGCTCGTTCCCCTTGGTGATGAGGAAGGGCATGACGTCGCGGTACGCCTGGAAGAACGGCTCCATGTCGACCACGAGGTCCTTGAGGACCGTGAGGCCCTTGATGGCCTCGATCATGATCGGCTTTTCCGGGTTGATGTCCTTGATCAGCGTCTTGCAGGCGAGCCTGTTCTTGCCGTTGATCCGCATCGCGTCGGAGCCGCAGATGCCGTGCGCGCAGGAGCGACGGAACGTCAGGGTGCCGTCGAGGTCCCACTTGATCTTGTGGAGCGCGTCGAGCACACGCTCCTTCGGGTCGATCGAGATCTGGAAGTCCTGCCACTGGACCTCGTCGGAGACCTCGGGGTTGAAGCGGCGGATCCGGAAGGTCGCCGTGATGTACGGCGAGGCGGCGGACTGCGCCTCGACCTTGTCCAGAGTCGGGGTTGCCATCAGTACTTACGCTCCATCGGCTGGTAGCGGGTCTGGACGACCGGCTTGTAGTCGAGCCGGATCGACTCGGTGCCGTCGGCCGCGACCTCGCGGTACGCCATGGTGTGGCGCATGAAGTTGACGTCGTCGCGGTTCGGGTAGTCCTCGCGGTAGTGACCGCCGCGGGACTCCTTGCGGGCCAGCGCGGAGGTCGCCATGACCTCGGCCAGGTCGAGCAGGTTGCCCAGCTCGATGGCCTCCAGGAGGTCCGTGTTGAACCGCTTGCCCTTGTCCTGGACGGCCACGTCGAGGTAGCGCTTGCGCAGCTCGGCGATCTTGTCGACGGCCGTCTTGATGGTCTGCTCGGTGCGGAACACCATCACGTTGGCGTCCATGCACTCCTGCAGCTCCTGGCGGAGCGCCGCGACGCGCTCGGTGCCCGTCGAGTTGCGCAGTCGCTCGACCTGCTCCTCGACCAGCTGCGCCGGGTTCTCGGGAAGCTCGACGAAGTCGTTCTTCGCGGAGTACTCGGCGGCGGCGATGCCCGCGCGGCGTCCGAAGACGTTGATGTCGAGCAGCGAGTTGGTGCCCAGGCGGTTGGCGCCGTGCACGGACACGCACGCGACCTCGCCGGCGGCGTACAGGCCCGGGACGACGGTGGTGTTGTCGGCCAGCACCTCGCCCTCGACGTTGGTCGGGATGCCGCCCATGGCGTAGTGCGCGGTCGGCTGGATCGGGATCGGGTCCGTGTAGGGCTCGATGCCGAGGTACGTGCGCGCGAACTCGGTGATGTCCGGGAGCTTGGCGTCCAGCTGCTCCGGCGGCAGGTGCGTGAGGTCGAGGTAGACGTGGTCGCCCTCGGGACCGCAGCCGCGGCCCTCACGGATCTCCGTGTAGATGGAGCGGGACACGACGTCACGGGACGCGAGGTCCTTCATGACCGGCGCGTACTTCTCCATGAAGCGCTCGCCGTCCTTGTTGCGGAGGATGCCGCCCTCACCACGGGCGCCCTCCGTCAGCAGGATGCCCATGCGCCAGATGCCCGTCGGGTGGAACTGGAAGAACTCCATGTCCTCCAGCGGCAGCCCGCGGCGCCAGGCGGCGGCCTGGCCGTCACCGGTCAGGGTGTGCGCGTTCGACGTCACCTTGAAGAACTTGCCGGTGCCGCCGGAGGCGAAGATGACCGACTTCGCCTGGAAGACGTGGATCTCGCCGGTCGCCAGCTCGTACGCGACGACGCCCGCGGACTTCTTGACCCCGTCAACGTCCTGGAGCAGCAGGTCGAGGACGTAGAACTCGTTGAAGAACTCCACACCCTCCTTGACGCAGTTCTGGTACAGCGTCTGGAGGATCATGTGGCCGGTGCGGTCCGAGGCGTAGCAGGACCGGCGGACGGGGGCCTCGCCGTGGTTGCGGCTGTGCCCGCCGAAGCGACGCTGGTCGATACGGCCCTCGGGCGTGCGGTTGAACGGCAGGCCCATCTTCTCCAGGTCGAGGACGGAGTCGATGGCCTCCTTCGCCAGGATCTCGGCGGCGTCCTGGTCGACCAGGTAGTCGCCACCCTTGATCGTGTCGAAGGTGTGCCACTCCCAGTTGTCCTCCTCCACGTT
The DNA here is from genome assembly GCF_053596315.1 of Streptomyces sp. NPDC001732. Taxonomy (NCBI): domain Bacteria; kingdom Bacillati; phylum Actinomycetota; class Actinomycetes; order Kitasatosporales; family Streptomycetaceae; genus Streptomyces; species Streptomyces sp. NPDC001732. Next base: position 461,776 of record NZ_JBSFFY010000002.1, read on the forward strand.
GGCCAGCGCGGCGGCCATGCCGCCCTGCGCGGCGCCCGTGTGGGAGCGGGTGGGGTAGAGCTTGGTGAGCACGGCGGTCCGGCTGCGCTTCGTGGACTCGATGGCCGCGCGCATACCGGCGCCGCCGGCGCCGACGATGACGGTGTCGTACTTGTGGATCTGCATGATTTCCTCTGGTCCCTCTGGCCCGGCGCCTAGCGGATGTTCGGGTCGAAGGTGAAGATCACCAGCGTGCCCAGCAGGACGGTGAACACCGTGGCGGTGTACAGGAGCATCTTCAGCCAGAAGCGGGTGTTGTCCCGTTCGGCGTAGTCGTTGATGACCGTACGGAGGCCGTTGGCGCCGTGGAGCATGGCCAGCCACAGCATCGCCAGGTCCCAGACCTGCCAGAACGGCGAGGCCCAGCGGCCCGCGACGAAGGCGAAGCCGATCTTGGAGACGCCGCCGTCCAGCACCAGCTGGATCAGCAGGTGGCCCAGGACCAGGACGACCAGGACGATGCCCGACAGGCGCATGAAGAGCCAGGCGTACATCTCGAAATTGGTGCGCGAACCCCTGGGGGTCTTGCCGGTGCGCTTGCGCGGCGGCTCGATGACCGGGGCCGGGTTGTCGACGTCGTACAGGCTGACGCCCTCGACGGAGCCGATCGCGGCGGAGGACTCGGTGGACATTGGCCTCAGCTCCCGAAGAGTTCGCGTACGGCGTGGCCGAGGACGGGGTACAGGGCCCCGACCATCAGCACGACCCAGATGCCCACGACGGACCAGAGCATCTGCTTCTGGTACCGCGGACCCTTGGCCCAGAAGTCCACGGCGATGATGCGCAGACCGTTGAGCGCGTGGAAGAGAATGGCGGCCACCAGGCCGTATTCGAGGAGCGCGACGATCGGCGTCTTGTACGTGGCCACGACGTCGTCGTACGCCTCGGGGGAGACACGGACGAGAGCGGTGTCCAGGACGTGTACGAACAGGAAGAAGAAAATGAGGACACCGGTGACTCGATGAGCCACCCAGGACCACATGCCTTCCCGGCCGCGGTACAGCGTTCCAGCCGGCACGGAAGAACCCTCCGGGAGCGGGGATTGGGGTCGGCCGGCTTGACTGTCGGTCTGACCCGGCCGGGTACGGTCCACCGGCCCCGGCCATCGTAGCGACGGATTGTCGGTTCGTTCGCGCCGGGGTCCACGGTGTGATCAAAGTGGCAACCAAACGGGCACGGACGGCCTAGAACCTCCTGCTGACCTCTCCGGCCGAGCCCATTCCGTTATGAAGCCGATACCAGGTCGATGATGCGACCTCGGGCGAGCCGCCGCATCTCGTCGGCCGTGACCACCCGTTCGTGGTCGGGTTCGTGACCCAGCCTGGCCCGGATCGCGGCGAGCACCTGGTCCGGCTGCTCGGCCGGTTCCATGCCGTCCAGGCAGATCACGAAGACATGGCCGAAGCGGCTCTCGTACGCGGCGTGCGCGGCCCGCAGCGCGAGATGGGCGGAGGGCGGGGCGGCGTGGTGCAGGCCGGGGGAGGTCTCGGCGGCGAGCGCCTCGGAGAGGTCCGCGGGCGCCAGGTCGTACCCCGCCTCGTCGGCCGCGGCCAGCAGGGCGCCGACATCGGGGTAGGGGCGGTGCAGGGTCAGCCGGTGCGCCCAGCGGCGGCTGCCGCAGCACTCCAGCAGGGCCGCCTCGGCATCGGCGGGCGGCACGGCGTTGAAGCGGTCGAGACCCGGAGGGCGGGCCGGACCCCGGGCGGGCACGGCCCCCTGGACGGGCAGGGCCGTCCGGGTGGCCGGTTGCCACAACCGCTCCGGGAGACCGGCGTGGGACTCGCTGGACCTGGACAGCGTGGGCTCCTCGGGTCAACGGCATCTGTGACCCTGGGTGGGAAGGGGCGAATGAGGCCGGGCAGATGCAGGGTGAAGGGAGAGACGAATGTGCCTCAAAGCTACCGAGGCGGGGCAACAGACGTCCGACGAATGCGCGAATTTCACCCGGACGGGAGAGTTTCGGGACGGGTGAGACCCCGCGATCCGGTCTGATGGACCGTGTCCCGAGGACGCCGCCCGGCACCGGACCCCGTCGTCGGCCCGCCCGTCCCGACCCGCGCCCCGACGCATGTGCCCGACCCATGTCCCGCGAATTTTCCGCGAACAACGGAGGTTTTCCACCATGTCGCCCTCACGCGGCGCCCTCGCGGCCGGCGCGGTCCTCACCGCGGCGGCCGCCGCGACGATCGCCGTCGTCGTCTGGCCGGAGGGCTCCGACAGCGGGCTCGCGGGGCAGACGTCGGCGCCCCGCGCCCCCTCGCCCTCCGCCGCCGCCCCCTCGCCGACCCGGAGCTACCCGCTCTCCACGGCCCCCCGCACCATCCCCGCCGTACGGGAGCACGTCGCGGCCCGCGGCCCCGGCTGGCGCCCCGGGCCGGAGGGCGGGGTCGTCGTCGCCGACGGCAGCGGGGCGCTCGCGGACGAGGGGCGGCTGCTGGCGGAGGAGCTGAAGATCCGTTACCGGGGCGACGTCCCCGCCCGCGCGGGCGACGTGGAGCTGGCGCTCGCCCCGGGCAGGGGCACCCCCGAGTCGTACACCCTCGCCGTCCGCGACGGACGGGTGCGGATCAGCGGGCCCGACCAGGCCGGTGTCTTCTACGGGACCCGCACGCTGAAGCAGTCGGTGCGTGCCGACGGGGCGATGCCGGAGGGCGAGGTGCGCGACCGCCCCGACCGGCCGCAGCGCGGCCTCAACCTCGACATCGCGCGCAAGCACTACACCGCCGCCTGGATCGAGGACCGGCTGCGCGAGATGGCCGACCTCAAGCTCAACCAGTTCGGCCTGCACTTCTCCGACGACCAGGCCTTCCGCATCGAGTCCGACACCCACCCCGAGGTGGTGTCGCCGCAGCACCTCACCAAGGCGGAGGTGCGACGGATCCTCGGCCTCGCGGACCGGCTGCACATTCAGGTCGTCCCCGAGATCGACTCACCCGGCCACCTCGGCGCGGTGCTGCGGGCCCACCCCGGCCTCCAGCTGCGCAGCGTCTCGGGCAGGCTCTCGCCCGGCTCGCTCGACATTTCCGACCCGGGGGCGGCGAAGCTCGTCGACGAACTCCTCGGCGAGTTCACCGAACTGTTCGGCGGCCGGTACTGGCATCTCGGCGCCGACGAGTACCTCGCGCTGATGGCGCGGGACCCGGCCGCCTCGTACCCGCAGCTGCAGCGCGCCGCCCAGCGGAAGTACGGGGCGGGGGCAGGCATCAAGGACCTCGCCACCGGCTGGCTCAACGACCGCGCGGCCGTGGTGCGCTCGCACGGCAAGCAGCCCAAGGCGTGGAACGACGGCTTCTTCCGCGACGGGATCGTCCGCGCCGACAAGGGCATCGAGGTCGAGTACTGGACGGGCAGGGAGTACGGCGCCCGGCAGCCGGAGGAGTACCTGCGCGAGGGGCGGCGCGTGGTGAACCTCAACGACGAGTTCCTCTATTACGTGCTCGGCCAGCCCAACAACTTCGTCTACCCGACGGGCCGACGGATCTACGAGCAGTGGTCCCCGCTCGTCCTGCGCGGCACCAAGCCGGTGCCGGCGCGCTGGTCCGGCCAGATCCTCGGCGGCCGGTTCGCCGTCTGGGGCGACTTCCCGCAGGCGCAGACCCCGGCACAGGTGGCGCGCGGCATCCGGATGCCGCTGCGGGCGACCGCCCAGAAGCTGTGGGACCCGGCCAAGCCCGCGCTGACCTGGGACGGCTTCCGGGCACTGGCCGACCGGCTCGACGGGGCGGACTGAGCGGGGCCGGCCGGGGAAGCGACCTCCGCCCCGCACGCCCCGGCCTTCGTCGCTCCGCAGCAGTACCTGCGTTCACCGGACGGGCTCGCGAAGGCCGTCGTCGTCCTGCTGCCGCTGGTCGCGGCGACGGACCTGCTCGCCGTCGCGGCGGGGCTGCACCTCCGCAGCCTGATCGCGGGCGGGCTGGAGGACGGCTTCGAGACGTACGACGAGTCGGCGGCCATGGCGGACAACCTGTACGGGTCCGCCGGAGTGCTGCAGGGCGTCATGATCCTGGCCACCGGGATCGTCTTCATCATCCGGTTCCGGCGGGTGCGGCTGAACGCCGAGGCGTTCGACCCGAGCATGCAGACGATGGCGCCGGGCTGGGCGGTCGGCTCCTGGTTCGTCCCGGTGGCCAACCTGGTGCTGCCGCGCCGGATCGCGGGCGGCATCTGGACCGCGAGCGCCCAGACCAACACCGACGGCAGCTGGCGCACGGCCCCGGCCACCCTGATGAATCTGTGGTGGGGCGGGTGGGTCTGCACGCTGCTCTTCTCCTGGACCACGGCCCGGCAGGCCAGGAAGGCCGACGAGGTGCAGGAGATCATCGACGCGACGGACCTGACGATGGTGTCCGACGCGTTCGACATCGTGGCCGCGGTGCTCGCCGTCCTCTTCGTGCGCAGGCTCACCCGCATGCAGGGGGAGCGGGCGGCCCTCGGCATGTACCCGCTCGGCACCCGCCCGTGACGCGTCGGGCCCGTCGGGGACGGGCCCGCCAGGCGGTGTGATTCGGCCTCCTGCGGTGACGGTCTTGAGCCGTCCGGCGCTGAACGCGGTGAGCAGGAAGCGCCGCGTCCGGGTGTGCACGCGCCCGGACGGGCCGACAGGGGACGCCGATGAGCCTGCTGGAACTGATCGCCGCCGCCGATGCGCGGAGCCTCGCCGTGAGCGCGGTCGCCTGCCGGAGAAGGGGTGTCCTCGACTCGGGGGGCGCCCGTACGGAAGGAGCCCCTCGGGTCAGGTCCGAGGGGCTCCGGTCCGTGCGCCCCGCTCGTGGGCGGGACTTTCGAAACACGCCCTACGGGGCCAGGGTCAGCCCGATCCGGATTCCGGTGGGTGAACCGAGTGCCGTCGTGCCGTAGTAGAGGGCGGTGTCCGCCCTGATGCCCGAGGTGCTGGTGTTGTCGATCTGCAGGACCGTGCCGTTGCCGGCGTCCTCGCCGTCCGCGCCGCTCGCGATGTCCGCCCGGCCGTAGCCGGAGAGGTCGGTCAGGGAGACGGACGAGCCGAGCCGGTCGCCCGCCTCGGTGGAGCCGGGGACGCCCGTGGTGTCCTGGCTGTATCCGACGGCCCCGGTGCCGGTGGGCCCGGTGGCGGAGCCGCGGATCAGGAAGATCTGGCCGGCGTCGCTCCGGTTCACGCCGGCGCGGGTGAGGTCCTCGCCCGGTGCGCCGGTGAGGATGTCGCCGTACCCGTCGAGGTTGACGTCGCCCACGGAGACGGACGCCCCCATGTCGTCGCCGGTCTCGCCGCTGCCCGGCACGCCGGTGGTGTCCTGGTGGATCGTTTTGCGGCCGGTGGAGGTCAGGCCGGAGGCCGAGCCGAACACGGCCGTGACCGCGCCGCCCTTGGCGGTGTGCCCGGACTCGGCGGCGGACGGCTGACCGACCGCCAGGTCGGTGGCGCCGTCGCCGTTGATGTCACCGGCGGCCAGCGAGCGTCCGCCGCGGGCGTCGAGGATGCCGACCCGCTGGAGCCCGGTGGCGGACCCCTTCAGCCACAGCAGGCGTCCGATGCCGCCCGGGTCCCGGTAGCCGACGGCCGCGTCCGCGTAGCCGTCCTTGTTGAAGTCGCCGGTGACCGCGGACGCGTAGCCCACGGCGGCGGTGTACGCGGAGGTGTTCAGGTAGCCGGACCGGGCCGCGCCGGTCCTGCCGTCCCAGGCCCACCAGCGGCCGGGCTTGCCGGGCGCGACGGAGAAGACGTCGGCCCTGCCGTCGGCGTTGAAGTCGCCGGAGGCCACGGTCGTGCCGAGCTTCTCGCCGCCGATCCGGCCCGAAGAGGTGACCGAGTGGCTCCGGCCGGTGGTGAGGCCGGGGCCGTACATCACGACGACCGTGCCGTTGTCGGCCTGGGTGATGTCCTCGCCGGGGGCGCCGACGACCAGGTCGGCGTACCCGTCGCCGTTCACGTCCCCCCAGGTGCTGGACGAGCCGAACAGGTCGCCCGCCTCGGAGGCGCCGGGCACCCCGGGGCTGTTCTGGTTCAGCATCCGCTTCCCCGTCGTGCCCGGTCCGTTCCTGGTGCCGGGCAGCACGACGACGCTTCCGTCGCTCTTCGCCGCCTTCGGGAGGCCGACGACCAGGTCGGTGACGCCGTCCCGGTTGAAGTCGGCGGTCGGGATCGCGGCGTTGCGGGTGCCGTTGGTGGCGTACGTACGGATCGCGCCGAGCTTGCTGTACAGGTTCGCGCCGGGGCACTTCGTGGCGAAGCCGTCGCGGTGCCCGGCGACGGTGTTGAACGTGACGTCACCGGCGGGCCGGGTGTTGCCCTCGGCGTCGGTGACGAGCCGGGTCAGCGTCACCTTGGCGGTGGGGCTGACGCCGTACTGTCCGAGCTTCCAGGCGGCGATCCGGGCGGCGGACTGCAGGGCGGCCGGGGTCGGCCTGCCGGTCTCGAAGTCGCCGAGCAGCGAGATGCCGGTCGAGTAGGAGTTGAAGCCGTAGGTGTGGGCGCCCTTGACCGGGAGGTCGACGCCGCCGGCCCGGCCCTCGAAGATCTGGCCGCACTTGTCGACCAGGAAGTTGTAGCCGAGGTCGTTCCAGCCCTCGGTCTTCACGTGGTAGGTCAGGATCGCGCGGACCATGGCGGCGGAGTCCGCGCAGCTGTAGCTGTTCGCGTCGGCCGTGTGGTGGATGTAGACCGCCTGCACCTTGTCGATGTACTCCGGCGGGTCCTCGACCAGCGACTCGTCGGCGCCCCACTGGGCGCGGCCGATGATCGGCGGCCGGTTGACGGTCGACGGCGGTGCGGTGGGCACGGTCGTCGACGGCTCCGGCGTGGGCGAGGCGGTGGCGGTCTCCGACGCACCGGCCGTGGCGGTGGCGGTGGCGGGGTCCGTCGGGGCTGCGGACTCCGTGGCCGGCGCGGTGTCGGTCGGGGCGGCGGACTCCGTGGCCGGGTCGGTCGGGGCGTCGGTCGTGCTCGCCGACGGGCTCGCGGTCTCCTCCGTGACGTACGCGGCGTTGTCCAGGGAGCCGGGGGCAAGCGTGGCCGCCGCGGGGTTGCGGGACTCGGCCCTGCTGACGCCGGGGTCCACCAGGTGGAGCCTGAGCCCCTTGGGCAGTGCCTTGGCCGAATCCACCTTCACCTGCACGGCGTTCGAGGCGCCGACCCACAACGGCTCGGTCGCCCGGTGGGCGGCGGCCCGCTCGGCGCCGTCCGGCCCGTCGGCGGACATCTCCAGCTCCCGCCAGGGCGACCACTTCCCGGTCCCGGCGTCCCGGGTCCGCACCCGCGCGGCGCCGTTCACGTCCGCCGCCCCGTCCCAGCCGATGCCCACCAGCGAGAACGGCTCGGTGCCCGTCGTCGGCAGCTTCCGTTCGGTGGCCGTGCCGCCGTCCAGCGCGAGCGAGCGCAGCTTCGCCGGACGCTGCTTCGGCCCCGACGGACCGGCCGGCCCGTCGGACGGGTTGGCGATGGCGACCGTCACCACTCCCGCCCCGCCGAGCACCACGGCACCGAGGGTCAGCCAGGTGCGGCGCTTCAGGCTCATCGGTCTGTACGCATGCGAACTGCGCGAGCTCAAATGCCCCACCCCTCAAGAGAGTTCACTTACTCAGAAGTTCACGGGCCCCACCTGTCGCGCAGGCGGCCCGGGGTACCCAGCGCATCCGGGAACTCAAACGTCACACCGATTCCCGGGAGAGTGACATACCTCACTTCTGTCGAGGGGGTTGCTCCCGGACGCGGGTATCTGTGACGTTTCTGCAGGATCGGGCGCAGAAGGATGCAGAGAAAAGCAGAGAAAGAGGTACGCGGAGGAAGAGCGGCGCAGGCAAAGAGCGACGCGGACAAAGAGCGGCGCGGGCAAAGAGTGGTACCACTGCCTCGGCAGAGCACGGGCACGGTGTCCGGTGCCGGGCCGGGCCGTCGGGTAGGGGTGTTGTTGGGTACGGGTGAGGAACAGCGCCGCGGGCAAGTGGACGACGCCGCACTCGGCGACGCCGTCGAACGTGCCCAGCAGGGGGACGAGGAAGCCTTCGCCGCCGTGTACCGGATGGTGCAGCCCGGCCTCCTCGGCTACGTGCGCGGGCTGGTCGGCGACGACGCCGAGGACGTGACCTCCGAAGCCTGGCTGGAGATAGCCCGCGACCTGGGGCGCTTTCGCGGTGACGGCGCCGGGTTCCGCGGCTGGACGGCGGTGATCGCCCGGCACCGCGCGCTCGACCATCTGAGGAGGCTGAAGCGGCGGCCCCGCGTCACCCTGCTCGAACAGGACGTGCTCCAGCTGCCCGACGGCCACGACACGGCCGTCGCGGCGCTGGAGACGCTCTCCACCCGGGAGGCGCTGGAGACCATCGGCACGCTGCCCCGGGAACAGGCCGAGGCCGTACTGCTCCGGGTGGTCGTCGGCCTGGACGGTGCCGCGACGGCACGCGTGCTCGGCAAGCGCCCGGGGGCCGTCCGCACCTCCGCGTACCGGGGGCTCAGGAGGCTGGCCGAACAGTTGTCCCCCGGTGGCAGGGCGGGTGGCGGGCCCGGCGACGGGACGAAGAGGGCGCGCCGTGCGCGGGGTGATGGAGCATGAGGGACGAATCGCAGCGGCGGCCGGACGCGTCGGAGACAACCGGAGCGCCTGTGCCGGACACGGACGGTGAGCGGCGCGCCGTGGCCGCGTTCCTGGCCGCCCGGGACGGGGGAGCGCACGCGCCGGTGCCGTGGTGGCGGCGCCGCCGGCGCGACGACTGGCGTCCGGCGGTGCGTCGGCGCGGGGCGCGCCCGGTCCGGGGAGTGCTCGGCGGGTTCCTGGCTGCGGCGCTGCTCGGCGGGGTCGCGGTGGCCGCCGGTTCGGGGGCCCTTCCGGGACCCTTCGGCGGCGGGTCCGACGGACCCGGGACCGTACGCCCCACGTCCCCCGCCCCCGTGACCCCCGGCGCCCGCCGCACCGGCGATGCACCGCCCCCGACGGGCGGCGACGGCACGGCGGAGAGCACGGGGACGGGCAGGGGCACGGGATCCACGAAGGCACCGGACGACGCACGGTCCTCCAAAGGGGCCCGGAACATCACCGCCCTGTGCCGGGTGTACCTCGCCGACCGGGGCAACGGCAGGTCCCTGGACGCCACCGCCTTCGAGCGCCTGGAGACGGCCGCGGGCGGCGCGTCGGAGACGGCGGTGCGCGCCTACTGCGCCGGCCTCCTCGAACAGCAGGCACCGCAGGAGACGAACAGGGGCCGGAACGACCGGGACCAACAGGACGCGAGGGGGAGGACGGCCGAGCCCGGGGAGGGCCGGAGCGGCCCGAAGCCGTCGAGGACGAACGGTGCCGGGAACAGCGGCGGGAACGGTGCCGGGAACAGCGGTGGCGGCGGCACGGCCGGTGGAGAGAACGGTGCCGCGACCGGCTGAATCGACCGCGCCGCCCGGACGAGGAACGTCGCGGGAATTGCGGGAGCGGCGGCGAGGAACGTCGCGCGGGCCGCGGGAGTGACGAGGACGACCGGGGCCGCCACCCCCCACAGGAGAGGCCCCGGTCGTCTTCCGACGGGGTCGTAGGACGACCCCGTACTCCTCTCAGCGCCGTCGCTGCGTTTTCTGTCACACCGCATCGTGTCCGGGCAATGTTGCGGGTTGTACAAGTCATGGACGCGAGCCCCGCGAAGGACGTAGCGTGCTGTGTCGCGCAGGGTGGCGCGGCAGTTATGACCAGCTGCGATTCGCGACAGCAGGGCAGGTTGAGGGAGTGCTGGGGGACGACGCGGAGCTGACTGCCGCGGTGGTCGCGGCACAGGACGGGGACGAGGACGCCTTCCGTACTGTGTACCGCGCCGTACAGCCGCGGCTGCTGGGCTACATACGGACACTGGTGGGAGAGCCGGACGCCGAGGACGTGGCCTCCGAGTCCTGGCTGCAGATAGCGCGCGACCTCGACCGGTTCAGCGGCGACGCCGACCGGTTCCGCGGCTGGGCGGCGCGCATAGCCCGCAACCGCGCGCTGGACCACCTGCGGATGCGCGGCAGACGCCCCGCCGTCGGCGGCGACGAGTCGGAACTGTCCGAGCGGCCCGCCGAGTCCGACACCGCCGACGAGGCGATCGAGGCACTGGCCACCGGCCGTACGATGTCGCTCATCGCCCAGCTGCCGCAGGACCAGGCCGAGGCGGTGGTACTGCGGGTGGTCGTGGGCCTGGACGCGAAGAGCGCCGCGCAGACCCTGGGCAAGCGTCCGGGAGCGGTGCGCACAGCGGCGCACCGGGGCCTGAAACGCCTGGCCGAACTGCTGCGCACGGACGACACGGGCGGCGAGGGCGACGCCGCGGCCCGCGCTGCCGGGGAGAGCCCGGCCGATCCGCCCGCCACCCGCCGGGGTGCGGCGGGCCGCACGACGGAACTCGATGCCGTACCCACCCAACGCCCCGCCCGCAACGGTCTGGCGGCGCCGGCGGGTGTGACGCATTCGCGTCCCTGGACGCAGAAGGACATGTGATGGCCGACGAGCGGTACGAATGGCTTGACAAGGAAGCCGCGGAGAGATTGCTCCGCGGCGAACCGGTCGATCCCGTCGGTGGTCACCCGTGTACGGAGGCCGAGAAGCTGGTGGCCGCGCTGGACGCCGCCGCCCGGTCCGCCCGTCCGGCCACCGGCGAACTGCCCGGCGAGGCTGCGGCGCTGGCCGCCTTCCGCACGGCCACGCGCTCCGCACGCGACTCCGCGCGCGTCCGGAAGCGGGCGGGCGGCGCCGAGGGCGGCGCGCGGCAGACCGGGACCGAGGTCCTGCCCACGGTGCGCATCAGGGCCGCCTCCGGTGGTTCCGGGTCCCGCACGTCCGCCGCGTCGGGCAGCTCCGGCCGGATCCGCCGGCCGCGTTGGAGCCGCCCCGTCCGCTTCGGTCTGGTCGCCTCCTTCGCGGGCTGCGCGCTCGGCGGGGTGGCCGTGGCGGCGGGAACGGGGATGTTCCCCGGGCCGTTCGGCGATCACGCCCCCATGCCCGCGACCTCGGTCTCGGCCGCGGCGACCCCCGAGGAACTCGGTTCGGGGCCCACCGCGGGCGAGACGCCGCGCACCCCGTCGTCCGATCCGGACCGGGGTGCGTCCGAGTCCGCGCCGAACCGTTCCACCCCGTCCGGCCGGGCCGACGGCGACGGATCGAACCGGCGCGACGCGCGCAAGCCCGGCAGTTCCGTGAGCGGCTCGCCGCGCTCCTCCGACAAGAGCGGGCTGCCCGAGTACCCCGGCAAGGGCTCGTCCGGCGCGTGGTACGCCAAGGCGCTCAAGGCCTGCCGCGACTACCGCAACGGCAATCTGGACGACGACCGCAGGCGGAATCTCGAAACGCTGGCCAAGGGGGCCCGCAACCTGGACCGGTTCTGCGACCGCGTGATCGAGGGGTCGGACAAGGACCGGAGCGAGGCCCCGGGCAGCGACAACGGCGGCAGCGGCGACGGGGACCAGGACGACGACGGGCAGGACGACGGGGCGGGGGACGGGGGCGGTACGGTCGGCGGTGACACCCCGGCCGACGGCACCGTCGATCCTTCCCCCACGCCCTCCCCGGCCCTCCCGTCCCTCGACGACACGCCGTCGAGCGCGACCTCGACCCCGGACTCGGACCTGACCCCGGCTTCCTAGAAGCCGCCGCCGCTCCGATCTCCGTCGGCACCACCTGCGCGCCGTCTCCGCGCCGTCTCCGCGCCCGCCTCCGAACGCCGGCCGAACGACGCGTCTGTTGAACCGTGCGCCGGCCGAATCGCGTGTCGTTCGAGTCGCGCGCCGGCCGAATCGCGTGTCGTTCGAGTCGCGCGCCGACCGGGTCGCGGGGTGGCCGGAACAAGGCGGTCGACCCGGGTGCGACAGAGCTTCCGCGCGCCCCGCACCACCGGGTGTGACACTTTTCGGGGCTGTGACGCAGTACAGATTGAGCCGACTGGTCATCGGCAGCGCACAGAGCCGGGGTTCCCCCCGTACCTACGGCTCAGCGCACATGGCGCGGGCGGGACACGTTCCCCCGGTCCCGCCCGCGCCCCTTCTCTTCCGGCCACCTTCCCCGCCCGGTCCGCCCGTGGCCTATCCGTGGACGACGACCTTGTCCCCCGTCTTCACCTGGGCGAAGAGCGAGGCGATCTTCCCCTCGTCCCGGACGTTGACGCAGCCGTGCGAGGCGCCGTTGTAGCCGCGGGCCGCGAAGTCCGCCGAGTAGTGCACCGCCTGGCCGCCGCTGAAGAACATCGCGTACGGCATGGGCGTGTGGTAGATCGTCGACACGTGATGGCGCGATTTCCAGTAGACCGAAAAGGTGCCCTCGCGGGTGGGCGTGTACTGGGAGCCGAAGCGGACGTCCATCGACGAGAGCACGCGGCCGTCGATCATCCACGACAGCGTCCGGCTGTTCTTGCTGATGCACAGGACCCGGCCGGTCAGGCAGCGCTTGTCCGGCTTGGCGACCGGCCTGGTGGTCGGCGGGTTCAGCTCGGTGGCCGTCGGCCGGTGCGTCATGCCGAGCAGCCTCTGCCAGGTGAGGGTGTCCGTCCTGCCGGTGCGGGAGAGGCCGCGCTTGCCCTGGAAGGACTGGACGGCGGCGACCGTGACGGTGCCGTAGTAGCCGGTCGGACTGCGGTCGAAGTGGCCGATCTGCCGCAGCCGCGCCTGGAGTTCCCGCACCTGCTCGCCCTGGGAACCGCTCGACATCAGCGTCCTGCCCTGCGGGTCCGGCTCCGGTGCGGGCGACGTCGTGGCCGTCGGGGACGGTGACGACGGCGAGGACGGTGAAGCCGGAGCGGTGGGCGTGGGCGGCGGGGTGGGGCTGCCGTCGTCGCTCGCGGTGGCCTGCGGCGGTGACGGCTGGGCCGCCGACGCGCTGCCGGTGACCTTCGCCTCGCAGCCGGTCGCCGCGGTCATGGCGAGCACGGCGAGCGCCGCGGTCGCCCCCGCCCGGCCCCGCGGCCCGAGCCGCCGTGCCCCGTCCCGTATCCCTGTCCGTGACGTGCTTCCGGTGGTGCTGCGTCTCATCTCGGCCCCCTGGGTGTCCGGTAACTCATGAGACGGATTCCCGCTCCGCCCGGTTGCCAAAGCCCGCACATGACGGGTGGAGTGGTGCGGGGAACCACGGGCCGGGGCTGTGGGCAAGGTCCCGCACGCGCCCCTCCGAACGGTCCGGCGCCCACCGCTGCAGGCCGTCGCGGGAATCGTGGTTACCGGTAAGTGGCTTCAGTGAGCAGCTCCAGCGGAGGCACAGCAGATGACACGCGAGTCGGAGTCGGGATTGCCCGTCGAGCCGGTGTACGGGCCGGATGCGCTCGACGGGTGGGATCCCGGGGAGAAGCTGGGGGCGCCGGGGGGCTATCCGTTCACACGGGGGGTGTATCCCTCGATGTACACGGGGCGGCCGTGGACGATGCGGCAGTACGCGGGGTTCGGTACGGCGGTGGAGTCCAATGCCCGGTACCGGCAGCTGATCGCGAACGGGACGACGGGCCTGTCGGTGGCCTTCGACCTGCCCACCCAGATGGGTCATGACTCCGATGCGCCGATTGCCTCGGGGGAGGTGGGCAAGGTGGGGGTGGCGGTCGACTCGGTCGAGGACATGCGGGTCCTGTTCGACGGCATCCCGCTGGACAAGGTCTCCACCTCGATGACGATCAACGCCCCGGCGGCGGTGCTGCTGTTGATGTACCAGCTGGTGGGCGAGGAGCAGGGGGTGCCGCCGGAGCAGCTGACGGGGACGGTGCAGAACGATGTGCTCAAGGAGTACATCGCGCGCGGGACGTACATCTTCCCGCCGGGGCCCTCGCTGCGGCTGACCGCGGACATCTTCCGGTACTGCCGGAAGGAGCTGCCGAGGTGGAACACGATCTCGATCTCCGGGTACCACATGGCCGAGGCCGGGGCGAGTGCGGTGCAGGAGATCGCCTTCACCCTGGCCGACGGCATCCAGTACGTGCGCACCGCCCTGGAGGCGGGCATGGACGTGGACGACTTCGCGCCCCGGCTGTCGTTCTTCTTCGTCGCCCGCACCACGATCCTGGAGGAGGTCGCGAAGTTCCGTGCGGCCCGGCGGATCTGGGCGAGGGTGATGAAGGAGGAGTTCGGCGCGGAGAACCCCAAGTCGCTGATGCTGCGCTTCCACACCCAGACCGCCGGGGTCCAGCTCACCGCCCAGCAGCCCGAGGTCAACCTGGCCCGCGTCACCGTCCAGGCCCTGGCCGCCGTCCTGGGCGGCACCCAGTCCCTGCACACCAACTCCTTCGACGAGGCCATCGCCCTGCCCACCGACAAATCCGCCCGCCTGGCCCTGCGCACCCAGCAGGTCCTGGCGTACGAGACGGATGTGACGGCGACCGTGGACCCGTTCGCGGGCTCCTACGCCATGGAGCGGATGACCGACGACATCGAGGCCGCGGCCCTGGAACTGATGGGCCGGGTCGAGGAGAGGGGCGGCGCGGTCCGCGCGATCGAGCAGGGCTTCCAGAAGAGCGAGATCGAACGCTCCGCCTACCGCATCGCCCTGGACACCGACGAGGCCCGACGTGTCGTGGTCGGCGTCAACCGCTTCCGCCTCGACGAGGAGGAGCCCTACGAACCCCTGCGCGTCGACCCCGCCATCGAAACCGAACAGGCCACTCGTCTGGCCACCCTCCGCGCCCGCCGCGACCAGCACACCGTCGATGCCGCCCTGCACCGGCTGCGCGAGGCCGCCCGGGGCACCGACAACGTCCTCCACCCGATGAAGGACGCCCTCAAGGCACGCGCCACCATCGGCGAAGTCTGCAACGCCCTGCGCGAAGTCTGGGGAACGTACGAGCCGTCGGACGCATTCTGAGGTGACGGGTACCCGCGCGGGTGATCTCTCGCTGAATGTCCGCAGCCGTGGACAAGCTCGTGAACAGTGATCCCCGAAAGGAGGATGCCGTGGCCGTAATACAGCACGAGGAGCAGGTGCACGTGCAGGAACAGCCGGAGCTGACGCTCGGCGAGGCAGCCGACCAGCTCGCACGCTCGCTGCCTGGGCATCGCGTGGAGGTTCTCCAGGGGAGGCTCACTGTGACACCACGGGCGGACGTATCGGACGAGGACTGACCCGGGACCGCTCCGGCCCCGGCCCTTCTCGAACTCTGGAACCCTCTGGACAAGGAGTCGTACTCGCGTGCGACACTCCGCTTCATGCTGGGTGTCACCGATCTTCCGACCTATCTCGCCGGCCTGGTGCTGATCGTCCTTCTGCCGGGGCCGAATTCGCTGTACGTGCTGTCCGTCGCCGCCCGGCGCGGGGTGCGGACCGGGTATGCGGCGGCGGCCGGGGTGTGGACCGGGGACACCGTGCTGATGACGCTGTCCGCGCTCGGGGCCTCCTCGCTGTTGCGGACGAACCCGGTGCTGTTCACCATCGTCAAGTTCGCCGGTGCGGGTTATCTGACCTGGCTGGCCATCGGCATGCTGCGGGCCGCGGTCACCATGTGGCGCGAGCGGCACCGGCGGGCGGCCGAGCTGGCGGGGGAGGGCGCCGCGGCGGAGGCTCCGGCGATGATGGAGCGGCCGTACCGGCGGGCGCTGGTGGTCAGCATCTTCAACCCGAAGGCGATTTTGTTTCTGATTTCGTTCTTCGTGCAGTTCGTCGATCCCGGTTACGCCTATCCGGCGCTGTCCTTCCTGGTGCTGGGCACTCTGCTGCAGATCGCCAGCTTCCTGTACCTGTCGATGCTGATCTTCGGCGGCACCCGGCTGGCCGCCGCGTTCCGCCGCCGCAAGCGGCTGTCGGCGGGGGCCACGTCGGCGGCCGGGCTGCTGTTCCTCGGGTTCGCGACGAAGCTCTCGCTCAGCAGCGTGTGATGTTCCCGGGCAGCGGCTCGTGACGTGCTCGTTCAGGGGCGTGTGACGGTCCTGCTCGGTGGTGGGTGACGTTCCCGTTCAGGGGTGCGTGAGCGGGGCGGGTCCGAGCGGGGCCAGGTACTGCACCAGCCCCGAGGCGCCCGCGCCCGCCCAGCCGATGTAGCCAGCGGGGCGGACCAGGAACAGGCCCTTCCCGTACGCCTCGTGGGCGCCCGTGCGGTGTACGCGGACCAAGTCGCCGTCCGACACGGGGAGTTCGGTGTCCGTGTCGACCGCCAGCAGGGTGAAGTGCGGCCCTCGGAAGACGTCGAAGAGACGCCGGCCCCCGCTCGTCGGGCCGTCCGGGGCGCAGCCGCCGGTGCCGAGATCTTCGCCCGCTGCGACGAACGCTTCGAGGACGGACCGCAACTGATCGCCGCGGGCATTGAGGCACGGTACGGGGGGCGTCGGCGCCCGCGCGCACCGTGTCACGCGGGCGTCGTCCAGAGTTCACCGCCCGTCGCCCCGCGGGCCACTCCGTCCTCGGTGCGCCTGATTACGGTGGCGGCCACAAGATCGAAGGCGAGGGCCGGCGTGCCGAAACTGTCCGTTGTCGTACCGCTCCACAATGTCGCCCCGTATGCCGACACCACGCTGGGCAGCCTCGCCCGCAACGCGGCCGGGGACGTGGAGTTCCTGCTGGTGGACGACTGCTCCACGGACGAGACGCCGGCCGTCGTCGACCGCTGGGCCGCGAGACTCCCGCAGGCCCGGGTCATCCGCCACGGGACGAACGTGGGCATCGCCGCCGCCCGCAACAGCGGGATCGAGGCGGCGAGCGGGGAGTACCTCACCTTTCTCGACGGCGACGACTGGTACGCCCCCGGGCACTTGGATCAACTGCTGTGCGCGACCGAGGAGTTGGGCGTCGACTTCGTCCGCCACGACCACGTCCGGGCGACGGGCACCAGCCGGGCGGTCCACCGCGCCCCGGCCCGGGTCCGGGACCGGGCGACCGATCCGCGGGAGGGGATCGCGTACCCGGGGATGGAGACGATGGTCGACTACCCCTTCGTCTGGGCCGGCCTGTACCACCGGCGGCTCTTCGAGGACGGCGGGATGCTCTTCGACCCGGCGCTGCGCACCGCCGAGGACCGGCTGTGGACCTGGCGGCTGCACCTGCGGGCACGTTCCTGCGCGGTCCTGGGACTCCACGGGATCTTCTACCGGCGCGGCGTCACCACCTCGCTGACCCAGATCAAGGACGCCCGCCAGCTGGACTTCTTCCCCGCCTACGACACCCTGCTGGCGGAACTGGAGCAGGACCGGGACGCGGAACTCCTCCTGCCCAAGGCGGTCCGCACCTACTGCGCGCTGATCGCCTTCCACACGGAGAAGGCGGGGGAGTACGAGGCCGCCACGGCCCGTCGGCTGCGGCAGGAGTCGGCCGCCGCGCTGCACCGCATGCCCCCGCACGTGCTGGACCACATCCTGACGACGATGGACACCAAGCGCAGCACCGTGCTCCGACGCCTGCGTGACAAGCAGAAGGCCGCCTGATCCATGCCCACCCGCACCCAGATCTTCCAGGTCTCGACCCTGTACGGGGCCGCCACGCTCGCCGCCGCCCTCGACGCCGGCCAGTTCGGACCCCCGGCGGACACCCGCCGGATCCTGCTGGTGTGCAACAACGCCCCGGTGCCGGAGACCGCCGCGGGCCCGGACGCGCTGCTCGGCTACGACCGGATCGCCGCCCGCTTCGACTCCGTCATCAGCTGGAACGAGACGATCCGCCCGTACCACCCCGGCGCCTGGGGGCCGCGCGCCGATGACGTCGTGCTGTGGCAGCGCGCGCTCCGGCTCGCCTGGGGGCTGGGCGAGGAACCCGTCGAACTGGCCCTGGAATCCATCCAGGTCGACCCCGCCCGCGCCCTCGCGGCGATCTTCTCCGAGAGCGCCCTGCACATCTACGCGGACGGCCTCATGAGCTACGGCCCGACCCGCACCAGGCTGCCCCAGTCGATGGGCTGCCGGGTCCGGCGGGTGCTCCACCTCGACCTGGTGCCCGGCCTCCGGCCCATGCTCCTGTCCGAGTTCGACGTGGAGACCGAACTCGTACCGGAGGACGCCTTCCGCAAGGTCCTGGGCGAGATCGCCGCGGCGGCGGACGGCGACCGGCAACTCACCGAAGCGATCGCGCAGGCCCCCACCGCCGTGCTCCTGGGCCAGTACCTGGCCGCCCTCGACATCCTGACCGTCGAGGAGGAGGAGGCCCTGCACGTCCGCATGCTGCACGGGGCCGCCGGGGCCGGACACACCTCCGTCCTCTTCAAGCCCCATCCCACCGCCCCCGTCCGCTACTCCGACGCCCTGGAACGGGCCGCGGCCGAGGCCGGGATCCGGCTCGTCGCACTGGACACGCCCCTGCTGGCGGAGACCCTCTTCGAGAGGTGCGCGCCCACGCTCGTCGTCGGCTGCTTCTCGACCGCCATGCTCACCGCCGCGGTGTACTACGGCATCCCGGTCGCCCGCGTCGGCACCGGCCTGGTGCTGGACCGCATCGCCCCGTACGAGAACAGCAACCGCATCCCGCTGACGATCGTCGACCACTACGTGCCCGACCTGGAACGGCACGGCGGCGGGGGCGTGCCCGCCCTGCCCGGCACCGCACCGGCCACCCTGGGCCCCCTGGTCCGCACGGTCGGCTACTGCATGCAGTCCGAACTCCACCCGGAACTGCGGGGCGAGGCGGAGAGCTGGCTGCGGGAGCGGCTGGACGACAGCACCCGGCACTACTTCAAGCGCCGACGGCTCGGCAAGCTCTCCCTGCCCGGCGGCAGCACCCCGGGCGCCGCGGCCCGGCTGCGCAGCACGGTGCGGCGCACCCGCAGCACCCTGCGGGTGTGACGGCCTCCTCGCCGGTGCCGCCGGCCTCCTCGCCCGTACCGCCGACACCGCCGGCTCCTTCAGCCGTACCGCCGGGCGGGCAGCGGGCCCCGGACAGGCGTCCGCGCCGCGAGCACCGTCACGACATCGACCTGATCAGACTGCTCTGCTCGGTCGGGGTGATCCTCTGCCACACGGGCTCCGCGTTCGTGAACGCCGTCGGCCGCGAACCGTCGGGCGGCTCGGGCACCTACTGGGCGGGGCTGGTGGCGGACTCGGCCGGACGGTTCGCCGTACCGCTGTTCTTCGCCATCGCCGGGTGGGTCGTCCTCGTCGGCGCCCCGCCGAAGGACGGCGCGCAACTGCGACGGCGCATCGTCCGCATCGTGCTGCCGCTCGCCGTGTGGACCGCCCTCTACCTGGCATGGGGGCGGCTGCGCGGCACCGACGACGACCCGGTCGGCGACCTGGCGCTCGGTTCGCTCTTCGCCTCGGTGCGCCCCGCCTACCACCTCTGGTACCTGTACGCCTACATTCCCGTGATCATGCTCCTGGCCTTCGTGGTGATGGTGAGGTCGGGCAGACGGCCGTGGGGCCTGGGCGCGGCGCTCCTGGTCCTGGCGGCGGCGCCGTCGCTCTTCGGCGACCTCTCCGCGGTCACCGGCCTGGAACTGCCGCGCTTCGGCTGGGGCTTCGGCCCGTACCAGCTGATCTACGCGATGCTGGGCGCGTTCCTGCTCGCGCTGCCCGCCGGTGTCGTCGGGAAGAGGCGCCTGCTGTGGATACCGCCGTCGCTGGTGGCGCTGGCCGCGGTGGTCGGGTACCAGTACCGGGTCCACTACGCGATTCCGTACGCCAGTGTGCTGGTGGCCCTGTTCAGCGCGGGCGTACTGCTCTCCCTGCACCGGCTGCGGATTCCCGAGCGGCTGCGCCCCCGGCTGACCCGGCTGGCCGACGCGTCGTTCGGCGCCTACCTGGTCCATGTCCTGGTCCTCGGCGTGCTCACGGACCTGTTCGTCTCTCCCGGCCTGTCTCTGCCGGGGGCCGCCGCACTGGTGGCCGCGGTGACGGCGGCGACCACGCTGCTGTCGTTCGGCGCGGCGCTGCTGTGGGGGCGGCTCGGGATGAGCAGGGTGCTCGGCTGATCCCGGGGCGGCCCCGGGCGGACGGGCGGGACCGCCTGGGAGTGCCGGGGTGTCGGCGCAGTACGGCCCGTGAGTCCCGCGCCCCGGAACGCCGGGAAGCCCGGGGTGTCAGCGCAGTACGGCCCGTCCCAGTCGGCGGGCCCTCCTCGCCGCCCGCCGCACGGCCGGATTGCGGGAGAGCGTGGCGAGTCGGCCGGGCAGGCCGCCGGGAAGCCCGAGCGCCGTGAGCCTGCGCCGCGGGAACAGTTGCTGTTCGTCCGGGGTGACGCCGTCCGTGAGGTACGCGGTGGCGGCCGGCCGCAGCTGCGGATGGATCCGCGGCTGCATCGTGAACCCGATCGTGGCCACCAGCCGGCCCGTGTCGCCGGGCGTCCGGGTGCGCCCAGTCTCCAGCTCGGGCAGCAGGGTGTGGGCGAGGGCCGCCGGTACCCGGTTGCTGTTCTGATACGGCGTCAGCCGCGCCAGCAGCATTCCCGTACCGGTGCGGGCGGTGTCCAGACCGTACAACTGCCGTGCGGTGAAGAGCGCGGTGGAGAAACAGCCCACGACGAGCACCGGCCGCAACCGCTCGTACAACGTCTCCGCGAGCACCGGCGCGTCGAGCACGGTGAGTTCCGCGCCGAGCCGGCCGGCCTCGGTCTCCAGCAGCCGGGACCAGCGGGCGGGCGCCGTCGGATGGGGCTTGAAGACGATCTGCCGGTGCCCGCGCGCGGCGGCCCCGCGCAGCATGCGCAGATGGAGCTCCTCTTCCTCCTCGGCGGTGAGGATGCCCAGCGCCGAGAGGTACTGGCCGAGCAGCAGCGCCGGACGGTCGTACGGGACGTCCGGCGAGGGGGAGAGCGCCCCGATCTCGCCGAGCACCGCGCGGAAGGCGTCGCCGGGCACGATCTCGGCGCCGACGCCGAACTCCGTGAGCAGCAGGGGTTCGAGGCCCGGCACCAGATCGAGGTGGAGGACCCGGCGCACACGCGTGCCGAGCAGCGGATCGAGCTTGATCCGGGTGGGCCCGTAGCTCATCAGCCCGTCCGCGTACACGTCCACGGGCGCGCCCGTGAAGATCCCGGTGACGGCGAGGGCCGGGTCGACCTGGATGGACTCGGCGGCCAACTCGACCTCGTCGTCGCCGAGTTCCCACAGTCTGCGCAGATGACGTTCCCACAGCGGCAGGTCCTCGGGGCGCGGCGACCAGCCCGACGGATGGAACGGCTCGATCGCCGCGTTCCAGGAGAGCACGTCGTCGAACCGGTCCCGGATCGCCTCGAAGCCCGGCATCGCGTCGAGCGACGGTGAGACCTCGGGGACGGCGGCGTTGTTGTTGACCAGCAGGATGCGCCGGTCCGCGGGCCGGACGAGACCCGTGTCGACGGCCGCGGCCAGGGTGGCCGCGCCGTAGAGGGTGGACGCGCAGAGGATCTGGGTGGTCATGCGGCGGTCCTCGCAGCGGTGAAGGGGCGGCGGCGCAGCCGTCGCAGCCGGGCGGACCTGTCGGCGTCCATGGCGTCGACCGTCTCTTTCAGAATGTCCTGCGGCATGCGGTGCAGCGCCGCCGCGCCCCTGTCGAGAAGAGCGCGGGCCACGGCCGGTTCGAATTTCGAAATGGTCGCCAAATGGTGGGAGATCAGCGCGCAATAGGTACGCACCGCCTTCGGCAGCAGTGCGTCGGCCTCCGGATCCCGTGCGGTCTCTTCCAGCACCTGGTCGAACGCGCGAATGAAATCGAGTTGCCGGACATCGCCGATCTGGGTCAGCGAGGAGGAAACTCCGCGCCGGTAGAACACCCCGAGCAGACCGACCGCGGCGAAGGATTCCGCCTCCCGGTGCAGCCGCCAGATCCACGGCCGGTCCTCGGCGGTGCGCAGCCCGTCCGTGAAATGGATCAGACCGCGTTCGACCAGACGGCGGTGGTAGACGCCGGCCCAGGCGTACGGGTAGTCGACGGACGTGGTGCGCCCGACCGGGAGGATCGCGTCGCGCGGGCGCATCGGCACCTCGCGCAGGCCGTGCGGCACCCGGGCCACGGTGCGCGACTTCGCCCGGCACTGCACATGGTCGGTGCGCAGGAAGTCGCACCCCAGGCGGTCCATCGCGGCGACCAGATCGGCACAGTGCCCGGGGGCCAGCCAGTCGTCCCCGTCGAGGAACGTGACGTACCGGCCGCTCGACGCGTCGAGGCCGGTGTTGCGGGCGGTCGCCAGCCCCCGGTTCCGTTCGTGCCGCCGCAGCACCACCCCCGGGATCTCGTCCCGCGCCCGGAGCAGGAGGTCCGCGGTCCCGTCGGTCGAGGCGTCGTCGACGAGAACGAACTCGAAGTCCTCGCGCGCGTTGGCGCGCAGGCTTCGAAGGGTGTCGGGGGCATATGCCCGCACGTTGTAGAACGGCACGATGACGGAGAGCTTAACCACTCGGTCACGCTAAGGGCGGTTTCGGCATTTGCCTTGTCCCGGAGAAGGACTGCGGGTGAACGGAACATGCGGGAATGGTGAACCGGCGTGAATGAGCGGGTTTTTCGGGCCGCCGGCCGGACCGATTAGCCAATCGTCGGCAGGCTGTTAACCAGCTGTTGCCGTCGCGTTGGGCCGCGAATCGGAATGCCTTCCTAAGTTCTGGGACGTGCCCCCACGTACCGAAAAGACGACCGCCCTCCGGGTAGCCGTGCTCGCCGACTCCGACACCCGGTGGAAATGGGGCGCGCTCACCGCGCGCCGCCTCACCGCCGGTACGTCCGGGGCGCCGGCGCGGCGCGTCGAGATCAGCGGACTGCTGCTGCGCGGCCGGGCCACCCCGACCCCGCGCCAGCTCGCCGAGGTCGGCGACGTCGGCATCGGACCCGACCGGGTGCGCGAGGTGACGGCCGTCGAGTTCCTGCACACCGTGCGGGACGAGGGGTACGACGTCGTCGTCCTCGCCCTCGTCGGCGGAGCCGTCCAGGCCATGCTGCACGGCATCGCCGCGCTGCGGCTGCCGGCCAGGCCCGTCGTCGTCACCGGCTACGTCGGCGTCGTCTACGAGAAGCTCGCCGACGGGCTGCTGCTGCGGCACGGCGCGGACGTCGTCCTCGCCAACTCCCGCCACGACGCCGGGCGTTTCCGCGCGGTGTACGAGGGCGTGGGCGCCGACGCCTCGGCCGTCACGGAGGCCGCCCTGCCGTTCCTCGGCGGCGAACCGCACCGCCCGGAGGCCGGCCGCGACACGGTTGTCTTCGCCGCCCAGCCGTCCGTACCGGCCTCCCGCGCCGACCGCACGTACCTGCTGCGCAGGCTCGTCGAGCACGCCCGGCTGCACCCCGGCCGCGAGGTGGTGCTGAAGCTGCGCTCCAAGCCCGGCGAGCACACCACGCACATCGAGGAACTCCCGTACCAGCGGCTCGCCGAGCGGCTGCCCGGCGGAACCCCGCCCAACTTCCGTCTGGCGTACGGGAACATGGGCGAGGTCCTGGACCGCACCGACCTGCTGGTCACGGTCTCCTCCACCGCCGCGCTGGAGGCCCTGCACCGGCGCATCCCGACCGCGGTCCTCACCGACCTCGGCGTCCGCGAGGCGCTCGGCAACCACCACTTCATCGGCTCCGGCCTGCTCACCTCCTGGGACCGGCTGGACGGCGGCTTCCGTCCCGAACCCGACCCCGAGTGGCTGGCCGGCCAGGGCGTCGCCGCCGACGGCACGTACGCCGCCGCCTACGACCGGGCCCGCGCCCGCGTCGACGCGCTGCTCGCCGCCCCCGGGCTCCCCGACCTCGCCCCCTACTACACCCCCGCGACCGCCCCCGGTTACCTCCCCGGCATCCTCGCCCGCCACCACCTCGCCCCCGACGGCCACCCGCTGCCGGGCGCCGAACGGCCGCGCGAGACGGGCGGGGTGCGCGGCGCGGTGCGCGACGCGGTCCGGGAAGCGGCGCGCGGCGCGTACCGGCAGGGCGTCCAGCGGGTCGCCCCCGTCATCCGGCGGATGGGCGAGCTGTGACCCCGCCGCCCGCCACCCCACCGGCCCGGCCCCCGGACCCGACCCCGGACCCGCACTCGATCCCGGCCCCGGACCCGCACTCGATCCCGGCCCCGGACCCGCACTCGATCCCGGCCCCGGACTCGCACCCGGCCCCGATCCCCGCCCCGATCCCGACCCCGACCCCAGGAGCAGCGATGACGCCGCCCACCGTGCTCGCCGTGATCCCCGCCCGCGGCGGATCCAAGGGCGTACCGGCCAAGAACCTCGCCCAGGTCGGCGGCGTACCGCTGGTCGCCCGCGCCGTACGCGCCTGCCTGGCCTCCCACGAGGTCACGGACGTCGTCGTGACGACCGACGACGCGGCCATCGCCGACGCGGCCCGCGCCGCGGGCGACACGACGGACACCCCCGAGCGGCTGCACCTCGTCCAGCGCCCCGCGGCCATCGCCGGGGACAGGTCCAGCAGCGAGGACGCGGTGCTGCACGCCCTGGACGCGTACGAGGCGATGCGCGACCGGAAGGCCGACGTGGTGCTGCTCGTCCAGTGCACCAGCCCCTTCGTCGTGCGGGAGGACATCGACGGCGTCGCCGCCGCCGTCGCCCGCGACGGCGCCGACACCGCGGTCACGGTCGCCCCCTTCCACGGCTTCCTCTGGCGCGACGGCAGCGCGGTCGAAGAGGGCAACCACGGCGTCAACCACGACAAGTCCGTCCGGCAGAGGCGCCAGGACCGCCCCGAGGACCTCCTCGAAACCGGCACCGCGTACGCCATGGACGTCGCGGGCTTCCGCACCCACCGCCACCGCTTCTTCGGCCACACCGCCCTGGTGCGCACCGACGCCGCACGGGTCCTGGAGGTCGACGACCCGCACGACCTGGCCCGCGCCCGCGCCCTCGCACCGCTGCTCGACCCGTCGCCGCTGCCCACCCTCGACGACATCGACGCCGTCGTACTGGACTTCGACGGCACCCAGACCGACGACCGGGTCCTCATCGACGCCGACGGACGCGAGACCGTCGCCGTCCACCGCGGCGACGGCCTGGGCATCGCCGCACTGCGCAGGGCCGGACTGCCGTTGCTGATCCTGTCCACCGAACAGAACCCCGTCGTCGCCGCCCGCGCCCGCAAGCTCCGCATCCCGGTGCTGCACGGCATCGACCGCAAGGACCTCGCGCTCAAGCAGTGGTGCGACGAACAGTCCGTCGCCCCCGAACGCGTCCTCTACGTCGGCAACGACGTCAACGACCTGCCCTGCTTCGCACTCGCCGGCTGGCCCGTCGCCGTCGCGAGCGCCCACGACTCGGTACGGGCGGCCGCACGCGCCGTCACGACCGTCCCCGGCGGCTTCGGCGCCATCCGCGAGATCGCGGCCTGGCTGCTCGGCCCCACCCTCACGGCCACGCGTCCCAACCAGTCCCCCAAGTGACCCGGGTCCCCCAACCCGTCAGCCATCCGAGCCTCCGGGCCCCCAAGCCTCCGAGTCTCCGAGCCCCCAAGTCATCAGAGCTAAGGAAACACACCTCATGAACACCTCCCGTCTGCGCACCCTCGGCACCCGCACCGCCGGCCCCGGCCGCCCCGTCTACATCACCGGCGAGATCGGCATCAACCACAACGGCGACCTCGACAACGCCCTCGCCCTGATCGACGTCGCCGCCGAAGCCGGCTGCGACGCGGTCAAGTTCCAGAAGCGCACCCCGGAGATCTGCACCCCGCGCGACCAGTGGGACATCGAGCGCGACACCCCCTGGGGCCGGATGACGTACATCGACTACCGCCACCGCGTCGAGTTCGGCGAGGACGAGTACCGGGCCATCTCCGAGCACTGCGCCCGGCGCGGCATCGACTGGTTCGCCTCCCCGTGGGACACCGAGGCCGTCGCCTTCCTGGAGAAGTTCGACGTCCCCGCCCACAAGGTCGCCTCCGCCTCGCTCACCGACGACGAGCTGCTGCGCGCGCTGCGTGCCACCGGCCGCACGGTCATCCTCTCCACCGGCATGTCCACCCCGCGCCAGATCCGCCACGCGGTGGAGGTCCTCGGCTCGGACAACATCCTTCTCTGCCACGCCACTTCGACGTACCCGGCCAAGGCCGAGGAGCTGAACCTCCGGGTCATCAACACCCTCCAGCAGGAGTACCCCAACGTCCCGATCGGCTACAGCGGCCACGAGACCGGCCTCCAGACGACCCTCGCCGCCGTCGCCCTCGGCGCCGCGTTCGTCGAGCGCCACATCACCCTGGACCGCGCCATGTGGGGCTCCGACCAGGCCGCCTCCGTCGAGCCGCAGGGCCTCAGCCGCCTGGTCCGCGACATCCGCACCATCGAGGCCTCGCTCGGCGACGGCGTCAAGAAGGTGTACGAGTCCGAGCTCGGCCCGATGAAGAAGCTCCGCCGGGTCACGGGCGTCGTCGCCGAGAGCGAGGCGGCCCCGGCCGCCGAGCCGGTCGCGGTCTGACGGGCCGACCGGTGAACCTCGCCTTCGTCGAGAGCCCGGTCCAGCTCCTGAACGTCCTGGAGTGGGCCCACGCAGAGGGAGGCGACGACCGGGTCCTGACGGACATCACGGTCGTCGTCCTCCCCCCGGTCGACCCGATGTCGCGCGGCCAGCTGCGCCGGATGGCGGAGCTGGCCCGCGACGAGGGCATCAACGTCCGCTGGCAGGAGGCCCGCGGCGGCGCGAGCGCCCCCCTGAAGAGCCTCCGCGACCTGGCAGGACTCGTCCGCAGGGCCCGCCACGTCGTCATCGGCGACCCGTTCTCCCGGTACGTACAGCTCCTGCTCACCATGGTCCGGGCCCCCCGCCTCACCGTGGTCGACGACGGCACCGCCACCATGGAGTTCGTCGCCCAACTGGCGCGCGGCGAACGCCTGGTGCGCTGGCACCGCAAGGGCGGATCGGGCCCGCGCGAACTGGTCCTGGCCCCCGTCACGGCCCGCGCCCGCAGCCGCTTCACCCCGTCCGCCACCCGTACGGTCGAGGTCTTCACGGCGATGCCGGTCGAGGCTCCGCCCGGCGTCGTCCTCACCTCCAACACCTTCGCCTGGACCCGCGCCCGCTTCGGTCCGCCGCTGCTCACCAAGGGCGCGGACCTGGTCGGCACCTCCCTCGTCGAGACGGGCGTGGTCGACCGGGACCAGTACCTGGAGGCCGTCGCGTCCCTGTCCCGCACCCACGGCGCCACCCGCTACTTCGCCCACCGCCGCGAGTCCACCGAGAAGCTCCACGCCCTGGAGGCCCGCACCGGCCTGGAGATCGTCCGCCCCGACCTCCCCCTGGAACTCATCGCCCGCCGCGGCCCGATCGGCCGCACGGTCCTCAGCTTCCCCTCCACGGTCGTCCACACCCTGCCCCTCGCCCTGGCCGGCACCGAGGTGAAGGTCGCGGTCTGCGACATCGCCCCGGAATGGCTCCGCGACACGGCCTCCCCCCGCGCCCAGGGCTTCCTGAGCGGCGTCACGGCAACAGCCCGCGACGTCCAGCGCCTGGCCCCGTGGCGGGCCACGGCGGTGACGGAGGCGTAGGGCATCCGGCTCCGCACGAGCCGCGCCGACCGCACCGGAGCGTCAGGTCGTGAGTCACATCACATACCGCATGTCCCGTTTTGTGGGATGAGGGCGGAACTTTCCACTGGCTGTGCACACGGCATCTACATAGAGTCCTGCGGGATTCCCTTTTTCCGGGAATCTTCATCTTCTTGGGGCCGGGGTGGGGATTATTGATCCGAAACGCTTTGGGTTCATGCTCGTTGACGGTGTGTGAGTGATCTGGTGGGGATGCGCGGACCTGGTCGTCGGATGCGCAGGAGGC